>JASFRS010000001.1:0-43588 GCA_050114795.1 Sphingomonadales bacterium
GAAAATTCTGTTGTTGCTTTGAGCCAAAGCCGCGCTAAAGCTGCTGATGCCCTGGCTGAGGTTGTGAATGAGGAATTGCCGCCGCTTAAGCTTGAAAAAGCTAAGTTTCAAGCCGTTTTGGAGCCTCTGGAAAAAGGGCAGTGGCAGGCTGATGGCGGGGAAAAAGTGGCATTTGAAGTCTCTACCAATCCCGGTGCACCCTTTGGGCCTTTGATTAAAATTGCATCGGGTGGCGAATTATCGCGCTTCATTTTGGCTTTGAAGGTTGCGTTGGCGGACCGTTCGGGCGCACGAACCATGATATTTGACGAAGTAGATCGCGGTGTAGGCGGAGCAACGGCAAGCGCTATCGGTGAGCGTCTAGCACGCCTGGCTGAAAGTGCGCAGTTGATGGTCGTCACCCATTCCCCGCAAGTGGCGGCCCGTGGCGCAGACCATTGGCGCATCCAAAAATCGGACCAGGGCGAAGTCACTGTGACGACAGTTGTGCCCCTTGAGACACAGGACCGCAGAGAGGAAATTGCACGTATGTTGTCAGGCGCCTTTGTAACCGATGAGGCCCGCGCAGCCGCGGACAGCTTATTGCGTGGAGCAGCCTGACCATGGGTGATTTATCCAATAAAGCCGTTGAACAATTAACGCGACAGGAAGCTAAGGCGGAACTGGAACGCTTGGCAAAGACAGTCGCCTATCATAATAAGCTTTACTATCAAGAAGATGCGCCCTCCATTGAGGATCGCGAATATGATAAATTATTTCAACGTAATCTCGCGATCGAACAGCGCTTCCCCGATTTAATAAGAGATGATAGCCCATCCAAGGCCATCGGCGCAAAGCCATCCGGCAAATTTGCTAAAGTTACTCATGCGATACCTATGTTGTCTCTGGATAACGCTTTTGACGACCAGGATGTCGTGGACTTCATGGGGCGTATCCACCGTTTTCTGGCGCCAAACGTGCCGGAACAAATCGACCTTATCGCCGAGCCAAAAATCGACGGACTGAGCATATCTCTTCGCTACGAAAAAGGCCAACTGGCTTTAGCTGCAACGCGGGGAGATGGGGTTGAGGGGGAAAATGTTACACGGAACATCAGGACGATTGATGTCATTCCTCAACAGGTTCCGGCTATGCCCGACGTGTTTGAGGTCCGCGGTGAAGTTTATATGCCCAAAGCGGCGTTTATGGAATTAAATGCCGCTCAGGAAGCAAAGGGTGCAAAGATTTTTGCGAACCCGCGAAATGCAGCCGCTGGGTCATTGCGCCAGCTTGACCCCAAAATTACTGCTGAACGTCCGCTTGCGTTTTTTGCTTATGGTTGGGGTGAAATCAGTGAATTGCCCAGTGATACGCAGTACGGCGTGTTGGAACAGTTGGGGCGTTGGGGCTTTCCGGTTAATCCGTTAATGCAAAGATGCGCTGACGTAGATGCGGCCATTGCGCATTATCGCTTGATCGAAGAGGAAAGGGCGGCGCTTGATTATGATATCGATGGTGTCGTCTACAAAGTTGACCGTTTGGATCTGCAAGATCGTCTGGGCTTTGTTGCTCGTGCACCGCGCTGGGCGATTGCTCATAAATTCCCTGCAGAAAAAGCCAAAACCAAATTACTTGATATTGATATTCAAGTAGGTCGAACTGGGGCGCTAACTCCTGTTGCAAAATTAGAACCGGTGTCTGTTGGCGGTGTCATGGTCTCGAATGCGACTTTGCATAATGAGGATGAGATTGCCCGTAAGGACGTGCGTATTGGCGACATGGTCGTATTACAGCGCGCTGGCGACGTTATTCCTCAAATAGTATCTGTCGTTCTTGAAAAGCGCCCCAATGATGCGCAGCCTTTCCATTATCCGGATCATTGCCCCGTATGCGGGTCTGCGGCAGTTCGGGAAGAAGGGGAGGCCGTGCGACGTTGTACTGGCGGGCTTATATGCCCGGCGCAGCGTATTGAAAGATTGAAGCATTTTGTCTCCCGCAATGCCTTTGACATTGAAGGCATGGGGGCGAAACATGTTCGGGCCTTTTGGGAAGATAAGCTGATTGAAAGCCCGGCGGATATTTTCCGCCTTCATGATCGCCGTGATGAGATTTTAAAGCGCGAAGGCTGGGGTGAGCAATCGGTTCAAAACCTGCTTGACGCGATTGATGAACGGCGTGTTATCGGCCTGGACCGTTTTCTTTATGCCCTAGGTATTCGTCATGTGGGAGAGATCACCGCGCGCGATATCGCCAAAGCTTATAGCAGTCTTGATGCGATATTCGCATTGATGGAATCGGAAACTGCAGTTGAGGAATTGGAAGCAGTCGAAGGCATTGGCAAAGTTGTCGCTCAGGCTTTCACAGACTTTTTCAAAGAGCCGCATAATCTGGATGTTGTGAAAGATCTTGCCTCCCAGGTTGAGGTTAAGGAGTTTGTCTGGGAAACACAGGACAGTGCTGTTACAGGAAAAACTCTCGTCTTTACCGGAACGCTTGAAAAAATGAGTCGGGCGGAAGCGAAGGCAAAGGCGGAAGCCTTGGGGGCCAAGGTTTCCGGCTCTGTTTCTGCTAAGACGGACCTGGTTGTTGCAGGCCCTGGTGCCGGTTCGAAGCTAAAGAAAGCCAAGGAACTCGGCGTTGAGGTTATAGATGAGGATGAGTGGATAACTCTGGCCCAGGCCCTCTCTTAATTCTTCTCAATCGCTCGGATTGGTACCGGCATATTGCAAACATCAACGTGACCGGCGGCATAGCGGAACCATTCTTCGCGTCGGTTGGTCCTTGCTGCGACCAAATCTTGGAATAATTCA
This sequence comes from Sphingomonadales bacterium, assembly GCA_050114795.1. Lineage (GTDB taxonomy): Bacteria > Pseudomonadota > Alphaproteobacteria > Sphingomonadales > CAKZYD01 > JASFRS01. The sequence continues at coordinate 2,790 of JASFRS010000001.1, forward strand.
GTATCGGTTCGCAGATATTCGAAATCCTGTCTATCTGCATCTGCAATCTCACTCCCGAGGCGAATGGACTTTATTGGCGTCCAATCGGCTTCATCGGCGAAAAAGCCCAAAGCCTCATGACCTCTTTTAAGCGTTGAAAAATGCTCCATGCCCGAAATCACCCGGCCGAAAACCGTTACATTGCGGTCAAGATGACGTGGAGCCTGGCCGATGACCGCATAAATCTCGGTGCCGCCGCTATCCGGTGCCACATCGCGGGCCATTCCAACAGCCCCTGGACAGTGCAACATCCAGGCAAGTGAGCCGTCTTCTGTTTTTGCGGCAGGAAAGGGGCCTGAAAAACCAACCTGTGCAGCATAGCCATCGGGGCCGGGTAAGGGCGTAAAGGGGAGCTTTTGTGCATTCTCCGTCTCAAACTCGGCCGCTATAGCGCGTTTGGCTGTTTCCACGTCTTTTTCGCCTGCGAAATCACCCCATTGAACGACATAGTTTTCTTGGACCCGATATATATGCAATCCGTCATAAAAATGCTCTGACGCCAGTTTTTTGATGTTCTCTGTATGGCCCGGCGTAAATTCAGGAGAAAGGGCAATCACAACTGTGCCGGCCTTAAATTCCATGTAAAGCAGATTGTCGGGATCAAATGCCTGCCAATCCGTTGGTTCCGCTCTCTCCATAACATTTGCTGCAGTTAGTGGGGCTTCATCTTGTGCGGAAGCAGGTTGCGATGCCAAGCTCATAAGAATGATTGAGGGAATGAAAAATTTCATAAACAGAGCCTTTTCCGAAATTGAATTTTGGAAATCCTAAGGCTTTCCGAACAAATGAGCAATCCAGGTTGGAATTATTATATTTGTGCATTGCACACATCCATAATTGATAGATAAGAAAAAGTTATGTATGCAGTTTTTGCATATCTATAATGCGATTTTGTGTTCTGGAAATTGCATAAACAGGAGCCTATATGCACATCATGAAATGAACAAGGGCAAGACTTTAGGAGCTTTTGAGATGTTGAGCCTGTTAATTGCGCGTTTGAGTTTATTCGTTGATCGTTTGGCACCTTATGCCTTTTTGGATCTAATGCGTGATAAAGGCATGATCCCAAGTGAGACCCCGTTATTTGTGCATCGCACAAATGCTGAGGTCGAGAATGCGGCGCTTTGGACTGGCCTCCGCCAGTGGTTCAGTGGTCACGATTATGACCTTATCGATTTGGTCATGGATGGCATTGCTGCTAAAGCCGCCCGTCAAGCTGCCCAGCCACAGGCAGAAGTGGTCAGCCTACGTAATCAGGCACGTGTCATTCGCCGCCGTGGTCGTGCGCCGCTTCGTGCTGAAAGCTGGCTTGCAGCCGCTTAAGAATTTATCCTGCACCTGACCTCTCTCAAAGTCAGATGTATCCTCCCCGCTAGTCAACCGCTAGCATTTAACTAGGGTCAGTGTCGGCCAATCGCCCACGCTGACCCTTTTTTCTTCCCGCCACCCGTAGCTTCCATAGGCCTCTAAGACCTTGTTGGCTTGTGTGGAGAGTATCCCGGATAGAATGATGCGCCCTTTGGGGTCGGCCAGGGCTGTTATAGCCTCTGCCATATCGCATAATGGCTCGGCTAAAATATTTGCAATAATCAGCGGGTAGGGTGCGTGGCGACGAATGGCTTCATCCTCCGCGCCATTCGCCGTGACGGGGAGGACGCCGGGATTATCTAATGTTTCAACACAGGCCACGCTATTGACTTCTGCGTTTTCAAGCGCAGTTTCAACGGCGATGGGGTCAATATCACTCATCACCACAGGGATTTGCCAGGCTTTGGCGATGGCGAGCGCCAGCACGCCTGACCCTGTTCCTATATCCAAGGCGTGACTGATAGTGAAATCATCTGCTAAGCCGTCTAGGGTTTCCAAACATCCATGAGTCGTTTCATGACGCCCGGTGCCGAAGGCTTGACCGGCTTCAATCAGTAATCCGATATATTCTGGCTTTAAAGTATCGGCTGCGTGAGAACCATAGACATGAAATCGACCCGCAGTAATCGGTGGCAGCATTGATTGACTTAAAGACACCCAGTCAGTTTCTGGTAGAGCTTCGATGACAAGCGTATTCGCTATGCCCTCATCAAATGCCGTGTTTAAAGCTTCAAATAGGGCATCGCGCTCGGGCTGGCCGTAATAAAAAGCCTGAACTACATAAGTAGAGGGGTCTTCTTCCTTGGCAAAGGCAGCAATGCTGGGCGGGAGGTCATTGACTATATGGGCCTCCATAACCGCTTCAACGGCAGGGGCCAGATCGCGGGGAACCGTTACTAAAGCCCGCCATTCATTGCTCATGATTCATCCTTTGGATACAAAACTATCCAGAACGCGTTTGCGCCCCGAATGTTCAAAATTGATAGTCAGGCGGTCACCGTCGACTTCTTCGACTTCGCCATAACCGAATTTGTCGTGGAACGCGCGGTCGCCGACATTGAAATCACTCTTTTTCTTTGTGGGAGACAACCGCTCTGCCTTGCCGTCAATGATTTGTCCCCAGCGCTTTTGTTTGGGTGGTCGAAAATCATTGCGCATGCCACCACGCGGTGGCGACCATTGGCGATCGCGTTGCCAGTTCTGGGATGATCCTCCGTAAAGTCCGCGATTTGTGACCAGTTCAACATGATCCTGGGGTAGGTCCTCGATAAAGCGGGACGGCAAAGCGGCCTGCCATTTGCCATAAAGAATGCGATTTGCGGCAAAAAGGATCATGGCGTGTTTGCGTGCGCGTGTGAGCCCTACATAGGCCAGCCTGCGTTCTTCTTCCAGAGCTGCTTGCCCACCGTCATCTAAAGCTCTTTGGTTTGGAAATAGACCCTCTTCCCAACCAGCGAGAAAGACACGGTCAAATTCAAGACCTTTGGCGGAATGAAGGGTCATGAGCGATATTTTTGCTTCGCCCTGGGAGGCGTCATTTTCCATGACCAGCGAAATATGTTCCAGAAATCCGCCCAAATCGTCAAATTCCGCCATAGCGCGGACCAATTCTTGTAGATTTTCAAGGCGGCCTTGGGAATCCGGTGACTTATCCGCCATCCACATTGCGGTGTAGCCGGATTCCTCCAACACCATTTCCGCAAGTTCTGGATGAGGCATGGTTTCTAATGCAGAACGCCAACGATCAAAATCGTCCATCAGGCCAGCCAGAGACGTGCGCGCGCGTTTGGAAATTTCATCCGTTTCAACAATCGCCACGGCGGCATCATGAAGGCTGATATTCTGCGCCCGGGCGAGGTTGAACACTGTCTGCACTGTCTTATCGCCCAGACCTCGTTTTGGTATATTGATGATGCGTTCCAAAGCTAGGTCATCAGCGCTTTGGGCAATGACCCGGAAATAGGCGAGCGCGTCGCGAATTTCCTTGCGCTCATAAAAGCGCGGGCCACCAACCACACGATAGGGTAGGCCAATGCTTAAAAACCGATCCTCAAAGGACCGCATCTGGCTCGTTGCACGAACTAACACCGCCATTTCGGATGGGCTTTCCCCATCTCGCCTTGCAGCCTCTATGGTTTCTGCAACAGTGCGGGCCTCTTCTTCGCCGTCCCATACACCGCGAATTTGAACCTTTTCCCCTTGATCACCATCGGTCCAAAGCTCTTTACCCAGCCGCTCCTGGTTGGTTGCAATAAGGCCGGAGGCTGCGGAAAGAATGTGCTGATGTGAGCGGTAATTTTGCTCCAATCGGATGACTTTCGCGCCGGGAAAGTCTTTTTCAAAGCGTAGTATATTGCCGACTTCCGCACCACGCCAACCGTAGATGGACTGATCATCATCGCCGACACAGCAGATATTATGGTGCTTCTGGGCCAAGAGCCTAAGCCAAAGATATTGCGCGACATTGGTGTCCTGATATTCATCCACCATGATGTATTTAAAGCGCTGCTGATAATTGTTCAGAACATCACTATGTTTCTGAAATAGGGTGATATTATGCAGTAGCAAATCCCCAAAATCGCAGGCGTTGAGGACCTTCAGCCGGTCCTGATAGGCGCGATAATATTTCTGTCCAAGGCCGTCGGCATATTGTGCGCTGTGTGCGCTTGAAACCTGTTCCGGCGTCCAACCACGGTTTTTCCAACTGTCGATGAGGCCAGCAAGCAATCGCGCGGGCCAGCGTTTATCGTCAATATTATCTGCTTGGAGTATTTGCTTGAGCAGGCGGATTTGATCGTCGGTATCCAGGATTGTGAAATTGGATTTCAAGCCGATCATTTCCGCATGGCGACGCAGTATTTTAGCGGCAATGGAGTGAAAAGTGCCAAGCCAGGGCATGCCTTCAACAGCCGGGCCAATGATACGACCTACACGCTCTTGCATTTCCCGTGCGGCTTTATTGGTGAAAGTCACCAATAGAACCTGCCCTGGAAAGGCATGATTCGTGGAAAGAATATGGGCAAGCCTTGTGGTGAGAGCGCGTGTTTTCCCCGTCCCCGCACCGGCAAGCATGAGCACAGGCCCGTCCAATGTCTCCACCGCTTCTCTTTGCGGCGGATTAAGGCCTTTCAAATAAAAGGGTTCCGTCGACGCAGCGGTTGCGGGCGCGGTAGTGGGGAAATCATCGTCAAGGTCAAAGGGATCATGCATAATGGGCATTCTATAGCACGGCTGCGCTACACTGAAAGCGGCAAATCAGAAGTTTCTTAATCGCCCTGATTATGCCGCTTCTCTTCAAGTAAAAGGTGGTTGTACAGCATGAGCACATTTGTTTTGTGTATGACGCCGACAACCCGGCGTTCTTCATTGTCGTTGAGGACCGGTAGCATATCCTCGCCCTTCTCTGTCAGTAGAAGGAGGGCATAGTCCATGCTGTGGCTGCTTAGGACATAGGGGGCTGAAGATCGAACGAGATCGCTTGCCCGCACCAAGTCATCAAGCTCTTGATCTGTCACATCATCTCCCATGTCTTTAGGGCAAATAGTCCCAACAAAGGAGCCACTTTGACGAACAACGACCAAAGAGCCGCGGGTGAGGCGTGCGAGTAATGCACGCACCCTTTGTAAACTCGCATCTTCGGGAAGAATCAGAAACTCTTCATCCATCTGGTCGCCGACTTTGATTTGTCGTAAAGCCAGCCTTGCTTCGCCTTCATCAATGTCTAATCCGCGGCGGCGGAATTGTGCTTTGAAAAAGCTGGGGCCGAGGAAACGCGCGCTGGTCACACTGGCAACCGCGGTCGCAGCCATAAGCGCTAAGGTGATTTGGTAATCACCAGTCAGTTCAAAAACGATTAAAACTGTTGAAATTGGTGCGCCAAGAACCGCGCCTGCTACAGCGCCCATGCCGACAATGGCATAAAGCCCGTGTGTAGAGGCTCCTTCGGGAAATACTGCAGCGACCACCAGCCCGAAGGCACCGCCCGTCATTGCGCCCATGAACAAGGATGGTGAAAAGACACCTGTACCAAAACGGGCGCTCAGGCAAAGAGCCGTTAAAGCCATTTTAGCTGCAAGCAGAACCAGCAGCGCTAGAAAGTCATAATTTTCTTTCAAGGCTGCGTCTGTCGCGCCATAACCAACCCCCAATAGCATAGGCAAGAATAAACCGATGATTCCAACGGCGAGCCCAGCTAAAGGCGGATTCGCCCAACGAGGAATAGGCAGTCGGGCTAATTGGTCATCTGCAAAAAAGACAGCACGAATAAAGCCTGCAGCGACGAGAGCGCTAATACCTCCCAAAATCAAAAAGGCAGGCACTTCAGTAAAGCTATTGATGGAATAACCCGGCAATATGAAAGCTGGATGATCGCCGATATGGATGCGTGTGATGATTGTTCCCATTACGGCAGCAATCACGATGGGGGCAAAGCTGGCGATTGCATAGCTGCCCAAGACCACTTCAAGCGCGAAAAATACACCTGCTAAAGGCGCGTTAAAAGATGCGGCGATAGCGGCTGCAACGCCGCAGCCCAAAAGCGTACGCGCCATTGCAGGCGGTGCTTTTAGCTTTTGTGCGATCAAGGATGCAAGCGTTGCGCCTAAATGCACGACCGGACCTTCCCGCCCAACTGGGGCGCCCGTGCCCAATGCGGTCGCGGCAACCAGGGCACTTGATAAACCGTCGCGTGTTTTAATTTCACCGGTGCTGATAACATTCGCTTGAATGACTTCGGCAACACTATGCGGGGCACCGCCGTTCATAAAGAATCGAAGGACCAATGCTACGGCGAGTCCCCCTAAAACAGGAGTGAAAAGCACCTGCCACCAGGGAAGAGCGGCTACAACATCGGTCATGTTCTGCTCAGGGGTCAAAAAACCGATTTTTTGAATAAAAGCAATGGCTCCACGAAAGGCAAGCGCGGCATAGCCGGTGATCACACCCGTGATCAATGCTACAATTCCCGCGGCAAACGGGTCCTGTGCTGGGCTTTGAAATCGCCGCACCGCTTTTAAAGTGGTTGATATTTTCTGTCGAAACCGGTTGTCCATATAAGGTTACTTATGACGTGTCAAATGAGGTTGCAAAGGCTTTTATCACCTTTTGACCTTGAAATGATTATAGGCTTAAGTGCTATGAAGGGCTTCAAAAAAATGGAATTGGGCTTGGGAAGATGCGCAAATTCTTAATTCTGATTGCAAGTGCAATTACGGCTGTTGTCGCAGTGGCTCTGGTCGTTCCTTTGTTTATTGATGTCGAGAACTATAGAGGCGATATCATAACAGCAGTGGAAAAGGCCAGTGGGCGGGAGTTTGAGTTAAATGGACCGATATCTCTAAGCCTGTTGCCAAGTCCAAAGGTCTCCGTGCAAAAAGTGGTTCTTAAAAGTCCGTCCGGTTTTCAAAGCGAAGACTTCATTACAGCTGAGCGTATTGATGTAGCTGTCGCCCTTTTCCCACTTTTGTCAAAACATATTGAGGTTCGTTATCTCGACCTGATCAGCCCGCGCATCGCACTTGAGAAAAATGCTCAAGGTGTCGGTAACTGGGTCTTCGATATGGGAGAATCAGAAGGCGGTGGTGATGCGGCATCACCACAGCTCGGCGTCAAGGACCTGCGTATTGAAGGTGGCTATGTCAGCTATTTAAATGCCGCCAGCGGACAGTTTGAAGAAACAAGCGATATTGACGTTCGGTTGTCTCTTGCGTCCCTGAATGGCCCATTAGAAATGACGGGGGAATTGGCTGCGCGCGGCCTTGATTTGAATTTTGATATAGATCTGGGGCGCTTGGACCGATCTGATAGTGATATTTCCATTCGACTAAGTGTCGGTGATGGCCTGTTAGCTTTGTTCTTTGATGGCTATGGAGACATCAAAACTGGCCGTCTTACAGGTGATTTGGATATTCGGGGCAATAACTTACCAACCCTTGCGCGCACTCTTAATCTGGGTACTGGAATGCCCACAGGTTTTGATGTTTTACGCTTGAAAAGCCGCGTTAGCCTGATTGACCAGCGATTGTCCCTAGCTGATCTGATGTTAGATGTGGGGCCAAACCGGCTTGAAGGCCAATTAGTTGTGGATCTTACAGGGGAGAATAGCAGCCCCCATTTGCGCGGTGATTTCTTTGCTGTTGATTTGCGTGGTGTTGATAAATCGGCTTCGCGTCTCCCACTTAATGACATGGCATTGAAAGTTAAATTGGGCCAAGAGGCGGTTGTTGTTGAAGAGGTTAAAGCGAATTTAGTCGGCGGCGGTGTTGCGCAGTTGAAAGGCGCGTGGCGAAATCAGGCATTTGACGGTGAAATTGGAATTTATCCGGAAAAGCCACGTGAATTGATTTCGGCTTTTGCCAAGGGCGTTTTTGATACGATGCAGGACAGTGCATTTAACCGTCTTGGCTTGACGTCCTCACTGCATTATGACGTCAATGGCTTGGCATTGGAGCGGTTGAATATCTTATTGGATGAAAACCGTATCCAAGGTTCTGTTGCGGCAAGTCTTGGGGCACGTCCGCGTTATCGCTTAAACCTGAACGCAGATCAACTGCCGTTGGATCGTTATAATGGTCGAAATATCCCAGCATCTTCGGGAGAGCCAATGGCGCTGCCGCCCGTATTAAAAACATTTGATGTGGATATGGGGCTGAAAGTCGGTCGCCTTAATTATAAGACTTATGCACTTGAGGATATTGATGTCCGTGCAGCTTTATCGCAGGGGACATTGACGCTGGATACAGCGAGTATTGGATTTAAGAACAAAGGGCAGATTAGCGCAAAAGGCATTGTGCGAGAAATTGTGGACCAACCTCGCGCCGATTTAAGTTTATCGGGGCGCTTCCAGTCTCTTCACCACCTTGTAGGGTTGGCGCAGGTTGAGATTAGCCCTGAAATGAGTAATGCAGGAACGGTGTCTTTCAATGCGATGCTTTCTGGCACAACTAATGACTTAAGCGTTGATATGACTTCCACAATTGGTGCGTTAAAGGGGGAGATTCGCGGTCGTTTGCGGGATATTCAGAGTGATGAGCTTCGCTATGACTTCACGCTGAAAGCCGATCATAAGAGTCTTGCTGCATTGCTGGCGCAATTTCAGTTGTTAGACAGCGAAAGTGTGAAACCCGGTAAAAATGTCCGCGCTGACATAAGGTTGCGCGGTGCAAAAACGGATGTCACTGCGAGCGGACAAGTAGCCTCGGGTGAGGGCGTTTTGATCTTAGCCTTTGATCAGTCGGATAGAGGTTTTAGCGCCAGCATAAAGGGCGCAGCGCCAGATACTTATCGTTTCATTCGTGATCTTGGCTTTGATTTTAGCCCTGAACGTCGTGATTTTGGGGCGATGAACTTAGATTTCGCTTTGGATGGAGATGATCAGAACGCGCAAATCAGCAGGCTATCCGCTACTTTTGGGAATATAAATTTCGATGGTAGTGGAACGCTGGATATGACTGGTGAAATCCCCGTTGCGCGTGTTGATATGACTGCGGGAACGCTGGACTTCAATGCCTTCTTGCCAAATGTCGATACCGGAGCTAAAGCGGCTGCGGAACAGGGGAGCGCTTTCCGCTGGTCAGAAGAACCTTTCGACTTTGCCTTCCTTGAACAGCTTGATGGGGAATTTTCGCTCCAAGCGAAACGTGTGATTGCGCGTGCTTATGATGTTGCGAATGCGCGGTTAAAAATCACCTCTAAAGGCCGCAGTTTGGCAATTGAAGAGCTATCCGGGGATATCTTTGAGGGTAAGCTTCAAATGACGTCCATGCTGGATGCGAGCAATGTTCCCACATTGAATGCGGATTTAAGCTTGAGCAACGTATCTGTGGAGAAAGCGACAACCGCCGCCGCTGCTATTGCACCGTTGACCGGAACTATGAATCTGACCGCTAAAATCAAAGGAGCGGGTTTAAATCAAAAGGCGTTGGTTGCAAATTTGTCCGGTGATGGGCGTTTTGATACGCGCAATGGCGTCATACAGCGCGTAGATATCCCGCGGATTAACAAGCAGTTCGGGCAGCTTTCCACGGTGAATGATTTTGTGCGTCTGACTGGTTCGGCTCTTGCCGGCGGTCAGACCGCCTATCGTCAGATTGGCTTTGATATCGTCATTCAAAATGGGATTTTGCGAACCCAGAATTTTGCATCAGATATTGATGGTGGTGCAGATGTGGGTCTTGACCTTCGCGTGAACCTTCCTGCGTGGACTGTAGATGGTAAGGGCAGCTTCCGTTTGCGTGACCATCCTGGTTCACCACCAGTTGGTGTGACTTTGGCAGATAATCTGTCAAACCCGACAATTACTTATCAAACGAAAGAACTGCAGAAATATATGGGCGTGCGGTTGGGTTCAGCAGTCTTAAAAGGTGTGGTGACTGGAGAGGGTGTTGGTTTGGGTGATTTGCTTCGCGGTCGTCAGCAACAACCTACAGAAGAGCAACAATCTGCAGAAGAAGAGGCGCCTGTAGATCAGGCCGAACCACAGGAAAATGGCTTGCAGGAGCAGCCCGCGCCGCAACAGGAAGAGCCTAAGCGTCCTGAAGAGCAGATTAGGGATGTTTTATTGGATATCTTTACGCGGAAAAAACCGAATTAAATCATGAGCGCTTTAAAGTGCGCTCATGAAGCCGTTCAAACAACCAGACACGCAGGGCGCTGGATAAATTCCCCGGTCGCTCTTGATCGATTTTGGTGATGAGCGCATTCAGGCTTATCGCGTCCTCGTCCGCTGCGTTTTTCAAAGCTTCCCAAAAGATAGGCTCAAGCGATACCGAGGTTCTGTGGCCACTAATAGTGACAGAGCGTTTTATGGGTGTCTGGTCATCCATTTTTTTAGAAGCGGGGGGATCGTCTGACGAACCGCCCCGCCTTTATTCCTTAATCCTTAGGGCCAGTCATATTTTCAGGCCGGACGACTTCATGGAAGCGTTTTTCCGTTACCAGCCCTAATTCCAGGGCGCTTTCCAGCAAAGTCGTGCCCTTTTTATGGGCGTTTTTTGCAACGGCAGCCGCATTGTCATAACCAATTTCAGGTGCCAAAGCGGTAACCAGCATCAGGCTTTCCTGCAGGGTTTTTTCAATGCGTGCTTTATTGGGTTCAATGCCAACAACACAACGGTCCGTGAAGGAGCGTGTTGCATCAGCCAGCAGGCGGATGCTTTGCAGCACATTGTAAATTATCACTGGTTTGAAAACATTCAATTCCATATGACCATTGGAGCCGCCAACAGTGACGGCCACATGATTGCCCATTACTTGTGCGGCAACCATAGTCAGCGCCTCTGCTTGAGTTGGGTTGACTTTACCCGGCATGATAGAGGAGCCGGGTTCATTTTCCGGCAGGATCAGTTCACCAAGACCACAGCGCGGACCTGAGCCCAAAAGCCTAATATCATTGGCAATTTTCATGCAACTTGCAGCCAGTACATTAAGCGCGCCGGACAATTCGACCAGCGCGTCATGGGCCGCAAGGGCTTCAAATTTGTTTTTCGCAGTCATAAAAGGCAGGCCGGTGGTTTTGGCGGCTTCCGCTGCAAAGGCCTCGGCAAAGCCGGGCTTTGTGTTTAACCCTGTGCCAACGGCAGTGCCACCTTGCGCCAGTTCATAGACCCGCGGTAGGCAGTTTTTAACGCGCTCAATGCCCAGCTCTACCTGGCGTGCGTAGCCGGAGAATTCCTGCCCCAGTGTTAATGGTGTTGCATCCTGCATATGGGTGCGGCCAATTTTGACGATGTCACCCCAGGCCTCAACTTTTGTCTGTAAGGCTGTATGGAAATGTTCAAGCGCCGGTATAAGACGGTTTACAACTTCTTCCGCCGCCGCAATGTGCATGGCGGTTGGAAAAGTGTCATTAGAAGATTGTGAGCGATTCACATGGTCATTGGGGTGAACCGGGGACTTACTGCCCATTTTACCGCCAAGAATTTCAATAGCGCGATTAGAAATCACTTCATTGGAATTCATGTTGGACTGTGTGCCGGAGCCGGTCTGCCACACGACCAAAGGAAATTGATCATTATGTTTGCCGTCAATCACTTCATCTGCCGCTGTGATGATGGCCTGACCCAAGTCGTTATCCAAATTATCAAGTGCCATATTGGCCGCAGCAGCGGAGCGTTTCACAATGCCCAAAGCCCGGATAAGTGGGGTAGGCATGGTTTCGCCGCCAATTGGGAAGTTTTGGATAGAACGCTGTGTTTGCGCACCCCAATATTTGTCCGCCGGGACTTCAATGGGGCCGAAAGTATCAGATTCAATGCGTACAGATTGATTGGCCATGATAAAGGCTCTTCCTTCTCAAAATCGTCGTTGAGTTGGTCTTATTATTTTTTACGAAAGGCGTCGAGAGCAACGACCTTGCCAGTGGTTGGCCCCCCTTTGTCATCATCATCCCCATCATCTCCGCCTTCATCCGAAATTTCCTCTGTTAGAGAAGATTTTGCAGTCACCGGCAGGGATGCTTGATCCATGTCAGGCTCTTCAAATTGCAAGCCGAATTGGACGCTGGGGTCAACAAATCCGATCATTGCTGCAAAAGGAATTACCAGATGTTGGGGCTTTTGATTGAATGACAGTGTGATTTCAAAATAGTCGTCATGGATAATCAGATCAGAAAAACGATGCTGAATGACAATCGTCATTTCGTCGGGGTATTTTTCCATGAGACTTTTAGGGAGTGCCACGCCTGGATATTGAGTCTTGAATGCCACATAGAAATGATGGTCGCCGACAAGGCCGTATTTGGCCGTTTCCTCCAATACTTTACGTACGACGGATCGCAGCGCGTTTTGCATCAAATCTTCATAAGGAATTTTGTCAGTCCAGTTCATGAAATTTCCCATGTGGTCGTTCTTATTTATCATATAGGCTGTCTTGTATCTCAAGCCCAGACTAATTGAAAAACTCGAAATAAGGTGAGGGGTTTTCTGTTGCCCGGCACCCCTCAAGCCGCGCTCTATAACTTTCTTAAGTTAGACCTATCGGTCTGCATTAAGCAGCAAGAGCCAGAGCCTCATTATCATTGGCATCTGTGAAAATGACCCATTAACGGTGGAATCATACCGAGCGAAAGCTAACGTCTTTCAACATGCGTCGATCCTAGTTCGGCCCCATCATATATACAGCTTTTACTCTGTACATATGGTGGAGCCGCCGGGTACTGCCCCCGGGTCCGCCATATCTATTACACGCCGCGTTTATCGCCATAGCTGGCAAGCCAGCCCCTTTTATATAGGCGTGTTAGGTGAAAAATTGAAGGGATTTCCAAGCTAATCGTAAAATTTATTTGTTTCAGTTTTGAGAACAATAAATCCAAAACGACACGACTTGTCCATTTTTGTCTCCTGACTATGTTTTCTCCATATTCAGATTTATTTGGAGCATGGGAAATGGCTTTAAAAGTATTGCGCATAGACAGTTCCGCACAAAAGAATGGTTCGACAAGCCGTAAATTAGCGGGCGCATTTTTAAACAAATTGGCATTGGTTCATGGCGAATTAGATGTAAAAGTTCGTGATTTGAGTGATGGTGTGCCTCTCATTGATGAGGCCTGGGTTACCGCGAAGGCAAAAACACCTGAGGCGCTAAGCGAAGAAGATAGATCAGTTTTGGCCTTTTCTGATCAGTTAATTGATGAGCTTGAGCAGGCCGATATCTTCGTCATTGGCGCACCGGTGTATAATTTCGGTCCAAGCGCGGCATTGAAAGCCTGGATTGATCTCATCGCGCGCCCTAGGCGGACCTTTAAATATACTGAGAACGGCCCAATAGGCCTTCTTGAAAACAAAAAGGCTTTTATCATTGTGGCATCAGGTGGCACGGAATTGGGATCTTCGGTTGATTTTCTAAGTGGGTATTTGCGGCATATCCTAGGATTTATTGGAGTTGAGCAAGTCGAATTTATTGCAGCAGACAAATTGATGTCTGACCCACAGCGTTTAGAGCGGGCTGAAGCGCAAATTGAAAGTCTTTTAAAAGCAGCGTGATATGTATGTGCTTAAACTCGTGATGTGACTTTTATATACAATTTAAGTAAAAAGCTATTTCAGGGCCTGAATTGAAACTGAAATGGTGGCTTTATGCGGGGCATCGGCGGCGAAGTTTGTTTTAAAGACGCGCGACCATCCTTAAAAGGCATGGAAAAAATGCTGGATAGCTTGCCCGGAAGTGGGAGTGCTGTCCGGCAAGTCCATATGTTTGGCCCCATTTGTTTTGCAAGCCTTGATGACGCAGGTACGGATCATAATAGAAATAGGCCTGATCTCGGCTTAAGTATCGTTTTCCAAGGGCATATCACTAATGAAACAGTGCTTTGGCGAAACTTAGCTGAAGAAGGTGGTGTGTCCGTTGGTACCGTTGCTGATCTGTTGGCGGAGATTTTCACGCGTCATGGATCATCTTGTTTCAAGATGCTGCAAGGCAGTTTTGCGATTGCCATATTTGAACATGAAAGCCAGAAACTTATTTTGGCACGTGATGGCATGGGGCATGAGCCTTTATACGTGGCCCATAATCAAGAACGTGGTCATGTCATCTTTGGCTCCACCCTGCCAATGGTTGCACGACGAGATGAGGTTGATACGGCGCTTGATCCTCTAGGTCTCAATCTTTATTCCAGCTATCGCGGCAGTGTGGCACCCCCATTCACCATATTGCGTGATGTAAAGAAAATTCCGCCGGGTTCTGTTTCAGTCTTTGAGGGAACAGGCTTCCCGAAAAGTGATATTTTCTGGTCTCCGTCTTTTTCTCGTCAGAGTTCCTATGAAGGGCTGAATGCAGCAGATTGGGCTAATCACCTGCATGCGCTCCTGCATGACCTAATAGCGAAACGCTTAAATGGTGATCAGCCCATAGTCATGTCCGTGCATGCAAGGAATCGGTTAGTCCTGGATCATATTGATCGCCCCCATTCCTATGCACTTGGTATGAAGGGCTTTGCCGACCCTCATTTGGAATATTTGAAAAAGCAATGGGGCGAACCTGTTGAGCATATTGAATTGCGCCCTAAGGATGTTTTTGAGTCCTTATATAGCGCCTTGTCCTCTATGTCTGAACCTGCGCCCCATGAATTAAGCCTTTATGATTTCTGCGCTTTGAAGAACCTAGGCGTTGAAAATCATCTGAAGATTGAATCCTTTGGCCTTCTGGAAGGCTTGGCTTATGATCGTAGCTATGATGCCTTGAAGGGGTCAAATAATAGCGCCCGAGATTATGGGCGGGTCTTATTTGATCGTAATTATGGTGAATATAGCCAAAGCATTTCCCCAAACTACCTTGATGAGGATTTTGCCCAAAGTTTTATCTGCGGCCATTTCGCTGAACCTGGTGCAGACGGTGCACTTGACCAGGTTCTTCGTTTTGAATTAACGACCAGACTGAGCGAAGGTGCTATGGCTTGGTCCGCGCAATATAGTCGTGCATTAGGGGCGCAGTCCTATTTTCCGTTCATGGAGCCGGAAATGATTAATTTGCTTGGTGCGATGCCTGAGGATTTAAAAGGCAATACAGGGGCAGTGCATGACATATTATTCCCTGCAAAAGAGGAGAAGATTCAGTCCGCCCCTTATTTGTCCGTAACGAAATTTCTGAATGGGGCGCTGGTCAATCTGCTGCGCGATGTTTTTAACAATCGCTCTGCACAAGACCGTCAGATATTCAGGCCTGAATATATTGCTAATTTGCTGGACAGACCGGAGGAAAATCTGACACCAACGGGAGGCTCGAAGCTTATGCAGGCGGCTATTTTGGAGATGTGGCTGCAAAGTCATGGTCTTTGAGACTCAATCAATGCCTGAGATTGTATAAATGGCCCGCAAAATCGTGTTTTTCGCTCTGCTGATAGCAGTCATTATATCGGCAATCATTGTTGACGTGGAAAAGCTTAGTGAGACGGTCCGCGCTTATGCGGCGGATGATGAGACAATGCGGCCAGCAATGGCGTTGGCGGCGCTATTCACTTTGATTGCTGCTTTGCTGCCCTTACCGGCGGAAGCTCCAGCCGTGTTAAATGGTGTGTTGTTTACCCCTCTCGTCGCATTTCTTCTGACTTATGTTTTTGCCTATTTAGGGGCCGCTATTGCCTATGAGTGTGGACGGTTGTTGGGCTATGAAACCGCCGCGCAAATGATCGGCTATGAGCGGATGCATAGGGTTGAAAAGCTCATTAACCGTGCTGGTTGGCCAACGCTTTTAGCGCTTAGATTATCTCCAGTTATGGCATTTACGGCTCTCAATTGGGCAAGTGGCGTTTTAAAACTCTCACGCCCCGTGTTTTATTGGACCATGTTGGTCGGGTTGCTGCCGGGAACCTATGTCTTCACGATTATTCCGCATATCTTGGATGGTGGGCGTGGTCTGTGGCTCTATGTAGGAATTATTGCTGCAATCATGATCGGACTGTTTGCTATTACCGTGTTACGATTTCGCAATAAGGCCTAAATCCCGCGCGACCCTTTCAAGCCAGCTTTGAATATGAGGGTAGGGCGTTAAATCGAAGCCACCTTCATCCGCCATATGCGTATAAGCATAAAGTGCAATGTCGGCGAGGCTAAGCTGATTGCCAGCCAGATAAGAACTGTATTCCAAAGCCTGTTCCATATGATTGAGCGCCTTTTCACCGCGCTTCACCTTATCCGGGTCCCGTTCAGAGGCTATCTTTCCAAGATATTTCATATGGAACCGCAGCACGGCGATATATGGCTCATGGCTGTATTGCTCCCAAAAAAGCCATTCGTTCATACGGGCGCGGTCATATTCGCCACTAGGTATAAGACGACTGTCTCGGGCGAGATAAATCATGATGGCATTGGATTGGGAGAGATATTGTCCGTCATCCAGTTCCACACATGGGACTTGACCGGCCGGGTTTTTCTCAAGGAATTCGGCTGTTCGTGTATCACCAGCCAAAATATCCATATCCACCCATTCATATGGAATATTGAGATAATCGCAGACCCATTTCACCTTGAGGCAGTTTCCTGAAATTAAATCGCCATAAATCCGCATGTTAATCCCCTTGAATGCCTGGCCAGTGTTGGGCATCTTAAGCTGAGTAATCTCATAGGGGCCAAAGATGCAACAATATCTCGACCTTTTGCGCAAAGTCAGAACCGAAGGCACATTCAAAGGCGACCGGACGGGTACTGGAACCTATTCTCTTTTCGGCTATCAGATGCGTTTTGATTTAAGTACGGGATTCCCGGTTTTGACGACTAAAAAACTGCATCTCCGTTCTATTATTCATGAGCTGCTTTGGTTTTTAAAAGGCGATACAAATATCGGTTATTTAAAGGAAAATGGCGTTTCCATCTGGGATGAATGGGCCGATGAAAATGGCGACTTGGGCCCGGTTTATGGAAAGCAGTGGCGGCGCTGGGAATGTGCCGATGGGCGTGTCATTGATCAGATAAGTTGGTTGATTGATGAGATTAAGCAAAACCCCAATTCAAGACGTTTGATCGTATCTGCTTGGAACCCGGCGGATGTGGAACATATGGCGTTGCCCCCATGTCATTGCCTGTTTCAATTCTATGTGTCGGAAGGGCGATTGTCTTGCCAACTCTACCAACGTTCCGCCGATGTGTTCTTAGGCGTGCCCTTTAATATCGCGTCTTATGCGCTGCTGACGATGATGATTGCCCAGGTGACGGGATTGAAACCCGGAGAATTTGTGCACAGTTTTGGTGATGTGCATCTTTACTCAAATCATGTGGAGCAGGCGGATTTGCAACTCAGCCGGACCCCAGGCAAATTACCAACCCTTGAATTAAATCCTGAGGTGAAATCTTTGTACGGCTTCACCTTTGAAGATATCCGGTTAGTGGATTATATTGCGGAACCGGGCATTAAAGCACCGGTTGCCGTCTAATTATTCTGCTTTGGCGATCGTGATTTTTAGGCCATCAAGCGCGTCAGTGAATTCAATCTGGCAGGATAGGCGAGAGTTTTTTGCGCGATGTTCTGACATGGATAGTAAATCATCCTCATCAGGATCAATGGGGTCGAGCTTATCAAACTGGCTTTCATCAACATAAACATGGCAGGTCGCACAGGAACAGCAGCCACCGCAAAGAGCCAATAGTTCATCAAAGCCGGCGTCGCGAATATTTTCCATAACTGACAGGCCGGTTTCGCCTTCAACCTCGCGAGTCTGACCATTTAAATCGGTTATAATCAGCTTTGCCATGATGATCCTACTTTTTACTAACTAGATGGCGGTTCTTTAACGGCTGTTTTTTGCCATTGCAATGGTGAGCTGTGGGGTAGGTCGAATTTGAGGCCGAAATCGGATAGTAATGGCGCAGGAAAGGGCGCAAATTAAGCGGGTAATTCTGAAAGGGCAGATGATGACTTTGGATCAGAATCAGATGTGGCAAGCCGTTGCAACCCGCGACATTTCTAAACGAAGTGCCTTTGTTTGGGCAGTTCGTACGACGGGTATATATTGCCGACCGGGTTGCCCGGCGCGTACGCCTAAAGAAATTAATGTAGAATATTTTAATTCAGCTATGGAGGCGCGTGACGCTGGCTATCGCGCCTGCAAGAAATGCCAACCTGATGACGATGCCCATTTGCTTTATGAGGCCGAAGTTAATTTGGTGGCGAATGCTGTGGCCTGGGTCGATCGTGCTTTGGAAGCAGGTGAGGATACATCATTGAATACTCTCTATGCTGCACTTGGAAAAGATGAAGCTGAGGTTCGGCGGGTCATTCGGCGTTATTTAGGTATTACGCCACGCTCATTTGTAGAAACGCGAAAGCTTGCGCGCTTGCGTAATGCTTTGCACAATGGGTGCAGTGTCACTGATGCGGTCTATGAAGCAGGTTTTGAAGGTCCGCGCCGGGTGTATGAGCTTTCAAACAGCTATCTTGGCATGACCCCTGGGCGTTTTGCCAATAAGGGTGCAGGTGAAGTGATACGATATGCGGTTGTACCTTCGGCTATGGGTCCGCTTCTCGTGGCGGCGACGGGCAAAGGGGTGTGCCGTATCATGATGAATGATGATGAGGGCACGTTGGTAGATCAGCTCCATAAGGAATTTTCAAAGGCTGAACTGGTGCCGGGTGACGCTGAAATGGCGGCCCATGTGGCGCATGTCCTGGCCTTTATCGACTATGGCGCGCCTTTGGACGGCTTGCCGCTTGATGTGCAGGCGACGGCTTTTGAAGCCAAAGTCTGGAAGGGGTTGCGTGATATTCCTTTCGGGGAAACAAGGACTTATGGTGAGTTGGCAAAAGAATTGGATGTGCCCCGTGCGGCGCGCGCGGTGGGTCGGGCCTGTGGCGCTAACCCTGTTGCTTTGGCCGTTCCTTGCCATCGTGTTGTCGGTCAGAACGGTAAATTGACTGGCTATGCTTGGGGGCTTAAACGCAAGCAGTTCTTGCTCGAAAAAGAAAAGAAAGAGCGCTAAACTCTCTCCATGTCATTAACGAAAGATATTTTACACAGCGCCATTCAAGAAGTGGCGCAAACAGACCAGCATGTCGCGGACGCAGTAAGCCTAGTTGGGCTGCCGGAAGAGCGCGTTCGTGGCGCAGGTTTTGCATCCTTGTTGCGGATATTGGTGGGACAGCAGCTTTCGATCAAAGCGGCGGCGAGCATCTGGACAAAATTTGAGACCTTGTTAGGGGATATTTCCCCGGAGCGGGTCTTAAATTTTGAAATAGAAGAGTTGAGAAGTGCAGGCTTATCGCGCCAAAAAGCACTTTATGCCCGGGCTATGAGCGAAGCCATTGTTCAAGGCGGTTTGGATTTGGAAAATCTAAGCCAATTAGATGATGAGAGCGCGAGGTCTCATATCTGCGCCGTGAAGGGTTTGGGGCCCTGGACTGCGGATATTTACCTCCTGTTCTGCGATGGCCGCCATGACATCTGGCCGTCTGGAGATTTAGCCTTACAAGTTGCTTTGGGGCGCTTGAAGGGCTTGAAGGATAGGCCAACAGCGAAGGAGACGGTGCCACTGGTTGAACCTTGGCGGCCACATCGCGGTGCAATGGCTGTGTTTTTGTGGCATTATTATGCGCAAAGTGATGCCCCTGTTTAAGGATTGACTCCTATTTAAGGATTGCAATGTCCCGCCTTGGAGAAAAAGCGGTCTACCATCTAAGCCAAAGCGCAAGAGTTGGCTTCTTCCTTGGTAATCGGCTTTTATCCAACAGATTATCCGGCCCCGTCGTTGCTTTGGATAAGGCCTCAGGCCCTATTCCAAGTCTCGCAGATTTATTGGCGGATATGCGGATATTGATGCAAGAGGACCTGGCCAATGTGCAAAAAGGCCTCTATCCCATGCCATTGGATGGCTTGACGAGCCCCATGACCTCGCTGCGCCAAATGGTGCGTTATTTCGCAGACCTGCCCGCCATTCATCGCCGGCGTAAAGCAAAGCTACATCAAGAGATTACGCCTGAAGGTGGGTTGGAATTCCCACGCTATTATTTGCAGAATTTCCATTATCAAAGCGATGGTTGGCTGTCTGATGCATCTGCTCAGCGCTATGATTATCAGGTGGAAGTGGTATTTTTGGGTGCGGCTGACGCAATGCGTCGGCAACTTTTGGGGGAATTGGTTCAATGGGCGCGGGGTAAAAATGAGCCTGTAAAAATAGCTGACTTGGCCTGTGGGACCGGGCGGTTTCTACATCAAATACGCTCTGCCTTACCGGGTGCGAAATTGCATGGTGTGGATTTAAGTCCTTACTATATCGAGCGGGGGAAAAAGCGGTTTATTGGAGACCGAAATACGGTTCTAGAAATAAGTGCATTAGAGGCTCTGTCTTTAGGCGATGAGAGTTTTGATGCCTTAAGCTGCATATTTACCTTCCATGAATTACCACCAAAAATACGTGTTCAGGCCGCAAAAGAAATTGCGCGCGTGCTTAAGCCTGGTGGCCGCTATTTTCATATGGATAGCGTTCAAAAAGGGGATCATGCCCCTTATGAGGCGCTTTTGGACCTATTCCCGGATGCCTTTCACGAGCCCTATTATAAAAGCTATGTAAATACCGATTTACAGGCTTTGTTTGAAGGCGCGGGCCTAGTGTTGAAACAGCAGAGCCGCGCCTTTTTCTCGAAATTAAGTGTATTTGAAAAGCCTTTGACTTAACGCTTTTCAAGACCTCTATTCTTCATCCGCCAAAGCAGCAAATCCATGCGATCCTGACCAAAGAATGGTTCGCCTTCAAAGACAAATGTGGGAACGCCCCAATGGCCCGCGGCCTCTAATGCTTTTTGATTGGCGTCCACCTTGGCGCTGTAGCCATCCGGGTCCGCGGCAATTTTCTTATCCAGCGCGTCCAGGTCTAGACCTGCTCTTGCAACGGCTTCATGCAAATGCGGGCCTTCATTCCAAGGTTGGATTTTGCCGGACCATATCAATGTCGCGACCTCATAAGCAAAGGCAACGCCTTTACCTTCTTCTTCAGCCGCGACACCTAGATGTGTCAAACGGTGGATATAGGGCTGATCATCAAGCGCATCACGTGTGACAGGGTCAGTCACAACCGGGTCCGGGTTCGGCCAGGCAAGGGGAATTTGCTCCATTTCAGCAATGCGAACGATATCACGTAGAAGATATGGCACCCATAGAGGGTTTTGGCGGGTGAAAAAGCCTTTTACACGCACAGCCAATGGCAAGACTGGTCTTAGGTGGATGTCCACGTCATACTCATCTAGTAGCGCCTTGGTGCGCGGGATAGATAAATAGGAATAGGGACTGCGGAAAGAGTAAAATAAATCAAGATTTAACGTCATGCCATATCCTTTAAACAGAGGCTGCCATTGCCCGGGCCGATGCATAATCTGCCTTGCCTGAGGGCTGGCGAGGTACCTGGTCTACGAAATAAATGCGTTTGGGTGCTTTATAGTCAGCCAGTTCCGACTTCACATGTGCAATTAATTGCGCTTCATTGACTGAACCTGGGGTATGAGAAGAAACAACAGCACAAATTTTCTGCCCCCATTTTTCATCTTCCATACCGAAAACCAAAGCGTCATCGACATATTTGTGGCGTTTCAAAGTTTCCTCCACTTCCTCGGGAAAGACTTTTTCACCGCCTGTATTAATGCACTGATTGCCACGTCCCAGCAGGATGAGCGTTCCATCCGCCCCGCGCTGCCCCCAGTCACCAGGTACGGAATAGCGGATGCCATCTATAACCGGGAATGTGCGTGCCGTTTTTTCCGGATCTTTATAATAACCAAGCGGGATTGCACCCCCACGGGCAATTAATCCACGCTCATTACTGTCCAATGGAATCTCGCTTAAATCCTCCCGCAGCAATTTGGTCTGGCGGCCCATTTGAAAAGCTGCTGTGCGCGATGAAGATTTAGCGGATGTTACGGAAGTTCCGATGCTCAGTCCTTCCGATGAGCCATAGGTGTCAAACACGGTCATATGCGGGTTGTGCTTTAAAAGGCCTTGTTTCATTTCTTTGCTGAACATAGCGCCTGAAGAAATAATAAGCCCTAAGCTTGCGATGGAGCCTTTGCCTGCATCAAGGCTTTTAAGTAACGGGCGTGCGAAAGCATCGCCGACAAGCAATAAGGTTGTTGCTTGATGGCGTTCAATCTCATGTAACAACTCATCCGTATTGAAATGGAGAGAGGGAAGGGTAATGACCGCTCCACCATTCGCCAAAGCATTGAGCGCCGTCATGAGTCCAGCCCCATGCATGAAGGGCGCTGCGGCCATCAAGCGACCATAGCGCCCATGTTTGCGAATGTTTTCGATGTGCTCTTCCATGGACTTAGGCCGCGGATTGCCGCGCCTGATAGACCCACCACCCAAGGCTTGCCAAAGATCATCCTGCCGCCATATGACGGCTTTGGGCATGCCTGTCGTGCCGCCGGTATAAACGAAAAACTGATCATCGCCAGAGCGTTCAATATCAAGGGGTATGCCAGAATGTGTGCTGATGAGATGTTCATAGTCCTGATCGATATTGATCCATGCTTTCACGTCAGGCAGTCTGGACTTTAGCGCTTCTACCATATCGATGAATTCTTCACTAAACAGCACGATCTCGCTGTCTGAATTTTCAAAGATATAAAGCAGTTCATCGCCCTTATAGCGGTAATTCACGTTGACATGGACGAGGCGCGCTTTCTGTGCCGCAATTACGCCTTCGATATAGGCTGGATGGTTGCGCATTAGGAAAGCGACTTTACCGTCAGGTTTAACCCCAAAATTCTGCATTGCGCGCGCAAGCGCGTTCGTGCGAGCGTCGAAATCATTCCAACTGATGCACTGCTCGCCATGCAACAGGACAGGGGCATGTCCGTCCATATTTGAAGCCACGGCTTCAACAATATCAGCGAAATTCCAATGTCCACTCATGTAATAACTCAATCAAATATGGTCATTTCATTATTGTCTAAACCGCTATGTTTTTGACGCAAAGTCTTGAATAGATTCATCTGCATGACAGCAAAGAAAACGCCGAAAAAGCCAGAGATGATTTGGCTGATAATTATGTACCAGATGCCGGCATTTTCAACGTCTCCTCCTGCAAAGACATTTGCGATGGCTTCCCAGAAGCTGCTGATGACGAGAAGGAGCGCGACCAAAATAAGAAGAAGGCCTAAGACCTGCCAGCGGAAACCTTTTGTGAGGTCAGCACTTCTATTTAAAGCTTGGTTTAGCGTTAGATGCTCAACCACCAGTGCAGGTGCAGCCACGGACCATAGGATAGTGAGAAAAATTCCAGGAATAACCAAAGCAAGAAAGCCAAGCACTGTTAAAACCCCGGTCACGATACTGAGAAGCAGTAACGGAATAAAATTTTCAAAGGTAAGAGACCATGGTCCTTTTCCGGTCTCATGCGGACCAAAAAGATCTAGGTACATGCGCGCAAATATCATGGCTTGTCCAAGAATGGTCGTTAAAGCCGCGCCGATTATAAGCACAATGATATTGCTTAAATTAAGATTTGCTGGGTTTTGCAGGCCAGTTGCATAATAAATTAAGATACCTGGGAATGCATGAATAGCGAGCGCAACACCAACAACAATATCTGTGTTTTTTTGCACCCAATCCAGGCTTTCCTTGAAAATTTGCGTGATGGAAATGGGGTGCATATGTGGGTTAAACCTTCTTATATAGAATTCTGAATAGCGCCTATGTGAGCAGCTTGCGTGAAAAGCTGCAAGGGCGAATTGCGCATAGGGGGAAAACACCATAGGCTCATTTTTGGGAAAATGAGGAAGAGGCGCGACATCAGATGAATTTCGACTTCTCAACGGAGCAGGAAGAACTCCGCCGTCAGGTGGCCAAATTTTTCGAAACACAAGGGCGTTGCAGAGCTGCACGTGCGGTTCTTGATGGGGACCAGAATTATGATCGTGAGAGCTGGGCCAAAGCGGCTGAAATGGGCTGGCTGGGGGCTGCAATTGAAGAAAATTACGGCGGCGTTGGCTTAGGCTATCTTGAATTATGCGTGCTTTTTGAAGAAGTCGGTCGCGCCATGAGCCCTATTCCTTATGCTTCAACAATATTTGCAGCGGAGGCCATTAGAAAGGCAGGCAGTCCAGCCCAAAAGGAAAAATACCTACCGCGAATTGTGGATGGCAGCGTCATTGCTTGCTGTGCGTTTTTTGAGCCGGGACAACGTGACATCAGCGGGTCTGTGAAAACTATCTGTCAGAACGAAAAATTAACCGGGGAAAAAGCGCCAGTTTCTGATTTGACACTTGCAGACCTAGCTATTGTCAGTGCGCAGGGTGAACACGGTCTTGATCTTTATGTGGTGGACCTAAATACTCAAGGTATTGAGTGTGAAAATTTAGAGGCTGTGGAACTGGTGCGTCCCCAGGGTCACTTGAAGCTGGATAGCGTTTCTGCGGAGCGCCTGGGCGATGCAGGGCAAGGCGCTGAGCATCTTCGTCATCTTCTCGACATTCAGGCTGTATTGACAGCTTTTGAACAAATTGGCAGCGCTGAAGCAGCGATGACAATGAGCCTTGATTATGCGAAAGATCGTCATGCTTTTGGGCGTCCAATTGGTGGCAATCAGGCGGTTAAGCACAAATTGGCGGATATGTTTGTGAAAAACCAATTGGCTCGCTCGCACGCCTATTATGGGGCTTGGGCGCTGGCTTCTGATGCACCTGAATTACCACGTGCGGCCGCTGGTGCTCATCTCGCTGCAAGTGAAGCCCTGGATTATGCCGGCCAAGAAAGCGTGGAAATACATGGGGGCATTGGTTTTACCTGGGAATCTGATTGCCAGTTTTTTTACCGCCGTGCGCGCCTGTTATCGCAAAACTTAGGGGCCAAGTCCTATTGGGTGGAACAATTGATAGCGCAACTGCGCGGACGAAATAGATAAGGAGCTAAGCCATGGACTTTGAAGATACCAAAAGCGAAGCAGACTATCGCGCGCAGGTTAGAAGCTGGCTTGAGGCCAATGCGGAGGATTATCGCAACGCTCCTGCGAAAGCCTGGGAAGAAGATGAGTTTGTTGAGCGTGCCAAGGCCTGGCAGGCGCAGAAAATGCAAGCTGGCTATGTAGCTATAACGTGGCCCAAGGAAATCGGCGGTCAAGGTGGCACACCTATCCAGCAGGTTATTTTTTCACAGGAAGAAAGCAAATATCATGTACCACTAGGCTTGTTTGAAATCGGCCTTGGCATGTGTATTCCCACAGTTGTTAAACATGGAACAGCGGACCACGCTAAACGCTATGTCCCGCCCGCCCTTTTAGGGAAAGAGGTCTGGTGCCAGCTTTTCTCGGAGCCTGCCGCAGGCTCTGATCTGGCCGGTATTCGTACCAAGGCTGTACGTGACGGAGATAACTGGGTTATTAATGGCCAAAAAGTCTGGACCAGTTGGGGCCATCGGGCGGATTATGGGATTTTAATCACGCGGACGGACTTTAATGTGCCCAAACATAAGGGCATGACGATGTTCTTCCTGGATATGAAAAGTCCGGGTGTGGAGGTTCGCCCTATTAAACAAATGTCTGGGGCGTCCAATTTCAATGAAGTGTTTTTCAATGATGTCGTCATTCCGGATAGCCAGCGTTTAGGTGATGTGGGCGATGGCTGGCGTGTCTCCTTGACGACTTTGATGAATGAAAGGCTTGCTGTTGGCGGTAAACCCTCATCCGCGCCTGCCGCCGGGGATTTCGTGCAATTGGCTGAATATTTTGATGCCGTGGATGATGGCAGTGTGAAGCAGGCCATAGCGGATTTTTATTTAAAAGATGAAGGGGTTCGTTTGACCCGCATGCGCGCCTTAACGGCACTATCGCGCGGACAGCTTCCAGGGCCTGAAGCATCACTGGGTAAATTGGTGATTGCGAAAGCTTTGCAGGATGGTGGGCAGGCGGTTATGGATATGGCTGGTCCAGCAGGCCTTATCAGGGATAAGCAAAACGCCCCAGCTTTAGACAAATGGCAGGCGTCATATATCTGGTCGGCTGGATTGCGGATCGCTGGTGGCACGGATGAGATTTTGCGCAATATTATCGCTGAGCGTGTGCTTGGCCTACCGGGGGATGTGCGGGTGGATAAAGACAAAGCCTTTAACGAACTCCCGACTGGGAAATCCTAAGCTTAGATTGCGCTTCAGGTGAAAGATGATTAAGCAGGGCTCCAATCTTTATTGGCTGGAGCCCTGATTTGTCTTGGGATGTTATTATTATTGGTGCAGGTGCTGCAGGCATGATGTGTGCTGCGGTTGCTGGGCAACGTGGTCGACGTGTGCTGCTTTTAGATCATGCAAAAAAACCTGGGGAAAAGGTTCGGATATCAGGCGGTGGGCGCTGTAATTTTACGAATATGCATTCAATGCCCGCGAATTTCCTCTCCCAAAATCCTCATTTCATGAAATCAGCCCTAAAGCGTTATAGGCCGCAGGATTTTATCGCTTTGGTGGAGCGTTATGGCATCGCCTATCATGAGAAAACGCTTGGGCAGCTTTTTTGCGACGGCTCTTCACAGCAGATTATTGATATGCTTTTGCAGGAATGTGAGAAGGCTCAAGTTGAACTTAAGCTTGATACCCATGTTGAACGCGTTGAATTTCGCGATGATCTTTTCCAAATAGCCACAAATAGGGGTGAATTTTCAGCACCTGCACTGGTCATCGCGACTGGCGGTAAATCCATTCCTAAAATGGGGGCAACAGGCTTTGGTTATGATATTGCGCGGCAGTTTGGTTTGAACATTGTTACACCGCGCGCTGGATTGGTCCCCCTAACCTTCACAGGCGAAATAGCTACATCTCTGGCCAGCCTGTCTGGCGTTTCCGTTGATGCAGTAGTGACCTGCAATGGCGCGCGTTTTAGAGAAGGTTTGTTGTTTACGCACAGAGGATTATCGGGCCCGTCTATATTGCAGATTTCATCTTATTGGCGGGAAGGGGACGAAATTGCGGTGAATCTTGCGCCTGATATTTCGCTTTTTGATGAATTGAAAGCTAAGCGAAAAAGTGATGGAAAAAAGACTCTTGCCAGTCATCTGCATAATTATTTGCCCAAGCGCGTGATTGAATTTTTAGGCGATAATGAGGTGCAGAAAATGCGCCTGGCAGATGTGTCCGATAAACAATTGCGTGGTGAGGTCGAGCGTTTTCAAAGCTGGAAAATCACACCTCAAGGCAGCGAAGGTTATCGGACTGCTGAAGTCACATTGGGCGGCATTGATACTGCTGAATTATCGTCAAAGACTATGGAATCTGCCAAGCAAAAGGGCTTATATTTTATTGGTGAGGTTGTCGATGTAACTGGCCATTTAGGCGGGCATAATTTCCAATGGGCCTGGGCTTCCGCCGTGGCTGCAGGAAATGCCCTTTAAGGGTGTTCCTATCATAAGTTATAGTGTTTGCGTCTGTAGCGTAGCGTATTTTCCATGATGTTGGACTATGGGGGGGATAGTCCATGTTTGAGCATGATGTCCTGCGCTGGCTGCATGTCCTCGCATTCGGGTATTGGATTGGCGGGGAGTTGGGGGTTTTCCACGCATCTCATATGGTGGTGAATCGAAATTTAGATGTTGATGAGCGGTTACGTCATATGGAGGTCGCTTACCGCATTGATATTGTACACCGTTTCGCGATTATCTTTTTGTTAGCTCTCGGCCTTCACATGGGTTTCAATCTGGGTATTCAGCCATTGGGAGGCATGTGGTTGGTCGCCATGTGGGTGCTGGTGGCAATTTGGTGCGCCTTGACCTGGATGACCTTTGCAAAGCGTGGTAGTGATTTGGGTTTGCTCCTGACCCGTATTGATGATCGTATTCGCTATATATTGATGCCCACACTCATTGGCCTAGGGCTTTGGTCACTCATTTATGGCGAGCCGTTTTCTGCCAAATGGTATTCGGCTAAAGTACTAATATTTGGCACGATCTTCATCATTGGACTTTATATGCGAAAGGTCATGCAGCGTTGGATTTTGATTTTTCGTGAAATGAAACAAAATGGTTCTAAACCGGAGCTAGAAGATGTCTTATCAACCGATATGAAGGTTGCTGTGCGTTTGGCTTATGTGTATTGGGTGGCAATCATAGGCATTGCGTTCCTTGGTGTGACCAAGCCCTTTTAAGTAAAAGAAAGGGCGCCGAAGCGCCCTAACTTAGTCTCTATGATCCATAATTTTTAGAAGTTGTAACGCGCCCGGAAATAGTAATATCCGCCGTTAAAGCCATAAGGTGATGTTTCTGGAAATTTGGATCCCACTACACCACTGAACGGGTTTAGGTCTGGCGTGTTGTCAAAGACGTTTTCAGCGCCTACAGCAAGCTCTAGACCTTCAAGCACGGTAACACCAACTTCGACATCGGCTGTGATTTCAGATCCAGCAACGAAGCCCAGGGTCCCGTCATCAAGGTGGGCTTCGTAGAACTTGCCATAGTAGTTCAGGCGAATAAGCCCGCGGAACCAGTCTTGCAAATGCGTCAGGCCAAGATTTGCGCGGTAGCGCGGTAAACCCTCTTCAATCTGGCGTTCTGTAGTTGCGTCAATCAGGCCACGTTCAGAATTGCCAACCTTGGTTTTCGTCCAGTTCCCGGCGAAATTGATATCAGTATCGCCACCGAACAAATCCAGAGGATAAGTGGCAACGATGTCAACACCGCGGGTTGTGGTATCAAAGTCATTGGCAAAGAAGCGGAAGGCAGCAAAGGCGCTGGCGCCGGTTATGCCTTGCGCCTCAAGTGCGGCTGCTTCTGCCGGTGTAAGTTCGATACTAGATGTTTGTGCAATGCGGTCTTCCACTTTGATGCGGAAGAAATCGACCGTGATATTCAAGTCACCAACATCAAGCGCACTGCCAACGGTGAAGCTACGGCTTTTTTCAGGGCCGAGTGGTTCGCCACCAAATTCCAGTGCCAAAGGCAAAGTGGGAGGAACTGTCCCACGGTTAATTAATCGGCCATTTTCAAACACCGTTGAAATATTGGTCACATTGGATTGGCCCGGCGTTGGTGCGCGGAAACCTGTTGAATAAGTGCCGCGAAAACTTAGGTTGTCGGTTGCTTTCCAAAGTGCGGAGAATTTCCCATTCGTTGTTGTGCCGAAATCACTAAAGTCTTCGACACGACCGGCAACGCCAAGAACCAAATCTTCGGTCACATCCGCTTCTAAATCGATGTAGAATGCGATGTTTTTACGATCGAATTCACCAGCAATATCTGGGCTGAAGCCGGAGAAGCCGTTGGAGCCAGGTGTGAAACCTTGAGATGCCAAGGGCTCAGATGCAAAGCTTGCACTGTCACCTGGTTGGATTTCGAATTGTTCTTCGCGCCATTCGAAACCTGCGGCGACGTTCAGCGGTGAGGCAAAATAATCAACTTCAATCGGATAGCTGACGTCGATATTTACTTGCTTCTCAAGTTGAACATATGTGCCAGGCTCAAATGTCGTAGGCGTATTTGGGCCTAAAGCTGCGTTTACCGTATTGCGAATGACAAAGTCAATTTCATTGCGACCGGCACTAGCGCTGATGTCATAGGTCAGTCCAAAGTCTAACTCACCACGAACGCCACCGGTGCCAGCTATGTCATTCAAGCGACCGCCAAAGCGGGGGGTAAAGCCACCCGGAAACAGCTCATTAAATACAAAGCAATTTGGGTCGTCGATAACCAGTTGTAACGCTGCATCATCACCAACCGGAACAACAGGGCAGGCAATGCCATCGTCCGGTGTTAAATCACCGACCAGGCGCGTGACGCCACCGTCGTTTGAATAAACACCGCCGCGCGTATCCGGATTCCTGAAGAAGAAGCCGCCATCGACCCGCCGTTGGGCGTAGTTACCGAAGGCATAAACTTCCATATTATCGCTAGCTTGGACGCCAAAGTTGAAGAAAATTTTATAATCATTATCAATTTCTGGAGAACCCCAAGTCTGTGCAAAAGGTTGGCGCACAGCGGTATTGCCGGCATCAATCAAGGCTTGAGCATCATCACGCTGGACAGAGCGGACGGTTTCATCTGCTTCGCGGAATTCGAAGGACAAATTAAGATAACCATCATCCGTCACAGGCAAGCCAATGTTGCCTGCAATTTGATATTGGTCGCCATCCCCTTCATAGGTAGAGCCATATTTGACTTCAACGCTACCGCCTTCTGGGTCGTCACGGAGTACAAAGTTTAAAACACCGGCAATGGCATCAGCGCCATATTGCGCAGCCGCACCGTCGCGAAGCACATCAACGCGCTCAAGCGCGATAGCTGGGATGACGGAAATATCCGGACCTTGGGCACCATCGGCTAAGCCTTGACCCAGGAATGTGATGACAGCGGCGCGGTGACGACGTTTGCCATTGACCAAAATCAAAGTGCTATCGGGTGGGAGCCCGCGTAAATTGGCGGGGCGAATGAAAGTTGCCGCATCACTGATTGGTTGGGGCCGTACATTATAGGACGGGACCAGGTTACGGATGAGGTTCGCAACATCGCTGTCGCCTTGATTGACGAATTGCTCAGCAGTAATAACGTCAACAGGCGAAGGTGTGTCCGCGGGTGAGCGCGCTGCGCGCCGCGAACCAGTAATAACAATTTCTTCAGCTGGAGCTGCAACATCTTGTTCTTGTGCGGCATCCTGGGCATTGGCGGCCGGCCAGGCGAAGTTCGCCAATATCAAAGCCGAAACCGTCGAGTGAAGAGCAACTTTTTTCATATTATTCCCCATGGAGAAATTTTGTTCGATTCGAATAATTTAAGCGTGAAAAAAGTAATCAGAGGTTATTATTCACGCAATCAAAATAAACAGTTTCCCCTATCGCAATAATGAAAATGAATGTATGTGTTGTTATTTCGCATCACAAAATTGCATGTAAAATGGTTGACAACTACATTTGGTTGATCGGAATGTGTGGGCAGGCCAGTCAATTGGCTCATGCTTGTTGTCGTTTTTTAAGACTTGAATTTTAGCGGAGGAGTTTTCCTGGGTTCAGGATGTGATCTGGGTCTAAAACCGCTTTGATTTTGCGCATGATTTCCACATTTTGCGGCTTATGTTTGGCAAGCGCTTCTCGTTTTAAAGTGCCAATGCCGTGTTCGGCAGAGATGGAGCCATGGTGCTTGATGACAATATCATTTATCAAAGTATTCATTTCGTTCCAGCGATCCTTGAAAGTCCCATCGTCGTCCAACGGCTGCTGTAGATTATAGTGAATATTGCCGTCGCCGATATGACCGAATGCTACGACGCGAACACCTGGGCAGGCTCGTTCCGCGGCTTGCGTGGCTTCCTTTAGAAATGCTGGAACGGATGAAACGGGTACGGAAACATCATGTTTGATGCTTGTGCCTTCCGCCCGTTCAGCCTCGGAAATAGCATGGCGCATACGCCAGAGATTTTCTGCCTGCCAGTCCGAGGTTGCAATCGTGCCGTCAAAGACCTGCCCGCGATCTAGTCCAGAGGTTAGTAGTTTCTCACAAAAAGATTGTAGGTCTGCATCGCTTTGTGAGCTGCTGGCTTCCAGCAATACATACCAGGGATAAGGTTGAATCAGCGGGTCCGTCGTTGCTGGAATATGTTTGAATACGAGATCCAAAGCGCTGCGTGGCATGAGTTCGAATGAGGTGATGAGATCGCCACTGGCCTCTCTCGCCGCAGCTAAAAGTTCGACGGCAGCTTGGGGTGAAGCTACGGCTGCTAAAGCTGTCAGTTTTTTTCGATGAGCAGGGAATAGCTTCAAGGTTGCAGCAGTGATGATACCCAATGTCCCTTCGGCACCAATAAAAAGCTGTTTGAGGTCATAACCTGTATTGTCTTTACGAAGGGCAGTTAGACCATCCCATATTGTGCCGTCTGCCAATACGACTTCCAGCCCCAAGACAAGGTCACGCGTATTGCCATATTTCAAAACGGAGACACCACCTGCGTTAGTGGAAATAATGCCGCCTATCTGTGCGCTCCCTTCCGAGCCAATGGATAGAGGAAACAGGCGGTCATGCTCATTGGCTAAATCCTGTGCTTCCTGAAGTGTTGTCCCTGCATTGACAGTGAGTGTGTAATTTAGCGGATCGATATTGCGAACACCCTTCATGCGGTCAAGCGAGAGAAGAATTTCATCACCGCTACTGTTGGGTGTGCCGCCACCAACAAGCCCTGTATTACCCCCTTGGGGCACGACAGGGATTGTATATTCCGTTGCGCAACGCATGATACGCCTTACCTCGTCCGTCGATTTAGGGCGAAGAAGAATAGCGGTTTGACCTGAATGCAGGCGTCGCCAATCTGTCAAATAAGGCTCCAAAACTGCAGCGTCTGTAGACCAGCCGGATGGGCCGACGATGCGCCTTAGTCTCTCCATTGCCTGTGCTGGTGGTTTCATGGTCCTAGCCTAGCTTGAAGAGGCCGCGCGGGCCAGTCGGTCATTAATTGCCATGCCAAGCCCGTCTTTGGGTATGGGCGCAATGGAAATGGTCTTAGGGTGTTTTGCATCCAATTCATGAAGCATCGCGAATAGATTTGCAGCCGCTTCCCGTAAGTCACCTTCAGGGGAAAGGTTTAAATCTCCATCAATTTCGCCAAAGCCCAGCATAAGCCCGTTTTCATAAGCTGATCGCGCATTCAGTCTAACATGGGCATTTGGGGCATAATGGGCGAGGGTTTGGCCGGGTGACTTTATAGCGCCTGTGGCAGCCAAGACCGGTTTGCCTGTGGTTTCAGCCAAGTCTTCTTTGGTTATCGAGCCTGGGCGAAGCAAATAAACTTGGTCATTTGTGACTTCGATGACGGTCGATTCAAGCCCGACTGCACAAGGTCCACCATCTAAGATCATGTCTACATCGCCATTTAGGCCTTTATAGACATGCTGTGCCGTGGTTGGACTTAACTCACCGGATGGATTGGCGGATGGTGCTGCAATGGGTTTGCCAAAAGCGACAAGCAGTTGCCTTGCAACCGCGTGACCGGGCGCGCGTAGTGCGATGGTTGGCAGCCCCGCCGTGACGAGGTCATGAACTTTACAACGGGCAAGTTTTGGCAGAACGAAAGTTAGTGGGCCCGGCCAGAACCGTTCAGCAAGTTGAATGGCCATTTCCGGAAAAAAAGCTAATGTCTCAGCTTGTTCAATTCCTGTGACATGCGAAATCAGCGGATTGAAGGTAGGTCGTCCTTTGACCTCGAAGATTCGCGCAACAGCCTGACCGTTTGTCGCGTCCGCACCCAATCCGTAAACGGTTTCCGTGGGCAAACCAACGAGGCCACCATCTGCCAATAGCCGTGCGGCTCTAGCGATGTTTTCAGCGCTTGGTTTGACAATTGCAGTCATTTTTCTCATTCGCAGTGCTTGCCAGCACCGTCGCCCCACCATAATTTATGTCTCAAACCCTTCCCATAGTTGAATTAAGGAAGGGATGCATTAGAAATTCAAGCTCAATGAAGAGCAAATTGCAAAGAGAGATATATCATGACTTATGCCGCCCCAATCAAAGACATGCGCAATGTCCTAAGCGATATCTGCGATATTGAAGGGTTGAGTGAAGCGGCATTTCCTGATCTGTCTCCTGATCTGGTTGATGCAATCCTGGAAGAAGCCAATAAATTCGCATCAGGGGTTTTTGCGCCTTTGAACCGTGTGGGCGATGAAAAGGGCGCAATTTTGGAAAATGGAGTCGTTCGCCTGCCGGAAGGATTTAAAGAGGCTTATCAGTCTTTTGTCGAAGGCGGCTGGAACTGCCTGTCCGGTACCCCTGATTATGAGGGCCAAGGTCTGCCCTTCGTTCTGCAGACTGCGGTTCAGGAAATGATTACCTCTGCCAATATGGCTTTTTCGCTTTGCCCAATGTTAAGCCAAGGCGCAATTGAAGCTTTGTCCGCACATGGCACCGATGAGCAGAAAGCAACCTATTTGCCCAAGTTGATAAGTGGTGAATGGACAGGGACTATGAACCTGACCGAACCGCAGGCAGGGTCTGATGTGGGCGCGCTGAAGTCCAAAGCTGAACCTTTGGGTGACGGACGTTATAAGATTAAAGGCACAAAGATTTTCATCACCTGGGGTGAGCATGATTGTGCCAGTAATATTGTGCATTTGGTTTTAGCACGGTTGCCTGGCGCGCCAGAGGGCACAAAGGGTATTTCTCTGTTTCTCGTACCCAAATTTCATGTGAATGAAGATGGATCACTGGGTGATCGCAATGACCTGCGTTGCGTGAGCCTTGAGCATAAGCTTGGCATTCATGCGTCACCGACATGTGTCATGTCTTATGGGGATAATGATGAATGCATCGGCTATCTGATCGGCGAAGAAAACCGCGGCATGGCCTGCATGTTCACTATGATGAACAACGCCCGCATCGGTGTTGGTCTCCAGGGCGTGGCGATTGCAGAGCGTGCTTATCAAGCGGCTGTGCAATATGCCAAAGACCGGGTGCAATCTGCAAAATTTGGCTCTCGTGGGGAAGGCGTTGCCATTATTCAACACGCTGATGTGCGACGGATGCTTATGTCCATGAAAGCGCAAATCGAAGCTGCACGGGCCATTGTTTATCTCACGGCGTCATCGGTTGATCGCGCGCATCATGGTGCGAGTGAAGATGAGCGCCAGCGCGCGCAGGGCTTGGCTGATTTATTGACGCCTATTGCAAAGGCCTTTGGAACGGACGTTGGGGTTGATGTGGCGTCAATCGGCGTTCAGGTGCATGGCGGCATGGGCTATATCGAGGAAACTGGCGCAGCCCAGCATTACCGCGATGCGCGGATCACACCCATTTATGAAGGCACCAATGGCATTCAGGCCCTTGACTTGGTCGGTCGTAAATTAGGCCTTGAGGGTGGAGCGCATTGGCAAGATCTTTTTGCGGATATGCGGGCTGATATTTCTGCCTTGTCTGGCGATGAGGATATTGTGGCGATGCAGCCTTATCTGGAAGATTCTCTAGAAGCACTTGTTGCAACAACGCGCTGGTTGGCAGGTCAGGGCTTTGAAAATGCCGACAATATCGCTGCCGGCGCAACACCGTATCTGCGCATGTTCGCCTTGGTTTTAGGCGGGTATCTTTTGATGAAACAAGCTGTGAAAAGCCAGGATAAAGTCAAAATCAGTACCGCCCGGTTCTTCGCTGAACAGTTTTTACCGCAAGCCGTCGCATTGCAGGGTCCGGTTACACGCGGAGGCCAAATCCTCTTCGCCCTTGATGAAGATGAATTCGCAGCTTAGGATTGCTACTTGTAGTTTCAGTTGCGTTGCGAATACCACATTCATTGAAGGGTGAAATAATGAGGGCTATTCTCAGCGCAATTGCGCTTTTCACACTGTTCCTACCAGTACAGGCGCAGGAACTGAGCTGGCAAGAGGCGAATAGGCAATCTGCTACATTACTTGATGCAGGAAATGCGGAAGAGGCAGCGCCCTTGGCGAGGCAGGCTGCTGAATTATACCCGTCACAAAGTAATGCTTATAAACCGCAAAACCATGCCCAGCTTGTTCTAAATGCTGTTGAAATGACGCAAATTGCCGAGGGTCAGGAAGCAGCAGCTTTATTTCTTGAAGACGCTCTGAAGGCCATTGAGGCCAAAGCGGGTGAGAGGGAGATTCTCCTAGCTCCACTCTCAGCGAAGGCAGCCCGCATGTTTGGACTTTTGGCAGAATATGGGAAATCACAACGCTATTATCGCCGCGCTTGTTCTCTGGCTGATGATATCTGGGGAGAAACAGACCCTCGCTCTATTCTTTATTATATGAATTGGGGGCATGATCTGCGGCAGAGATTTGGAGCATCCTGGGCCAATGGAAAACTGAAGACAGCACGCAAAAGGGCAGAAACGCACGGAGAGGATAATTTTCTGGTTCTAAGGGCAGACCTCCTCTTGGCGAAAATTCGTCTTGAAAATGGAAAGGAACATTCAGCAATTCATGCATATCAAGAGTTGGTAGACCGTTTGGAGCAACAGCCCGAAAAAGATCCATTGTTACTGCAATCAAGCTATGCCCATTTAGCCTATGCTTATAACGAGATAGGTGATGATGAGGCGCTGGACACTATCTTGGGCAAGTTCGGTCAGACATTTTCTGGAAATAAGGATGATATACAGCCTTTGATCCGTGTGGTTCCCGTTTATCCCTCTCATGCAGCAAGAATAGGGCGTGAAGGGTATGTCGTGGTAGAATTTACTCTTGATAAGCTAGGGCGCGTGGTAGGCCCAAAAATCATTGAAAGTGAAGGAGGGCGGGAATTTGAGAGATCCGCCCTGGATGCAATTGAAAACTGGCGTTACCGACCTCAGCTAATAGATGGTGAGCCTCAGGTAATGGAAAATGTTCAAACGCTATTAACATTTGATTTGAAATAAAGCATCCTCATCCTTGCTTAACGTTTACGTAAACGTTAAGTTCGGTCCTCAATCTGGAGGACTATATGCGCGACCAAAGTGTAACGTCAGACGAAGATTTGTTGATTTCTGACAAGGACGCCGTAGCACAGGGGCTGAGCTACCCATTTGAGACATTACCTGAACCTGGAGAGACTTTAGAAGTTGCTCCGGGCGTGCATTGGCTGCGCATGCCTTTGCCTTTTGCTCTGGACCATATCAATCTTTGGCTGCTGGAGGATGGCGACGGGTTCGTTATCATTGATACCGGCATTGCCATGCCAAAAGTCAAAGTAAACTGGAAGCGGATTTTGGAGACCAAGGTGGGTGATAAACCCATCAACCGCATCTATGTGACACATTATCATCCTGACCATATCGGGCTTGCGGGCTGGCTTGCGGAAGAGACCGGTGCGCCTATGGTGACCACTCGTACGGAATATCTTTATTCCCGCATGCTAAGCCTGGACGTACGGGACGAGCCTCCGATTCAGGTCATGCAATTTTATAAATCTGTAGGTTTCGATGATGAACAGCTGGAACTGGTACGCGCCAGAGGCTGGGGCGGTTATGCTAAGGGCGTCCATGAAGTTCCGGTGTCTTATGAGCGTATTGAGGATGGGGATAGGCTGACCATCAATGAACGCGAATGGCGGGTGGTTGTAGGCCGCGGCCATGCCCCTGAACATGCTTGTTTTTACTGTGAAGAACTTGGCGTATTTATTTCAGGTGACCAGGTTCTCCCCCGTATTTCATCCAATGTTTCGGTTTATCCGACTGAACCGGAAAGCAACCCTTTAGGGGATTGGATGGAAAGCCTGGTGAGATTGAAACAACTGCGCGATGATGTGCTGGTACTGCCCGCGCATAATGAACCTTTTTATGGGCTTCATGACAGGCTGGATACTTTGCTGCAGGGGCATTGTTTAAAACTGGAGCGTTTGGCGCGTAATCTAAAAGAACCCAAACCGGTTACCGGGACATTGAATACCTTGTTCGGGCGAAAATTCAATGATGCTATGTTGTTAAGCATGGCAACTGGTGAAAGTCTTGCCCATATACGGCTGCTTGAAGCCCTCGGCTATGTGGAGCGGGGGCGCCGTGATGGGGTGGATTATTATCACCTAAAGGGTGATGAAGTGCCCGCGAGGGCGGCCCTTTTAGCTTATTTTGAAAATCAAGGACAGGGGAGTGCAAATGGCTGATTTAAATGGAAAAACGCTGTTTGTAACGGGTGCCAGTCGGGGTATTGGGTTGGCTATTGCAAAGCGCGCAGCGCAAGATGGGGCTAATATCGCAATTGCTGCAAAAACAGCAGAGCCACATCCGAAATTAGAAGGCACCATTTATACTGCGGCAAATGAAATTGAAGAAGCTGGTGGTAAGGCGCTTCCGCTGGTTGTTGATGTTCGCGATGAAGACAGTGTTAAAACTGCGGTTGAAGCGACTGTGAAGGAATTTGGCGGCCTTGATATATTGGTTAATAACGCGTCTGCCATTAGCTTAACCCCCACGTTGCACACAGAAATGAAGCGTTATGACTTGATGCATCAGGTTAATACGCGTGGCACCTTTCTCTGCTCTAAAACCTGTGTTCCTCACCTGCTGAACGCGGAAAATCCCCATGTGCTGAATTTGTCGCCGCCATTAAATATGGAGGAACGCTGGTTCGCGCCACATGTGGCTTATACCATGGCTAAATTCGGCATGTCGATGTGTGTTTTAGGCATGGCGGGTGAATTCCGCTCTAAAGGCATAGCTTTTAACGCATTGTGGCCGCGCACAGCGATTGCAACGGCAGCAGTTAAAAATCTTTTGGGCGGAGACGAAGGTATTCGCCGATCTCGCAAGCCTGAAATTATGGCCGATGCCGCCTATTGGGTGTTCACGCAGTCCAGCCGTGAAGTGACAGGAAATTTCTTCATTGATGATGAAGTTCTGGCCAGAGCAGGCGTGACTGATTTAAGCGGTTATGCAGTCGATCCAAATGTGGAACTCATGCCGGATTTCTTCGTCTAAAATTTTAAACGAGATTTACGTTTCAGATTCATCAAAGATTAAGGTGTAAGCGCATATAAACAAGGGTGATAATACATAAAACCCTTATTTTATATGCGCTTAGACCATAACACAGCTTTTGATGAACTTGATGCTATCCGTGCTCAAACGGATGCTCTTGCTTTGTTGGAAATGTTGGAAAGCTGGTCTCATATTGCGCTTAAATCCAGTGCTATTCCGAGAAGGGAAGACCTATCTATTCTGGAGGATAGTACCCGGTTAAAGCATGTCGCAGTGCTTGATATTATCCGAGGTGGGGCAGACTGCCGTTTTCGTATGATGGGCCGCGCGGCTGTTGTTGCTATGGGTATGAATCCTGTCGGTCAATGTTTATCAGCACTACCTGACAGCCCTTTAAAACGCGCCTATCGCAGTGCGTTTAAGCATATAACCCACAGAGTCTCGCCCATATATATGGGGCCGACATTATTTGAACGGCGCAATGGTAAGGGCAAGCTGGTTGAGCAACTCCACTTGCCGTTAAATGTCATTGATAACTGCCCATTCATGATTGTGAGTGTGATCAGTGTGGTTGAGCAGGAAATCCAAGTACTGCGTAAAAGCGGTTCACCATGTGCTGCATAAAACAAATTTCGCATTTTTGAGATCACCGCCTTGACCTTGACCCTTTGTTGCGTCAATAGACTGGGGACTAAGGCTAAGACTGTTTTGAATAGGAAGTGACCGCGATGTTTGCGCGTATATACCGCCCAAGTAAAACGGCTATGCAATCGGGACGCCGCAATACCAAAAAATGGGTATTGGAATTTGAGCCAAGTGCGGCGAAAAGACCAGATCCGTTGATGGGTTGGTCGGGCTCGTCAGATACTTTGGGCCAGGTAAAGCTGAAATTCGATACCAAAGAAGCCGCAGTGGCTTATGCGGATCGCGTAGGTCTCGAATATCGCTTGGCGCCAGAACATGAACGGACAAAGAAATTTCAATCTTATGCGGATAATTTCCGCTAAGATTTTGATTGGCCGCCCGTAGCTCAGCTGGATAGAGCAACAGCCTTCTAAGCTGTGGGTCGTAGGTTCGAATCCTACCGGGCGGGCCATTTTTCTCAAAAGCAATTGCTGATTACTGGATCTACTGCTAACGTTAAAACATGAGCGTGGCGGTTGTATTTGGTGCATGTATAGCGGTTGTGATTGCAGGCCTTTTGATTGCTCTTATTGTGCGTCGGCGGGCAAGAAAACCAACCCGAATAAGATGGTTTAGTATTGTTGTCTTTGCCTTTATTTCAGGCTTTGTCGCAACAGTTCTCTGGAGCGTGTTTGACCAGAAAGAAATGCCTTTGTTTGAGAATTTCTCTCTGGATGAGGGGCTTAGTGCAGAGGATGGCGTGACCGAGCCACAGCCACAGCTTTAATCATCGCATAAACGATTTGGCCCTGACTTAGCCCCAGTTTCTTAGCGGATTGAGGGGTAATCATAGATGTTAATGTAAGGGTCGGCGCGTCTTGTGGGGTGAGCCTTACTAAAACCTGCCCGCGAAAATCTTCGATTTCAGCGATCGTGCAAGGAAAAGAATTTTGAACGCTAGTCGCGCCTGGCTTGTCCAAAGAAATTGCAATATCTCGGGCGAGCACCCTCAGGCGAAGCGATGCTTCAGGCTTATAATGATCTCCCGTCACGCGCAATTTTAGCCCGCCACAATTGATTCTCGCCAAACCGTCTTCAAAGGCTTCGACCTGACCTTCAAGCATTGTTCCGAGGTCAAAGGGACCGAAATGCGCTTCTGCCGCGGGATGGGAAAAGATATCTTCAGCGGCGGCACAGGCGATAATTTTTCCATCGATAATCATGACGGCATCATCGGCTAATCGCGCGGCCTCTTCTGCATAATGACTGACATAGAGGATTGGAATATTCACCTCAGCGCGAATGCGTTCAATGAAGGGAAGAAGCCTTTGTCGTCTCGCCGGGTCAAGCCCGGCCATTGGTTCGTCCAATAATAGCGCTTTGGGCTTTGAGATTAGCGCCCTTCCTAAAGCCAGTCTCCGCCCTTCACCACCTGAAAGTTGTCTCGGGTAACGGTCAAGCAGAGCTCTGAGTTCCAGCATGTTTAGACAGTGATTAAAAAACTCAATATCTTCTGATTTTTGCCCATATAGAAGGTTTGAGCGGACGTCCATATGGGGAAACAGCAACAAATCCTGCGGGACATAGCCGATGGCGCGCTTTTGCGGGGGTAAGCAAATATGGTTTTCACTGTCAAACAAGACCGTATCATTGATTTTTATGGTCCCAGATTCAGGGATCGACATGCCTGCAAACATGTTCAAAATTGTTGTTTTGCCTGCTCCAGAGGGGCCAAAGATGACGCTTAGTCCCGGACCAACTTCGAATGAAATGTCCATTTCTGGCTCTGTAGATTTGGCCTTTATAGAAAAACCGATATTCATGAACGCCCCCCTCGTTTTTGCCGTCGAGCAATCCATTCCGCACTGACAAGAGCCGTGACCGCAATCGCCAGTGCAATGAGGGCCAAACGGGTCGCCGCATCCTCTCCGCCGGGGCTTTGAAGCGTTGTATAGACGGCTAAGGGCAGAGTTTGTGTGACGCCTGGGATATT
>JASFRS010000002.1:0-43074 GCA_050114795.1 Sphingomonadales bacterium
TCACCCCCTCACCCCGACCCTCTCCCCCGCAATGGTTCATTCCCTCTCCCCTTGTGGGAGAGGGTTAGGGTGAGGGGTACATCAAACAAGACTTGTATATGCGCTTACTACACGCTAAGGTTTTGACGCTCTTAATAAAAGAGCGGCCCAGAAGGGTGGTGACACACCCAACTGAGCCTGACCATAAACACTCTAACCAGGAGAATGTTATGGCTAGCAGCGTGTCTAGCATATTCATTTCATATTTGCGAAGTTGTATTCTCACATCCCTGATGTGGTGTGTCGCTGATGAGTGAGGACAGAATTGATCTTGCCCTTATCACCGATCATCTGTCGGGGAGAGTGGGATTAAGCGATCTGGCCGAACCCTTAGCTCAGGTGCAGCACGACGTGGCCGTGCTCTTATCCCTGCAAAGCAAGGCGTATCGTTCAGTGCATGCCCAGCTTCATTGCCACGTGGAGCATTTGGCATTGCTTTATCGCGCGTTGATCCAAATACACTAACCCCTGTCCTGGATATACCGTCCTCGTTACCCGGGCAGGTGGCGGGGGCGGGCTAGGACGGGGGCCGTTTGAAAGCTTGTCGCGCGTCTTCAACCTGCTTTTGAATGATGCACTCTTCATGATGATCATTTATCAAGCCCATGGCCTGCATGAATGCAAATACGGTGGTTGGGCCTACGAATTTCCATCCACGTTTCTTCAGCGCTTTTGAGAGTGCGATAGATGTGGGGGAGGTTGAGCGTGATTGCGGCGTGTCCTGCTCGTCCACGGCTGGCTCAAATCCCCAGACGAATTTGGCGAGAGACCCTTCTTCCTTCACCATAAGCTGTGCACATCGGGCGTTATTAATGACCGCTTCGATTTTGCCGCGATGGCGCACAATGCCTTTGTCTTCCAAAAGACGTTCAATGTCGCCTTTGGTGAATTCAGCAATTTTGTTGAAATCAAAATGATGAAAGGCAGCGCGGAAGTTTTCGCGTTTCGCAAGGATGGTGCGCCAGCTTAAGCCCGACTGAAAACTTTCCAGGCAGAGCTTTTCAAAAAGCCGATAATCATCGTCAACAGGAAAGCCCCATTCTTTGTCATGATAGGTAATGAACTCAGGTGCCGCCCCTGACCAGCGGCAACGGGGTAAGCCATCCTCTGCAACAATGGTTTTTGTCATAGGTTATGCAGCCTTGGCAGTGAGGAATTCGAGCCTGGAGTCCGTGCGTCCAGGTGTGGTTTCTAAAATGTCTGCAGTGACGATATTTTCGATAACAAAGGGGTCTTGGTTGACGCGTTCCTGAATTTCTTCAGGTGTTGCATTATGGGCCAGTAACACGCCACCTGCATTGGGTTGTAGACTGCCGACATAGAGAAACACGTCGTCCTTAAACCCATCGGAAATCCAAGCTTTATGACCCTCCATATATTCTTTTGCTTTGGCTTTATTATCGGAAAATCTAAGCGTTATGATGTACATTCTCTTTAACCTTTTGTTGTGCATAGGATGACGCCCAGGCGCACATTTCATCCACTTCACGTTTTACAAAATCTTCATCATGAAAAGCATTGGCAAGCGTTGCTACACCTTGAGAGCGGGCGAGCAGGTGCATGGCGAGGTCATCAGCAATATCTTCATGACCTAATTGCACAAATTGCCGTCGTAGCCAGGTACGGAATAGGGTGAATAACTCACTCGCCCCGCTTTGTGATGGATGGTTTAGCTTTGCTAGTTCCGAGCTCAAAGTACCGATGGGGCAGCCATAGAGCATGATCTTCGCTTGATTGGTAATCAGAATATAGATGAAGCTACGGATGCGGTCTTCCGGCGTATTTCCTTCAAGCTGCCATTGTTCAAGCATTTCCTGGCGGTCTTTCAGCCTTAGGGCGATGACCGCGTCTAAGATGCCATCTTTGCTTTTAAAATGATGATAGAAATTGCCGCGGGAGATGCCTACTGCTGAGGCAATGTCAGCAAAGCTGGTGTGTTCAAAACCCTGTTCATAGAAAAGCCGGTCCGCTGTTTCCACAATGCGGTCGCAAGTTGTTTTTTTGTCCATTGGTTTCGCTCCGGCACGCTTTAGGACAACTGTCCTATATATGGGATTTAGGATGTTTGTCCTAAAATGTCAACGGGCAAAACAAAGCCCTTCTCCCTGCGTGAGAGAAGGGCTTTGTTTGAAGGTGAAGAACTTACGCAAAATCTTTAGCAAGTTCTTCCAAAGAGGCGGGCGACAAAATTGTCAGATGCGCATAATTCTCGTGGTCAAAGCCCAGCATGACTTGCTGTTCTGCGGCTTTAAAGGCAGCAATTTGGTCGTCGTTTAAACGGAAATGTAGGAAGTGGACGGCTGAGGTTTTGCCGTCTTCTGAAGTACGTTCCACATCTTGCTCTGGGTCGGCATAGACTTTTTCATTGCCGATTTGCAGGAAGCATTTTTCCTCAACGCCACCTAAGCGTAGCAGGATGTTCAGGCGACGAATGGGGTCGTCAATTTCGAACATTAAGGTCGCTGTCAGGTTCTTGCCTTGGGGAATGAGCGGATTATAGGCGTTCAACTCATCTTCGACCTGCTCATCACCCCCTTTTTCGATGTAGAGCATCTCTTGCACCTGGGCGAGCATGGTCTCATAGCTTTCAAAATAGAAGGTGGCATAAGGTCCAACTTCAATTCGGCGCAGCTTCTTGGTTGGAATAAGCGCGCGGCGCTTTTCCATTCGTACTTTGGCGTATTCGTCTAAGTCCATGATGTCATCACGGGTGATTTGACGCGTGTTTACTGGCATTTCTTAGTCCTTATTTCGCGAGCCCATAGGCTTGTGCAAAAATCTCAATGGGGTGGAGCGAGCCTTTTTGGCCCGAGCCAATGCCCTGTTCGCGCATGCCTTGAGTGATATGTTTGCAAGCGAGAGCGCAGTCGGAACAGATGGTCTCGTTTTCCGCGCGCTTGACTTGGTTCAATACAGGTTTACGGATTTTATCCGCATGGGGCTTAGTTTCTTTCATTATACCAAATGTGCCGCCATGGCCTGAACAACGTTCAATCAATGTGACTTTCGTATCCGGGATGAGGCGCAGCATTTCCGCAGATTTTGGCCCCATATTTTGGGCCCGGGCGTGGCAGGCGTGATGAACGCTAACGCCGCCTTCGACTTGGTGAAGACCATCAACCAAGCCCTCTTTTTTGGAGATGTCCACAATATATTCAGCAATGTCCCATGTCGCTTTGGACAGGGCTTGCACTTTCTCACTGTCTTTCAAAATCAGGGGCCATTCGAATTTCAGCATCAGACCGCAAGAGGCGGTCAGCGCCAAAACATCATAGCCCTTTTCCACATAGGGCATGAGAGCGTCAGAGACTTTTTCCGCCTGTTCCGCTACCTGTGCAATATCGCCTTGTTCCAGATAAGGCATGCCGCAGCAGGCGGGGTAAACCACTTCAGTCTCAACGCCATTTTTAGCCAAAACTTCAATGGCCGCTGTCCCAATATCCGGGTTCTGATAATTGGCCAGACAAGTGGTGTAAATCACAGCCTTACGCTTGCCGAAAGCGGGGG
Source organism: Sphingomonadales bacterium (assembly GCA_050114795.1). Classification (GTDB taxonomy): domain Bacteria; phylum Pseudomonadota; class Alphaproteobacteria; order Sphingomonadales; family CAKZYD01; genus JASFRS01. The sequence continues at coordinate 3,547 of JASFRS010000002.1, forward strand.
CCTCCTGATTAACCTCAGGCGCGCCTTTTTTCTTCAAGCGCTTGTCAAATGTATCGCTGTGAAATTCCGGTAGCTCAGCCTTTTTATCAATGCCGAGCATGGACTGCATAACACTGCGAGTTACCGTGTTTTCCGTTTTCGATGCCCAATTCACGAGACCTGCGATCGGTTCCGCCATCTTGCCATTACGGTCTGTCTTGGCCAGTTGCTTGTGAGTGAAATCCGCGCCTTCGCGCTTTAACTCCGCAGCCCGGTAGCGCAGCATTAGATGCGGGAAGTCCAAATCAAAATCATGAGGCGGTACATAAGGGCATTTGGTCAGGAAGCACATGTCACACAGCGTGCAGGCATCCACTACATCCTTATATGCGCTCTTTTCAACGCTATCCAATTCACCTGTTGGCGCATCGTCAATCAGGTCGAAAAGAATGGGAAAGCTGTCACATAAATTGAAGCAGCGGCGACACCCGTGACAAATGTCAAAGACGCGCTCCATCTCAGCTTCGATTTTTGCTTCGTCATAGAAGTCCGGGTTGGTCCAATCCAGTGGATGACGAATTGGTGCTTCCGTTGAACCTTCTTTCATGACTTAGGGTCCCTCAATTTATAAAACAGCTTCACTTAAATGATGGGGGAGTGCGCACACTCCCCCAATAACCACATATGGATGTGGATTAACCGTCCAGGCTGTCCAAAGCTTTTTGGAAACGGCCGGCGTGGCTTTTTTCAGCTTTTGCAAGCGTTTCAAACCAGTCAGCAATTTCATCAAAGCCTTCATCGCGTGCAGTCCGCGCCATGCCCGGATACATGTCGGTGTATTCATGTGTTTCACCGGCAATTGCGGATTCCAGGTTTGCAGCAGTGCCACCGATGGGCTTGCCAGTGGCGGGATCACCAGTTTCTTCCAGGAATTCCAGATGGCCATGGGCGTGACCGGTTTCGCCTTCCGCGGTGGAGCGGAAAACAGCAGCGACGTCGTTATAACCTTCTACGTCCGCTTTTTGAGCGAAATACAGATAGCGACGGTTAGCTTGGCTTTCACCAGCAAATGCGTCTTTTAAATTTTGTTCGGTTTTTGAACCGCCTAAGCTCATGTTCATGCTCCTTAAGGCTCGTGTTGATTTGAAATCTCTTAATATGAGGCTGCGCACAATACACCCCCATATTGCACGGGCATTATGCTCTCTTACGAGGCATTTGCCAAAGGGAGATTAATAGATAAGGCAAAATTTTTTCGATTAAATTGATTGATTAAATCGATTAGTGGGGTGTGGTTTTGAGGCCAAATTGGTGGGAATTTGACTTTACACTTAAGTTGGATTTTAGTTTGGCAACGGACTTTTCATGGGGAGGGGGGCTATGTCTCAGGAAAAACTGTCTGTTGCGTTGGTGTTTCTATCCAGTTTTGCGTGTATCAAAGTGAGTCTGAAAGAGGCTTATTTAAAGTCTGCTGTCGCTCGAAGTGCATTTGCTAACTGGCTCTATCTCGTAAGCGGATTAACTTATTTTCTGAGCCTTCTTGGCTTAATCGCCCTTTTTGGATTCTGGGAAGGTATTGGCTATTGGATTGGTGGCTCTATCGCTTTGTCAGTGGTTTTGGACATTACCAGGGTAATAGCTATAGCTGATGGTGTCGTTGTGATTTTGGGGGCAGCTTTGATCGCGATTGGGCTCATGTTGGCCTTTGATAATGCTCAGCATTTTGAAAGGCAGTTTGAACAGTTTTCATGGAGCTGGAGCTGGTCGACGTTTTTTATTGCCTGGCCGATTTTAGCGATAATTTCAGCTTTTGCTGGTGGCGCTTTAAATGAACAAAATGTAGAGCAGTTGGACGTGGAAGCTGATTATCGCGCTGCTCCAGGACGGTCTCTGTTTGGTGCCGCTTTGGGCGGAGGCATTCTGGCTTTAATTCTGGTTGGGGTTATTGGATTCTTTTAATTTACCCCTCACCCTAACCCTCTCCCGTCAGGGGAGAGGGGGCGAACCAGTGCGCTCCATGAACACACTCCCTCTTCCCTTGTGGGAGGGGGTGGGGTGAAGGGTAGTTCGGACTCTAGCCCTAGGCTACAGAGAGCTTTTTGGAGCATGAGGTTACATGTGTCACCCTCGCGAGATGATCAATCCAACTACTGGGCTGTGTATGACGCCATTTAACTTGCACCCACAACTAACACTTGTTAGTTTGGTGGCGCTTCAACGCTTGGGCAACAGGTGAAGAAGTACTTTTAAGCGGCCCGGCCAGGAGTTAGGACCTCCCAACCGAGCCTCGTCAACACTAATAAAGGCTTATTAGCATGACTAAGCGAACGTTTATCACAAGACATCTGAAATTGCGAAGGCCTTCCTGTATATCCACGGGATAGGTACTTCTCATGACAATTCAAAAAGAGAACGGGCAGGGCGTGCGCGCTGTGACCGAGCTTAGCCCTATGGAGCCACTGATTGAGCGGCTTCATGAAAATGCTGACCATTTATGCGAGTTGATGGACGGCACCTGGCTCAGCTTTGAGCAGCATCGATTAAAGAGCGTGGGTTTCCTCATTCGCCTTATGAAGGAGGATGCTCTCAACCTTTACGCCCTATACACCCAGGCGACCAAGACCGAGACATGATAAATGGCCCCTTGCTCGGGGTCAGTGGCGTAACATCTCGGTCGGGTGGGTAACACCTTAAGCGGGGCATTTGCCGGTGCCCCGCTTTTCCCCATGAGCAAATATATTTATCTACTTCTAATTGTAATTTGAAACATTCATGGACCGTTAACCGGGCGCGTCTTATAGCTCTTTTGGGTAAGAAAGATGATATGATATGGGTGCCTGGGGCTATAAGCTGTATCAATGCGATGATGCGCAGGATTTTCGGGAAGAATTTAAATTTGTCAAAAACTTCCCGTTCGGCGAAGATCAATTTCTGGCGTATTTCAAGGACAGTTGCGGTTATTTGAGGGGGGATGATCAGAGTATCCAATGGCTGGTGCTTTATGACCAATTTCATCAATATGCCATTGATGCGCCTCTAACACTTCAGCGCGTCAAAAAGATCATAAAGAATGGTGAAGATATCACCTATCACCGTGATTTGGATATGAGTGAGCGCGACTTGGAAAAACGCGCAAAACATCTCGAAGATCTATGGCAGACTTGGCAGTCACCCCCGGTAAAGCCGAAGAAACGAAAGCTCGTCAATCCAGACCAGCCCTTTGTGATGGATGTGGGGGATGTTTATATCTACCCCACTGAGAATGGGTGGCCTCGTATGCCCCGTTCTGAATGGTCCGCTATGGGAGTTCTTGACCCAGGCAAAAAAGGTCAGCCCGTTCCAGAGGTTAATCTGACAGAATGGGCGGCGTTTGTGGTTTTGAAGCGACAAAGAACAGCCGGCATTATTCCGCAATATGTTGTTTTAAGATTAAAGCTGGAGACGGGTGTTGAGCGGCCGAACCTTGAAGATGTGAAAAACGCTTTTATCGCAGGGGGAACGGATAACAAGCATTTTTATAATGCTAAGAATCATATGTATGTCGAGCTGCAGACTTATTATGTGGAGACAACAGCACAGGCTTTAAAGCATTTGAGGGCCGAGTGCCTGGGCAACCTTTCAATAGACACGGCAATCCTTCTCCATGATATGGAAAAATTTTCAGTGGAGCAGCATTGGCGCTGGCGTCATTTGCAGTATCTAAGATATGAGAAGGAAGGGTGGGATTGGTCAGGGGGTTTACCATCACCTGAGCCATATTTTGACGGTGTGTATAAACCCGCCGAAATGAAATTGGCCTATCGCAAGAGCTTAAGTGATTTTCTCTGGGCTGGGGATGTTTCTACAGAGTCAGATTGGCAGAGAAATATGATCTCTGTGAAGGCTCTGCCCCTGAAAAACTACTTCTCAGAGGCCAAGCCAGCCAAAAGGACAGAGCGTTTCTTCACTATTGATGATCTGCGACGCCCCTAAGCGTCGTTTAAAACGCCGCGACGAATTTGGTCGAGTTCGATGGATTCAAACAGCGCTTGGAAATTGCCTTCACCAAAGCCTTCGTTGCCTTTGCGCTGGATGATTTCAAAGAAAATCGGGCCAATCACATTTTGGGTGAAGATTTGAAGTAGCAGGCCTTGACCTTCTGTCGGTGCACCGTCCAGAAGAATGCGACGGACACGCAGTTCTTCCACATCCTCCCCGTGACCGGGGACGCGGTTGTCCAGCGCCTCATAATAGGTGTCGGGCGTATCCTGGAAAGCCACACCACGAGCCTTCAACATATCAACGGTGCCGAAAATGTCCTCGGTCCCAAGGGCGATATGCTGGATGCCTTCGCCATGATATTCGCGCAGATATTCTTCAATCTGGCTCTTGTCATCCTGACTTTCATTGATGGGAATGCGGATTTTGCCGCAAGGGCTGGTCATGGCGCGTGAGACAAGGCCCGTTAATTTGCCTTCAATATCGAAATAGCGAATTTCGCGGAAGTTGAAGAGCTTTTCATAAAAGCCCGCCCATTTGTCCATATTCCCACGCATCACATTGTGGGTGAGATGATCGACATAGGTAAGACCTGAATCAAGTGCTCTTAATTTCTCGTGCCAGCCCTCTTCAAAGACAAAGTCGACTTCATAAATGGACCTGTCGCCATAGCGATCAACTAAGTAGAGACGCGAACCACCGATACCTTCAATGGCCGGGATGTTCAATTCCATTGGGCCTACATGGGTAGGGCAGGGGGTTGCACCCAACTCAACAGCGCGGTCAAATGCCTTAGCTGCATCTTTAACCCGAAAGGCCATGGCGCAGGCGCAAGGGCCGTGCTCTTTGGCAAATTGTTGGGCGAAACTGTCCGGCTCTGCATTGATGATGAAATTAATGTCGCCCTGACGGTGCAGGGTTACGTCTTTCGAGCGGTGCCGGGCGATAGCCGGGAAACCCATGCGCTCAAATAATGTCCTTAAAAGCTCAGGTTCCGGTGCCGCATATTCGACAAATTCAAAACCATCAGTTCCCATTGGATTGTCGTATAAATCAGCCATGATAGACACCTCTTGACGAATGGCCTTTAAGCACATTTGTTTAATCTTAAAAATCAAGTATAGTTACAAATGAAACTATTGGCAAGGCATGTTGGTATGACGGAAAAACCCAATGAAATCTTTGAGTTGGCAAATTTTCTGCCGTATCAGCTTTCAACAATTGCGAATCTTGTCAGCCGGGAGCTTGCCCAGATTTATCAGGAAGAATTTGACTTAAGTGTTGCCGAATGGCGGATTATCGCTGTTCTTGGCCCGGACAAGCAGTTAAGTGCGAGGGATATTACTGATATCACCATTATGGATAAGGTCACGGTATCACGTGCTGTACAGCGCTTGATGCAATCTGGACGGATAGCGTCCAAGGCTGACAAAAATGACCGGCGGCGCCAGATCCTCGTACTGACGGAAGCGGGCCAAGATGTGTTTCATACCGTAGTGCCTCTAGCCCTGGGCTATGAAGCGCGCCTGCTTAACCGAATTGGTGATGAAGAGCGGGCCACTCTCTCTAAAATTTTCAAAAAACTGAATGGTGGATGATTGGCCACAATTTGGAACTAGTCTGTCTCTCTCATGCAATCTTGCATTGTGATGAAATGTCGCTGCATTTAAAGGCGCATATTCAGAAACATCACCGGAGAATAACTTGAGTTCCAAAGCTGAAAACCGTGCCCGCTTAACGGAAGGCCCTGTCGGACCAACGCTGATCAAATTGGTGGTGCCCATGATTTGGGGTGTGCTGGCTGTCATGTCCCAGTCAATTGTGGATGCCTATTTTGTCGGGCAGCTTGGGGCACAGCAGTTGGCTGCGATTGCTTATATTCTCCCCATCGCCTTTTTCGTAACCAGCATGACGCTGGGGCTGACCGTTGGTACAAGTGCGGTTTTGGCTAGGCAAATTGGTGCGGAAGATTGGACCAAAGTTAGGCAGACAGTCACCCATGCTTTGATTCTCGGGTTAAGCTTAATCCTATCCCTTTTGTTTCTTGGCATATTGGGGATTGAGGCGATATTGAGGCTTCAAGACGTGCCGCCTGAAAGCTGGCCCATGATCAAGTCTTATTTGGGGATTTGGGTGTGGTCCATGTTCCCGCTTGTTCTTGCTATGATAACCAATGGGGCCATGCGCGCTCATGGCGACACATTAGCGTCGAGTTCAATATTGATTATGGCTGCATTGGCAAATGCGATATTGGACCCGGTCCTGATTTTTGGCTTGGGTGATTTCCAGGGTTTGGGATTCAGGGGCGCTGCCTGGGCTAGTGTAGGTGCGAATTTTGCTGCTGCACTTTTGGCTTTGAGATATTTGGTCTTCCGCGACAACCTGATTGACTGGTCTATGCCAAGCTGGTCGGGAGTAAAAGCAAGTTGGGCCGCGGTCCTGGTGATTGGCGTTCCGTCAGCCCTTGCCAATATGGTTACGCCCGTGTCGCGGGCCTTGCTTAATCGCATCATTACCGATTTTGGCGGTCCCGCCGTTGCGGGCTTTGGGGTGGTGTTTCAACTGGAAATGTTATCCCTTATTGTGCCATTGGCGCTGTCTTCCATCATTGGACCATTCATAGGGCAAAACCTGGGTGCTGGTCGCGTGGATCGTATGCGTGAGGCTATGCGCCTGGTCCTGGTCTTCAGCTTTATCTACGGTATTGCCGTAATGCTCTTAATGGCGCTGGGGCGGGAATGGATTGCACGGCAGTTTATTGATGATGATCAAACCATTGCTGTCATTACCGGCTATCTTATCGGTGTTCCATGGAGCTATGGTTTCTATGCAGTCATCATGATGACGGGTGCAGCCTTCAACTCAATGGGTAATCCAAAACCCAATTTTGTTTTATATACGGTTCGTCTGTTGGCGATCTATGTACCCGCGGCTTGGATAGGTTCTTACTATTTTGGAATAGAAGGCATTATCGCAGCGTCTGCCCTGTCAAATATTTTGACCGGTGGCATGGCGCTTTATTGGTGTTATGTGCATTTTCCTAAAGAGGCTTAATCTCTTCTGGCAAAAGTGAGAATGAGCGCAGGCGTCATCGTGAAATCCGCGATTAGGCCAATGAAGATCGTCAATGCCACCATCGCGGCCATTAAAGAGATGATGGCGAAATTGGACAGGGTTAGAATTAGAAAACCCATCAACAAAACGATTGCTGAAACCCAAATAGCCATGCCGGTGGATGCAAAGACGTCACGCATGGCATTTTCAGGCGTCATGTGGTCCATATTGATGGCACGTGCATATTTGGAAAAAAGATGCACTGTAAAGTCAACAATCAGTCCTAAGCTGGTGGCGGTTACAAAGGCCGCATAAAGTCCGATTTCCGAATGAAAGATAGCCCAGAGTCCGAATGTAAATATGGCGGGGGCCAGATTTGGCAAAAGCGATAAAATTCCATAGCGCAAGCTGCGTAATGCGATAGCAATTGTCCCGGCAATCAGCAGAAACGCGAGAAGCGTGCCGATAAACATGGATTTAATATTACTTCCTGTTAAGTGGGCAAAGATGATGTTTGTACCGCTGGCGTCACTAAGCTGACTGTTGTGGAGGTTGTTATCTGCCCAGCTTCTTGTACGTGCTTTGAATTCAAGCATTTTTTCTGATGAAATATTTTTCATGATGACCAATATACGAGAGCTGTTACGACTAATATCGATCATATTATTGAGGTCTAATCCTTGGGGCAGCGAAAGCTCATAAAGCAACAAATATTGTGCTGCGGCCTCCTGGCTTTCCGGCAGTGTTTCGTAGGCTGGGTCATCGCCGTGGATATTCTTATTTAGTCGCCGCATAATCATGTCAAAGGACAGGATGTGGGCGACTTCTTCCTGATTTGAGGCCCATTGAGAGAATTTCTCCAGGTCGTGCAGATAGTCCACGTTGGAAATGCCCGCAGGGTCATTTGCTTTTAAAGCAAATTGCACCGCATAAATCCCAGGAAGCTCTTGCGATATAAAGTCTGCGTCATCGCGGAATGTTGCACCTTGTGCAATCCATTCAACGAAATTGTCGTTAATTCTAAGGTTTGGAATAAGTGCGATTGCCCCTGCGAGAAGGAGTAATGACAGCCCCAAAACAAGCCGCTTATACCGGATCACCGCCTCAACGAGTTTAAGCTCAATCCGTTCCATCACATTTTGCCCTGAAGAGGCAGTGAGTTTTATGCGCTTGAGTAATAATGGTAGAAACAGCATCGAATATAAAAAGGCGAATATTGTGCCAATAGCTGCAATCGTGCCCAGATCGCGAAATGGTGGTGTATCTGAAAAATTCAGGCTTAGAAAACCCAGCGCGGTTGTCACGCTGGTTAGAAATATGGGCTGAGCATTGATGAACAGGCTTTTGCGTATGGCGGAGAGGGGCTTAATTCCAGCGTTCAGATATTTTCGCGCCCCCACAATCAAATGAATACTGTCAGCAATTGCGACGGTCAAAATGATGATTGGCGCCTGCCCTGATGCAGGGGTCAGTTTTACGCCCATCCAGCCTGCTATACCCATTGTTGTGATAATGGTAATGCCCATGACCACAAGGGCTGCCACGCTTAAAGCGATGGACCTGAAAAAATAAGCCATTAACGCGCCGAGAAGCAGGATCATCAGCGGGAACAACAGCGTCATGTCTTTAATCGTGATTTCAAAAAAGCTGTTAGACAACATGATGACGCCGGTCGTAGCGATTTTATATCCCGGATAGTCCTGTTTGAACTGGGTCTTTAGCTTTTCAACGGCGTTTGCGATGTCTGGTAACAAGGCATCGCGGTCTTCTGGCAATTGGGTTGTGGCTATGATTTGAACCGTCTGACCATCCGCGCTGATTAGTCGTTTTTTAATAAGCGGATCGGTTTCCCCTAAACGCTTAATATCTTCAATTGGAATTGCGGCTTCACCATCTTGGAATAGGGGCGTGACCAGAAGGTCATCCCCCTCGGCTTGGCTGTGCTGGTAATTTACAAGCGAGTCAACGCGGATGACATGAGGTATGGACCAGGCTGCCTGGGTGAGCGCCTCAATCGCTTCAAGATCCGCCTGATTGTAAAAATCACCCTTATCTTTATGAAGGAACAGGTTAACACCATCGGATTGGGTGAAGCTTTGTTCCATTGCTTCATGCGCGGCCAGATTCGGATTTTTAGGGTCGAAAAACGCCCGGTAATCATGAGAGAAGCTGAGTTTCAAACCGCCTAGCCCAAAGGCGATAGTTGCAATCAAACATAAGGCAAAAACAAGGCGCTCATGACGGAAAAGTCTGTCAATCCATTGATCGGATGATGAAGTCATGACCATGCTCTCACTTTACGCCGACCCTCGCTGTCTATTCAATGCTGCATAATTCCTTCGAAACTGTCCACAGTCTCTCTCGTGCAGCTTTGTCCTGGACCAATGGATGTGGTGCGGTTTTTTCGTGGTTGGTATAATATCCGCCGGTTTTGCCCTCATATTTGGGACTTGCCGCAAGGCGTAATGGGCCGACTGCGCCTTCCCGCGGTGTCAGGTAAAAAAGCCCAAATGCCCTAAAGACGAGGGCCTGCCAGCTCATGCCTGAAGCAATTTTGGTGCGCACGATGCCGGGATGGACTGCATTGATGGTAAATTTATCAGCAGGCGTTTTTTCCGCCCAGGATTTGGTCGCCATCATTAAGGCGAGCTTCGACTGTGCATAAGCACCCAAGCCGGAATAGGGGCGATATTCATACATCAGGTCTGCAAAATCCAGATGGCCCCTTAAATGCATAGCCGACGTTATGTTCACGACGCGCCCCTTAGTCAGGTGATTTTTTAAAAGCTGCAAGGTTAGAAAGGGTGCGAGATAATTGACCTGAAATTGAAGTTCATAGCCCTGTTTGGTGGTCTGTCGTCTTGGCGTCCAAACGCCAGCGTTGTTCACCAAAATATCTAGTTTTTTGGTTTCGGACAGCACTTGGTCCGTCATCTTGCGAACGTGACTCAAATCCCTGAAATCCGCCTTTACAGCGATATGTTTGTCGGAATTTTGGGTGTTTGGAAGGCGCTTTAATAACCGAGACAGTTTTGCATCGGAGCGCCCGTGAACAATCACCTGCGCCCCTAATTGTGCCAGGCCTTTAGCGATTTCCCACCCTATGCCGCTGGTCGCGCCGGTAACCAGCGCGACCTTATCGGTCAAATCATATCGCATGAGCTGTGCCCCCCATTGCTCCTGCGTTTTTATTTAAGCCCTATTTACCGCTCATGAAGATAATAGCGCTCTACCGGCTTAAGGCTAGCATCTAAATTATAAACAAGTGGTTTGCCCGTTGGAATTTCAACTGTGGGGATTTCTTCATCTGAAATGCCATCTAGGTATTTCACTAAAGCGCGCAATGAATTTCCATGGGCTGCGATGATTAGTCTCTGACCATCACGCAGGTCTGGCGCAATGTTGGCCTCCCAATAGGGAAGTACGCGCTCAATCGTGTCTTTCAGGCTTTCTGTCTGCGGAACCAGTTTGGAATCAAGCTTTGCATAGCGTGGGTCAGCGGAAACATCGAATTCGCTGCCCTTTTCCATATCAGGCGGAGGAATGTCGAAGGAGCGACGCCAGATGAAGACTTGTTCATCACCGACTTTTTCCGCCATTTCCTTTTTATTATAGCCGGTTAGGCCGCCATAGTGACGCTCGTTTAACTCCCAGGCCTTTGTGGTGGGGAGCCAAAGCTGGCCCATTTCCTCAATAGCTAGATTAAGTGTTTTAATCGCCCGTGTAAGGACAGAGGTATAGGCGGCATCAAATTGAAAACCGGCTTCTTTCAATGCACGTCCGGCTTCCCGCGCTTCTTCCACACCTTTATCTGAAAGATTGACATCCCACCAACCGGTAAAGCGGTTTTCTAAGTTCCATTGGCTTTGGCCATGACGAAGCAGCACCAGTTGCGGCATGTTTATCCCCTTGTTGAAGGCGTGTTGAATATGGCGCCACGCCTAGCAAAGTCTTTGTTTACAGGCAAGAGCTAGCGCAGGTCATCAACCAAATAAGCCAGCGTCGCCAGGCATTCTCGAGCCAGATGTTTGCACCTTGTCGGTGACCAGCCTTCTAAATCATCCGGTAAATCAGCATTATCTTTAAATGGCATTTCAAGTGTCATGGACAGGCAGTCAAAACGTTCAGCAATCTGATTAGTTCCCATGGTCAAATTGGCTTTGCCAGCCGGTGGTGTGGGATAGCCATATTTTGTCTGGAAATCCGGAGACAGTTCCTCCAGCTTATTCTCAAAGCGGCGTAGAAGGTCTGTCAGGCGGTCAGTGATGGATGGAATGCCTTCAAAGCCCGCAATGAAATTATAGGGTAGGGCTTCATCGCCATGGACATCAAAAGAAAAGTCCACGCCGATTTCATCCATTTTATTCAGCACAAGCAGCACTTCCGGACTGTTTTCCGCTGTCGGATTGGCCCATTCGCGGTTTAAATTTGCCCCCGCCGCGTTGGTGCGAAGGTGACCGCGCTTGGAACCGTCCGGGTTCATGTTGGGAACGATATAAAAAACGGCTTTATCCAGCAATTTTTTGACCACCGGATCATCAATGTCACTTAAACGCTCAAGCGCGCCTTCCATCCACCATTCTGCCATGGTTTCCCCGGGATGCTGTCGGGCAATCATCCAGCATTTCTTTTTACCTTCCCCCGGCGTGCCGATGGTCAGTAGGTCCATATCCTGACCATCCAGGGTCTGGCCTAAAACCTCAGCCGAGACATGTGGTAATTGGCTTATATCTGCAATCAGGTCGGCGTGACGTTCCATGGAATAGGGTGCGAAATAGGCGAAATAGACGCTGTCGGCATTGGCCTCGTGCGAGAAAATCAAATTCTCACCATCAAATTCCGTGTCGATCCGAAACCAGATATCGCGATCATAGGAAGCGCAGACTTTATAGTCCTTCCACCCATCGACATAGGCTGACCCGCCCGCATTTGTAATGCGGTATCGACAAATTTCCCCGCGTACATTGGACACGCGGAAATAGAACCATTGATAAAAGTCTGATTTGTTATCTTTGCGGATCCGTAATTGGATGTCCTGTTTATCACTGGCGTTATCTATGATGATATTCCCACCGTCGAATACGCTGCTGATATGCATCTTATTTGCCCTTATTTATCTATTGTTTGGGTTCCAGGCGGGTTTCAAACTCTGTAGTCACCCCGCTAGGCCCTGGGAATTCCGAAAAAAGGGCGTCTATCATCACGGGAAGAATAAGGGAAGGGTTGCCTTCTTTGCCTTCTGATGTGACGCGGCCTTCATAAATGATTTGATTATTGGTGCGATCTTGAAGCTTGATGCCAAGATAACGCGAATAATATGTATCCGGCTTTCTTTCCCCAACCCCGAATATGGTGCCCACGCTGACCCCGACATGGCTCCCAACACCGCCAACGCCGACTCCAACAGACACTGGGCTGTCTCGCCTCTCATCCACAGCAGCTCTGGGCTGAATATTGTAATCAAGGACAGCGAGAAAATCGGCTTCTTCTTGGTTTGCTGCAGGTGTGAAGCCCAGGCCTGCTAGTTTTTGGCCGACAGCATCTGCATATGAGGAGAACTCCAAGCCATTTTGCTCTTCATATTGAGGAACGACTGTTATGGACTTGTTTTGGAACTCATTTGCGGCACTTAAAGTGTGAAATCGAACCACATCGGCTTCGAACTTGGGGGTGCTACAGGCTCCCAAGAGGCTGAGGGCAACAGGCAAAAAGCCCAATTTTATGAGTGATTTCAGCATTCGACTTGCTCCTTAATGCCACGCATGTTCTATATTCATGGCTTAGCTCCGGAATTACAAGGGGGATTAGGGGCATAGCTAATATGATTAAGTCTAAATTTTTCAGACTTTATAAAGCCTTTCTTGACCCCTTTAAGTGCAAAAGGGTATTGGGCAACCACATAATATTCACAAATATGCAGATATATAGTTTTTGCCTGTAGAGGAAGGACCGCATGAGTCATTTGGACGATTTGGAACAACAGTCCATTTTTATATTACGCGAAGCGTTTAATCGGATTGAAAATATTGCCCTGCTTTGGTCTTTGGGCAAAGATTCCAATGTGATGATTTGGCTGGCTCGTAAAGCCTTTTTTGGCCATGTCCCTTTCCCTGCTATTCATGTGGATACGGAAAAGAAATTTCCGGAAATGTATGAATTCCGTGATCGCTATGCGAAAGAATGGAATTTGAACTTTCTTTCAGGAACCTGCCCGCCCGTTGAAGAAATGGATGCATCATTACCGCCAGCAGCGCGCTCTGCTGCCAGGAAAACTGCGGGTCTGAAGAAAATGACTGAAAAACACGGCTTTGGCGGTTTGATTGCCGGTATCCGCCGTGATGAAGAGGCATTGCGCGCGAAGGAAAGGGTCTTCTCACCCCGTGGTGCAAAGGGTGAATGGGATTTTCGCGATCAACCGCCGGAATTCTGGGATCAGTTTAAAACTGACTTTCCCCCGGGCACGCATGTGCGCATTCATCCGCTGCTGCATTGGACTGAAGTCGATATCTGGCACTATACTTTGCGTGAAAACATCCCCGTCATTCCGTTGTATTTTGCCAAGGATGGCAAGCGCTACCGGTCTTTGGGAGATAAGGATATTACATCGCCTGTTGAATCAAATGCCACAACCATTGAAGGCATTATTGAAGAACTTGAAACAACAAAAATTCCGGAGCGTGCGGGTCGCGCCATGGACCATGAGGCAGAAGACAGTTTCGAACGTCTTCGCGCCGATGGTTATCTATAAGGCGGAGAGGCGACATGCAGGTATCTAAAATCACAAACGCGCCCCGCGATATGCTAAAAATCGTAATCGTCGGCCATGTGGATCACGGTAAATCAACACTGGTTGGTCGACTGTTCCATGACACCGGATCGCTTCCTGATGGCAAATTCGAAGCTATTAAAGCAATGTGTGAGCGTCGTGGAATGCCTTTTGAATGGGCCTTCCTTATGGACAGCCTTCAGGCTGAGCGTGACCAGGGTATTACCATTGATACCAGCCAGATTTGGTTTAAGACTGCTTTGCGCGACTATGTCATTATCGATGCGCCCGGACATAAAGAATTTTTGAAAAACATGGTAACAGGAGCTGCTGCTTCCGATGCGGCGTTGCTTGTTATTGATGCGGCAGAAGGGGTTGCGGAACAGTCTAAGCGCCATGGTTATTTGCTGCACCTGCTTGGCGTTCGTCAGGTTGCTGTTGCCGTAAATAAGATGGATCTCATCAATTATGATGAGAAGCGCTTCCGTGACATTGAAGAGGAATACCGTGCGTATTTAGCAAGTATTGGTGTTGAGGCGACCTTCATCATTCCTGTGTCAGCGCGTGAAGGCGATCTTATTGCCGAACGCAGTGATAATATGCCTTGGTATCAAGGGCCTACAGTCGTTGAAGCGCTGGACAGTTTTGCATCTATCACACGCCCGGTTGAGCAGCCGCTGCGTATGCCGGTTCAAGACGTTTATAAATTCGATCAGCGTCGCATCATCGTTGGACGTATTGAACAGGGGCGCTTGACCGTTGGCGACCGCGTGCTCTTTTCTCCATCTAATAAATCTGCTGTCGTGAAGTCTATTGAAGCATGGAATGTACCGGAACAACCCATGCAGGCTCATGCGGGTCAAAGCGTTGGCATCACTCTAGATGAGCAGATTTTTGTCGAGCGCGGTGAAATCATCAGTCATGTCGAACATGCACCGATGGAAACGGATGTATTTAGGGGCCACGTTTTCTGGCTTGGCAAAGAGCCATTGCGACAGGGTCAGCGTTTGAAATTGAAGCTGGCGACAGCTGAAGTGCCGGTGAAAATAGACCGTATCGAGCGCGTTGTGGACACGGGGGATTTGTCCGCAAAACAGGCGGATATTGTTGAGCGCAACGCAGTGGCGGAAGTTATTATCCGTTGTGACCGCATGGTAGCCCTAGATCCGTTTGAACGGGGCGCACGCACAGGGCGTTTTGTTCTTGTGGATGGGTATGATGCGGCTGGTGGCGGTATTATCTCTATGGAGGGGTATGCCGATCAGCGTGATCTTATTACACAACGTTCGACTAATATCGTCAAAGTCAGCCATGAAATTACCGATAATGACCGTGCGCGCAGAAATGGCCATAAAGGCGGTGTCCTTTGGTTCACCGGTTTATCTGGTGCTGGTAAGTCCACTTTGGCGATTGAGGTTGAAAAACGCCTCTTTAACAAGGGCTATCAGGTCTATGTGCTGGACGGCGACAATGTTCGTCATGGCTTGAATGCTAATCTTGGGTTTTCACCGGAAGATCGCGCGGAAAATATCCGCCGGGTTGGTGAAGTTGCAGCCTTGTTTTCAAGGGCGGGCATGTTGTCTATTACCTCATTCATTTCACCTTATCGTTCGGACCGTGAACGGGCGCGTCAGGCGGCGGGTGAGAATTACCATGAAATTTATATCAGGGCGGATGTGGCGACTTGTGAAGCGCGTGATCCCAAAGGCCTTTATGCCAAGGCACGCAGCGGTGAGATCAAAGAGTTCACTGGTGTTTCAGCGCCATATGAGCCGCCAGAAAGTCCGGATTTAGTTGTCGACACTGCGGCTTTAGACATTGAGGCTTGTGTTGAATCTATCGTTCGTTATGTGGAACATCATTTTGACTTGAAATAAGTAAAGCTGGAGTGGGGGATGTCCATAAAAGATAAGAACATAATCGTGACTGGGGGCGCTGGGTATATCGGTTCCCATGCAGTGTGGGCGTTACTTGATGCTGGGGCTAATGTCACAATTATAGATAATCTGACGACTGGGCATCGCTGGGCCATTCCGGGGCAGGCTGAGTTCTATGAGGGTGATATCAATGATATTACCTTTCTTAATAAGGTTTTGTCTGTCCGGGATTATGACGCAGTTTTGCATTTCGCTGGTAGCGTAGTCGTCCCGGAATCTGTTGAAAACCCACTCAAATATTATCGCAATAATACAGCCGCAACTCGTAGCCTGCTTGAGGCGGTTGTAACTAATGCGGTGCCTTATTTCATCTTTTCGTCGACGGCTGCTGTCTACGGCGTGCCTGATATTGCGCAGGTTAGTGAAGAAACACCGAAAAATCCTATCAATCCCTATGGCATGTCAAAACTTATGAGTGAGGCCATGTTGGCAGACGTTTCAGCAGCACATGGGTTAAGCTATGCCGCCCTTCGCTATTTCAATGTATCAGGTGCCGACCCTCAAGGTCGTACAGGCCAGTCAACAGACGGGGCGACCCATCTGATAAAAGTGGCCAGTGAAGCGGCTCTGGGCAAAAGGGACGGTGTGGCGATCTTCGGCACAGATTACCCCACAGCGGATGGCACGGGTGTGCGGGACTATATCCACGTATCCGATTTAGTATCCGCACATGTGGCAGCGCTTGAATATCTGATGGAGCACCCTGGCGAAAATTTGACCATGAATTTGGGCTATGGTCGCGGCTATTCCGTGCGTGAAGTCTTGCAGGCGGTTGAGAAAGTTGCTGGCGTGACTTTGAATATTCGCGAAGAGCCACGCCGTGCAGGCGACCCCGCTGAATTGGTGTCCAGTGTTGAAAAATTACATGCAACGCTGGACTGGCAGGCGGAAAACGACGACTTAGAGACGATTATCTCTCATGCGCTTGCCTGGGAAGACCATCTTTCCAAGAGGAATAGCTAGCGCCCGCCAGCCTGGCGACAAGCTGCGATAGATTGAAAGCGTTTTACAGCGATAATGTCGCCATAACTTTCGCTGCTTGGTCCGTAGCAGGTGCCTGAAGGTGCCAATTTAATTGGCCCTTGATTGGAGAGAGGTGTTGCTGGCCGTGAAGGTGCGCGATGGCAATGATAACCGCCTGTTTTACGATTGTGATGACAGCCTTCTGAATTAAGCCCCCCCACCATGTGCAACAGCAGCTGTGTTTGCCATTGTGCTTAATGAAACAGAAAAAATAATAGTTAGCACATTTCTTGTTAAAGCCTTACCGTCCATGATAAATCCCCCCTCAAGATATCCCGATATGGGTTTATTTTTGGGTGTAATTGTTAATTTTTCACAACTTATAATATATTAATCTTCATAAATGGAATTCATAATTTTCCTGATATTCCTGCGGCTGTTTTAAACGCTTCAATCGCGCTGGATTTTGCCGACATATGTTGCTGAAGCAGGATGATGTCGCGGGCATAAATATCATCCTCAATGACTGTCCAGCGCACATCATATGAGTCATCGCTATCTCGAAGCCAGTCAGGAACGAGGGATATCCCCAGACCTTGCGCCACCATATTCGCTGTCGTTGAGAGGGCGTCAATCATGCAGAAAATATCAGGCATAATTCCCTGGTCGTGGAGGAATTTCTCAGCCTGGCGTCCACCCCAGGATTGTGGGTTATATTGGATATAGGGTCTTGAGCGGAATAGCGTTTCGAAATCACCCTTATCTTCTAAAGAGCTGAGCAAGTTCAACTTTTCCCGCCGAATATGCGTGGCTTTCAAATGCTTTGGTAAGTCAAAGGGTGGCGCAATGAGAAGCGCCATATCCAATTCACCCTTCATGAGCGCCTCATATAGGGCAGGAGAGGTGCCTGGATGAATCTCAGGTAATACGCCGGGCGCTGCCACGCGCAGCTTTGCCAGGCTTTGGGGAATCAAGCCTGACATCATCGTGCCAATCGCACCAATGCGCAGGGTGCAATTTAGTCCGTCAGCGGAGACCAGAGAGGGAAGCGCTGATACTTCCTCAACGATTTTTCGAACAGCGGGCAGGATGCGAAGACAGCCTTCACTGGGCTTAACCGTCTTGCCTGAGCGTTTGAATAAAGGTGTTTTCAATTGCTCTTCCAGCGTTTTGATACGCTGGGAAACAGCGGCGGATGTTAATCCCTGTACTCTTGCGGCAGCAGCGATGGATCCATAGCGTTCTACGGATAAAAGGGTTTGAAGGAAGGAGATATCCAAACGTAATTTTTCCTTATGAATAAAAATATATTATTAAGTTATTATAATTTTTGAATTCATGCAATTCAGGCGTCGATTTAGCTTGGATTTGCTATGGATATCTTGGTTTTCTCGGCGGTTCTCTGCGCGGCATTGATGCATGCGAGCTGGAACGCAATTGTAAAAAATGTGCCGGACAAAACGGCCATGATGACGGCGATAACGCTTGGGCACTTAGTGCCGGCTGTTGCGATAATGGTGGCTTTCCCATTGCCGTCGTCAGCCGAGCTTCCCTTTTTGCTAAGCGGTGCCATATTGCGGATTGGATATCAATTCTTGCTCATTCGGGCTTATCACATGACTGATTTGTCCGCTGTTTATCCTATCGCGCGCGGCTTTGTGCCGCTTAATATCTCGCTATTGTCTATCGTCCTCTTTGCCGAGCGATTGTCCCTTCAACAATATGGGGCAATGGCACTCATCCTATTGGGGCTTTTCGCTATGGCTTGGCGTGGCAATTTGGGCCGAAAAAATCTCTATACCGCCTTGCTCACAAGCGGCTTCATCACAGCTTATAGCGTTTCTGATGCTTGGGGTGCCAGAAGCGCCATACATCCGGTGACTTTCTACGGATGGCTGTCGGCCTTAAATGCGGTGTTGTTCGTGATGTCGATTTCAATATCGCCCCAACGCGGCGCGCTTAGGCGAGCATTCAGGCTATGGCACCTCGGCCTTTTGGGCGGTTTGTTGTCATTTGGTGCCTATGCGCTTGTTATCTGGTCTTATACAAAGGCCCCTTTGGCTTTGGTCTCAGCCCTGCGTGAAAGCAGCATCATCTTTGCCGCGCTCATTGCGATCTTCTTTCTTGGGGAGCGCCCAACGCGTCAGCATCTTATCGGCGTTATATTTATCGCTCTTGGCGCAATTTCCCTTCGTTTTGTAAACAGTTGAACGGGAGCAATTCATGCGGATTTTAGCAATCAGCGACCTACATCTTTCTTCTAAAGCGGCAAGCACTTTGGTTGAGGCAGCAGAGCACGCGGATGTCGTCGTCATTGCGGGAGATTTTGCGCAAAAGGGGCGGGGTCTTGAAGATTATATGCGCAGGCTTTTTGCGATTAACACGCCAACAGTGGTTGTGCCTGGCAATCATGAAAAATTGTCAGCACTGCAAAAGGCATGCTGCGGGTGGGAGGCTGCGCATGTTTTACATGGGAGCAGTTGGACAATTGATGGCCAGACGTTTTTCGGTCTTGGCTATGAATTCCCACGATGCTGTTATGACGAGTGGAACCAATATTTAGATGAAGCAAAAGCCGCTGAAATGTTAAAGGCCTGCCCGGATAATGCGGTGTTGATTACCCATGTGCCTGCATTTGGCATTGGAGATAAGCAGCGTGATGGCACGCATGAAGGCAGCGAGGCTCTGCGGCTTTTTTTGGAGCGGAACCAAATAAGACTTCATCTTTGTGGGCATATTCATTTTGCCTGGGGAAGCGGTGGCCCCATCGGAACATGTTGGAGCCAAAATCTTGGCCCCAAGCCCAATTGGTTTCGGTTTAGTTAAGACGCATTTCTGCGCGGACTTTTTGACGCAATACATCAATGGGTAAGAGTTCGCCCTTGCGTTCGAAATGCCAATATGTCCAGCCGTTGCAGGCTGGTGCACCTTGGACATGTGCGCCAATTTGGTGGATAGAGCCTGAGGCGTCGTTCACCACCAAAGTCCCGTCAGCACGTACTTTGGCTGCCACTTTACGCCGGGAATCGAACAGCTTCATACCGGGTTCTAACATGCCGCGTTCAACCAGATGGCCAAAAGGCACGCGTGGTTGCGCGCGTTTGGAGCCGGTGATTTCCAACGCCTCATCCGGAGCTGTTTCAACACCGGAGATGCGGGCGCGGGCAATGTCGATATAGCGCTGCTCCCGCTCAATCCCGATATAATTACGACCGAGTTTCTTGGCGACAGCACCCGTCGTGCCTGAGCCGAAGAAGGGGTCAAGAACCACATCGCCTTTTTTCGTTGAGGATAGAAGAACACGATAAAGCAAAGCTTCGGGCTTTTGCGTCGTATGTGCCTTTTCACCGTCAACGCGAATGCGTTCGCCGCCTGAGCAAATGGGAATGACCCAGTCTGAACGCATCTGTGTGCCTTCATTCAATTCCTTCATTGCGTTATAATTGAAGGTATAGCCGCGTGCGTCTTCTGATTTTGCGCACCATAAAAGTGTTTCATGAGCGTTGGTGAAGCGTGTGCCCTTGAAATTCGGCATCGGGTTGGATTTGCGCCAGACGACGTCATTCAAAGTCCAAAACCCAAGGTCCTGCATTATTGCACCGACGCGGTAGATATTATGATAAGACCCGATAACCCAAATTGTACCGGTTTCTTTCAACACCCGGCGGGCAGCTGTCATCCACTCACGAGTGAATTGGTCATAAGCCTGTGCGGATGAGAATTTATCCCAGTCATCTGTGACGGCGTCGACCTTCGAATTGTCGGGGCGCAAGAGATTGTCTTTGAGCTGAAGATTATAAGGGGGGTCTGCGAAAATGACGTCGACGGACTTCTCCGGCAGGCTTTCAAGCACCTTGATACAATCGCCTTGTAGTATGCGATTGAGCGGCAGGCTGCGCGTCTTTTCTTTTTGCTTCGCCATGACATGTCCCCTTGATTGGCTGGTGCCAACTCAACTGTTAAAAGTGATTCGGTCGTTCAACATGACGAGAGGGCCGAATCGGGTCAAGTCGTATTTGGTTAATGAATCAAGTAGTTACACAAGATTCTTAATATTGAATTGAGAAGAAATAGAGAACATTTTCGCGATTTTTGCGATTCTGACACTAGGTCTTGAGTCGTTAGATTCCTGTCACCACAAAATACGGGTCTAGTGGCAAAATGGACATAGGCCCGAAATTTTTTTCATTTTTTGTCATTGCAAGTCATAAAAAAACGCCCTCATGGGGGCTGAGGGCGGCATTTTCGCGGTCAATTTTGTATTTACTGCGTCGTTTTGTATTGGGGAGGACCGGCGCGATTTTAATTCCAATAACGTTCACGAGCATGGCGAGCGGCACGACGGCGGCGACGGTCATGCCGTTCGCTGGAGGTGCGGCTTAATTTTCCTATTTCGCTTTGAACCGTTTTCAATTCGTTAAACATAATAGTTTCTCCATCGTCACAAGGGAGCGGGGGTTCCGCTACCATTCTCATATGGTGGTGTGTTGGTAAAATACAACACCATGTCATTAAGTTTTTTTCGAAATTGAGATGGGGCGCAGTTTAACTGCGGTGGGGTGTGTTTAACGGTGCAAAACTCATGCGGTGATAAGGCGTGGGGCCATGAAGCTTTATAGCTTCAATATGTTCTTTGGTGCCGTAGCCCATATTGCGCGCCCAGCCATATTGTGGATGGAGGGCGTCAAGCTCAAGCATGAGCTTATCTCTTGTGACTTTAGCTATGATTGAAGCGGCAGCGATGGAGAGAGACTTGCTGTCGCCTTTTACAATGGCTGTTGCGGGGATAGAGAGGGGGGGTAGTCGATTGCCATCAATAAGACAGTGGCCAGGCTGTAGCGTTAAGTTTGCACAGGCATTTATCATCGCCTGATAGGTGGCCTGGAGAATATTTATACGGTCTATATGTGGCGCCTCAATAATGCCGACACCGACCTGCGCTTGGTTGGTTATCAGTTCAAACAGCTCTTCACGCTTTTTGGCGGTAAGCTTCTTGGAGTCATTCAGGCCCTCTGGAATTGCATTGGGGTCAAGAATAACCGCGGCTGCAACGACAGGTCCGGCTAGAGGCCCACGCCCGGCTTCATCTATGCCCGCGACGGGGCAGGCGTGTTCTTTTTCAAGGTCGAATGTCGGTTTGATTTTTGTTTTTTCCATCCGGCATTGATAGAGCGCAGGCTCATGATACGCAATAATGCAAAAAAGGACCCGCCGGGGGAAACCGGCGGGCCAAGCATGCGGTGAGGAAATGTCGTGACCTAGAAAATCATGTTCAAGATCGCGACTGACGGCTTAAATGTTGAAGGCGATTGCAAACGCAGGGCTGGGGAAATAGACCCAGCCTGACCTCATCTTAAAGTCAGAAGAATGAGAAAATATAATTTGCGTTACGGGCATTCCGCAGTCCTGTCACTTTGGTTGGGCCAATAACCCAACCTCTGGTTCATGAATGAGGACTGCCCCTTAATCCCCAACAGCACCAAGCTATCACCGTCTAATATAGTGGGTGTATTGCTCTGCTACAACACCTATTGTCGCGCTGATTCAACGGTTCATCGAAAAATCAACATTTTGCCTCATGAGGTTACAAAAGGCTGAGCTGAACTGGCCCACTATTCTGAGGGGTAAAGGATGCGGTATTAATGGGGCCGGAGCGAGCTCCAAGCCCATAGCGTTTGGCAGTGAGGCGGAAGCGTTTCGCAAGCATAAGAGCATAAGCGCCTTCACCTTTCATCCGATTGCCAAAGTGTGGGTCATTTAACTTGCCGCCACGCATTGAGGCGAGAATGTTCATGACCTTTGTAGCTCGGTCGGGGTAATGTTGACGTAACCATTGTTGGAATAAATCCTTCACTTCATAGGGCAGGCGCAGCGTTATGTAATTTGCCTCCAAAGCTCCAGCGTCCGCGGCGGCTGCTAATACCCACTCCATCTCATGGTCGTTTAATCCAGGAATGACAGGTGCAAACATCACGGCTGTTTTTACGCCAGCTTTTGAGAGAGCTGCGATGGCGTCCAGGCGTCTTGCCGGTGTTGAGGCCCGGGGTTCCATTAGGCGCGCTAATCGATGGTCTAGAGTGGTAACGGAGAGGGCCACTTTTATCAAATCATGGGCTGCCATCGCTTCCAACAGGTCCAAATCCCGCGTTATTGAATGAGATTTGGTGACAATTGTAACCGGGTGCTTTGCTTCAAAAAGGACTTCTAAAATACCTCTCGTGATTTTAAAGCGCTGTTCAATCGGTTGATAAGGATCTGTATTTGTGCCCAGGGCGATGGGGGCGACTTTATATCCTGGTGCGGAAATCTCTTTGCGCAGGAGCGCAGGTGCTTCTGGTTTGGCATAAAGCTTTTCTTCAAAATCAAGGCCTGGGGAATGGCCAAGGAAGCTATGACTTGGGCGCGCGAAGCAATAAATACAGCCATGTTCACATCCACGATAGGCGTTGATGGAGCGGTCAAAAGGAATGTCTGGGGACGTATTATAAGTGATAGCGCTACGGCTGCTATCTATGCTGACATGGGTGCGGCGGCTTTGTTCGCTTTCTTCAATTGTGCCCCAGCCATCATCGAAATTACTAATTTGATGGGGTTCAAAGCGTCCCTGTGCATTTGATAATGCGCCGCGTCCTCTAACTCTCTTATCTTTGCGCCGCGCAGCTTCCGCCCGGGCATATTCCGGGCTGGACATCTGTTTTAAAAGGGCAGGGCTTTGACCCATGGTCTAGACTCACTTGTCTTGTTTCTACTCTTATCATAAGGCAAAAATAGAACAAAACAAGAACAATTGAGTCTGCTATTGAAACCAAGACCTTAGGTTATTTTTCCAACAATCGTGGCATCAATTCGACAAAATTACAGGGACGGTGGCGGATATCGAGCTGTTCTCTTAGGATACCATCCCAGCCGTCTTTCACAGCGCCAGTGGAGCCGGGGAGGGCAAAGAGATAAGTGCCACCCGCAACGCCGCCGGTTGCTCTAGATTGTATTGTTGATGTGCCGATGAATTTATAGCTCAGCATACGAAACAACTCGCCAAAACCTTTAATCTCTTTGTCATAGACGGCTTCAAAAGCTTCCGGTGTGATGTCGCGCCCCGTGACGCCTGTGCCGCCTGTGGAAATGACAACGTCAACGCCATCATCCGCAACCCAAGTTTTTAACTGGCTAATGATTTCATCTTTTTCATCTGGGATAATTTTCCGCGCAGCAAGCTTATGTCCGGCATCAGTCAGCCTTTGAACCAAAGTATCGCCTGAGCGGTCGTCTTCAGGTCCACGTGTGTCGGAAACGGTCAAAACCGCAATATTAACCGGAACGAACGTCCGACTTTCATCAATCGCCATGGGATATGCCTTTAATTAGTTTAGCAGCGCTGCAACCGCGCCTGCCGGTTTTACGATTTGCTCTTCATCTTGCGCTTCATAGGTCGGCCAGGCACCGGATGCAACGGCGTCCAGACTTGGCGTGTCCTGGCCAAAGCGTGAACGATAGAGCCAATAATTTGACATCACATATTCAATATAATTCCGCGTTTCCAGACGCGGAATGGATTCAATGAAGAGCAGTGGGTCGTCTTTGAATTCAGTGTTCTTTATCCAGCGCGATAAATTGCCCGGCCCACCGTTATAGGCCGCGAGAACCATGAATAAATTGCCATAGGTCACATCGTGGTCAGAAAGATAAACCAAGTAACGCTGCCCAAGTGACATGTTAAATTCAGGGTCATAAAGCCGTTGTTCTCTATCGCGAACCAATTTTCTGTCCTTGGCGATAAAGCTGGCGGTGCGCGGCATGACTTGCATGAGACCACGTGCTCCGGCATGGCTGCGTGCCCAGGAGGCAAAGCGGCTTTCCTGACGGATTAAGGCATAGACCAAAGCACGGTCCATCGAGAAGCCTTCTTGGGGCTGCCATCCTGGCTCAGGATATAAGGCGCTTAAAGGCGTGTCTTCTTTATGAGGTTTGCCCTCTGCAATGCGAACCTGGCTTTCTGGTAAATCAAGGCTGGTTGCTAATTTGATAAGGGGCCAAAAGTCTTTTGCTTTGCCAATCTTCCAAGCGGTCCGAACTTCCCGGTCCGCCATTTCAGCCTCACCGATTTGAATGAGTGCGATAGCGCGCTTTACGGTAGCTTTATCTTTTATCAGCGCCCAGTCTTCATCGGTTAGTCCATAGACTTCCCAGTTTCGAGGTTGGGAAATATGAAGCTGTCGTGCAGCAATTTGGCCGTAAAAAGTTAAGTCATAAAGTGCAGCCTGGCGAAGGTGAGGATAAGCTTCAGCCGGTTTTTCGCATACGAGATTAGCACGGGCGGCCCAAAAAGCACCGGCTGCCAAAATGTCTTCATTGGCATCAGATGTGTGAGAGATTTCTGCAAAATGCCGACCTGCCCTTAAACAATCATCCTGACGCCAAGCCGCAAGGCCCGCAACCCAATGGGGCGCGAAATTATGGCGCTTGCTGAGTTCTGCAGTGCGTGATGCTATATCTAACGCTTTGATATCATTGCCATAGTCATACCAGGCACGCGCTAGGCGACCGCCCATATTTCCGATTTCATCTGGGGACAACAGATCTTTTTCAATGATTTCAAAGAGGGCTTTGCCTGCTTTGGTTAGGCGTGTACGGCTGACATCACGATAAAATTGACGGCGGAAATTTCTAACGGTCCGACTCTCCCGGCTGGTTCGGGCTTTCTCCGTGGCTTCCAGGCCCTCTTCGCCCAATTTCCCGTTTTCAGCAAAAGGCCGCTTGGGTGCGCGTGCATTTCCTTGACGCCGTTTAGCCAGTTTATAAACGCGCGCGGCATTTGGGTGGTCGGCGTATTTGCTCATCCATTTTGATAGTTCGGAATAGCGGGAACGGTATTTCGTAGGATGCATATAACGCAGATATTGCACATGCCCCATAAGAATTGGATTTTCGACCTGCTTGATCAGCTTGTCAGCCTTGTTCCATTCGCCTTTCTCATGAAGTTCCCAGATGCTGCGGTACAATTCGACATCGCGCGGGCCTAGTTCTTTCATATCCTGCCACAGGCCTGCTTCTGGCGGCTGAGGTTTGGGAAGTGGCGCCTTGTTTGCAGCGCTTAAAACAACCCCTAGCATGAATATGCCAAGGGCTTTTACAATAAGTCTGCTCAACTGATTGCGCATCACTATCCTACTTCCTCAAGCTTTGCTTTTACGCTTAGAAAATCCTGCCATGCCAAGCCCTTTAACGCCGGTTGTCGCAATAAATATGCGGGATGGAAAACAGGTAATGTCGGTATTAACGTCTTACCTGCGGAATAGTCCTTCCACCGCCCGCGTAGCCGGGTAATGCCAGCCTGGCTTTCTAATAAGCTAGCCGCGGATGTCCCGCCTAACAAGACTAGAAGTTTTGGCTGCACCAGTTCTATATGTCTTTTGATAAAGGGCAGGCATATGGCGGTTTCCAGGGGCGTTGGCTTGCGATTGCCTGGTGGACGCCAAAAAATCGTGTTTGAAATATAGACTGAATTACGGTCGAGACCGATAGCTGCAAGCATTAGGTCCAGTAATTGCCCTGATGCACCGACAAAGGGTAAGCCCTTCAAATCTTCATCTCGCCCCGGTGCCTCTCCAACTAGCATCACTGATGCTTCCGGATTTCCGTCGGAAAAGACCAGATTGGTTGCAGTCTTTTTTAAGGGGCAGCCGTCAAAGGCTTCAAGCGCTTTGCGCAGCTCATCCAGGCTTTGACATTGATTGGCGATGGCTTCCGCTTCTGCAGCATCACTGTTTTGTGCGGCCGCTATTGGGGTGGGTGCAGACTTGGCAGCATTGGTTTGGACAGCTTCTTGTTGAAGAAGCCGGTTGATCGGCTCGTCTTCTATGGCTTCATCGGCTCCGGCTTCAACAAGCCAGGCTAATGCATCCAAAGCTTCCTGTCTCTCTTCCCACGCCTGCATGAACGGCCTATATCCTACCTAATACGCATTTACTGCACAGATTAGCTATGTAGCCGGTGTTTTTGCAATAAAACAAAGGCTAAGATGTACAGTTTATGAGATTTAGCCTGATAAGCGGTTAATGGCATATGCAGAGGGCTTTGGGAATGACTGCACGCGAAAATGTGAATAAAATTACCTAAATGTCGCACACTGCTGCATTGCACCATTGAGTTTATGTCGCCACAATATCTATAAAGGCTAAAATGACTGATAAGAAAATTGGGGTCTGATGTATGAAACGTGAGTCAATGCAATATGATGTCGTCATCGTTGGTGGCGGCCCGGCAGGACTATCCGCAGCAATCCGTTTGAAACAATTGGCGGCGGAGCAGGAACAGGAAATCTCTGTCTGCGTTTTGGAAAAAGGCTCTGAAATTGGCGCTCATATTCTATCGGGTGCTGTGATTGACCCTGTTTATCTCAATGAACTCATTCCGGATTGGAAAGAAAAGGGCGCACCGCTCAATACGCCTGTAACATCCAACCATCATTGGGTGTTGACTGAAAAGAAAAAGATTGAATTCCCGCACTTTCTTTTGCCGCCTCTCATGTCAAATAAAGGGAATTACACGGTTTCCCTTGGCAATGTCTGCCGCTGGCTTGCGGAACAGGCTGAGGCGCTGGAGGTTGAGATATACCCTGGTTTCGCTGCTGCTGAAGTTCTTTACCATGAAGATGGATCCGTCAAAGGTGTGGCAACAGGGGATATGGGTGTTGCACGCGATGGCAGTCATAAGCCCAGTTATGAACCAGGTATAGAGCTGCACGGAAAATACACATTTTTTGCAGAAGGGGCTCGTGGCAGCCTGTCCAAACAGGTGATGAAAAAATTCAACCTGCGCGATGGCGTGCAGCCGCAAACTTTTGGAATTGGCATTAAAGAATTATGGGAAGTGGAGCCTGAGAAACATAAAGCAGGCACAGTTATCCATACGCAGGGTTGGCCATTGAAAGAGGCCTGGGGTGGTGGTTTCATCTATCACCAGGAAAATAACCAAGTGGCCATCGGGTTCGTCGTCGCCCTTGATTATAAGAACCCCTATTTGTCGCCTTATGATGAAATGCAGCGCTATAAAACACATCCGGCCATTAAACCTTTGCTGGAAGGTGCTCGGCGCATTTCTTATGGCGCGCGGGCTATCAATGAAGGCGGCTATCAATCCGTGCCGAAATTGGCGTTTCCGGGCGGCGCGCTGATTGGCTGCTCAGCGGGCTTTTTGAACGTGCCGCGTATTAAAGGCTCTCATAACGCTATGAAAAGCGGAATGATGGCAGCCGAAGCAGCTTTTGAAAAACTCAAAGCAGGCAGTGAAGGCAAGGATGAACTCACCGCTTATCAACAAGCTTATGACAGTTCCAAAATCAAAAAAGAACTGCATATGGTGCGCAATGCGGAACCTGCCGTTGCAAAATTTGGTGGGTTCTGGGGTACTTTATATTCCGGCTTGGATTTGTGGCTGAATAATCTTGGTTTGGGCTTCTTGATGCCTTGGACAATGGGTCATCATGCGGACTATAAATCGCTGGGCAAGAAAAGCGATTATCACCCCATTAACTATCCCAAGCCAGATGGTGTTGTAACCTTTGATAAATTGTCTTCGGTCTTTTTGTCGAACACCAATCATGAGGAAGACCAGCCTATTCACTTAACGCTTAAAGATCCCAGCATTCCTGTGAATGTAAATCTGGCCGAATATGATGGTCCGGAGCAACGCTATTGCCCCGCAGGCGTTTATGAATTTGTCGGCGTTGAAGAAGGTGAGCCTAAGCTGCAAATCAATGCGCAGAATTGTGTTCACTGTAAAACCTGCGATATTAAAGACCCGATGCAGAATATAAACTGGGTGGTGCCCGAAGGGGGCGGGGGACCAAATTATCCCAATATGTAAAGAATTGCTGTGATATAATGCAATTTTGCGCATGAACGGAAGGGGAGATGACGGTTTGCGCCGCTTTGTCAAAATTCTGACAGCCTTTGTGGCTGCAACAGGCGTTGGAGCTTGTGAAACAAGTTATCCGGGCTTTAATCCGGACGCTTATCGCACAGGGCTGCATGCCTATTCTGCGGGGCAAGCTGCTCTGATTTCCCGTGATACTAATACGGCTGCGGATTATTATCTCACTGCGCTCGCGCATGATCCGGATAACAGCTATATCCGTGGTCGCGCTTTTGAACTCCTCATTTCAAATGGCCGATTTGATGAGGCACGCGCTATTGATGGTGGCTTGCCTCCGGGCCGTGCAGCCTATGGCATCAGCCGCATGTTGAAAGTCGTCGATGCTGTTATCGACGAAGATTATGAAAGTGCTGAAGCAGCCCTTAATGCAGCAAGTGGAACTGGCTTTGATGGCTTGATTAAACCCGTTGTCTTGGCTTGGATTAAGGCCGGAGCGGGCCAGAAGTCAGAGGCCATGGATGCCCTTACCCCGTTGATCGCTAGACCTGCAGCACTTTCCCAGTTTGCTAAAGAGCATAGGGCCATGATCCTTGCTTATCTTGGAAAATGGGATGAGGCTGAACGCGCTTATCAAGATGTGATTGATCTAAGTGGGCGGACATCGCCACGTATTGTCTTGGACTATGCAGCGCGGCTTGCACAGCGCAAGGACTGGAAGGGTGCTAAAGCCGTTTTGGCACCATTGGCAGCGCAAAACCCTGATGTGGTTAGATTGTCCCATGTGCTGGAACAGATAGAAAAGAAAAAACAGCCGGAGATACTTTCTCACTCCCCCGCTGCGGGAATTGCTGAGGCGCTCTATCGCATATCGACGGAGATGATTAATCGAGCAACGGCACCAACAGCCATATTATATGCGCGCTTAGCAACCGAACTGCACCCCGGATTTGATGACGCGTATTACCTTATCGGTGAAGTCTTGGACGCCCAGGATTTGCACCTGGATGCTTATCGTGCGTTCAGCCAGGTCTCAAAACACTCAGGGCAGTGGTTATATGCGCAGTTGCAATTAGCGAATCTCTTGGCCGATATGGATGATCGGAAGGCAGGCATTGCTTTGGTCAAGGGCCTTTTGAAAGACCATCCAGATTATGCTATTGCCCATATCACATTAGGTGATCTGTATCGTACTGCAGAAGAATTCGAGCCTGCAAGTGATGCCTATACTGCCGCAATTTTGCTAGATGACAAAAAAGGGAAGGCGAACTGGGTTCTCTACTATTCCCGTGGGATTGCTTATGAACGTTTGAATAAGTGGCCCCAAGCAGAGGCTGATTTCAAAAAAGCACTGGAAATCAAGCCGGATAACCCATTTGTTTTGAATTATCTGGGGTATAGCTGGATTGACCGTGGCATGCACTATGAGGTCGCGCGAAAGATGATTGAAAAGGCGGTCGAACAACGCCCCAACGACGGATATATGGTGGACAGCCTGGGTTGGGCGCTTTATCTGAGCGGTGAATATGAAGAAGCCGTTGGCGTTTTGGAGCAGGCCGTTGCGCTGCAGCCTGGAGATGCGACTATCAATGATCATTTAGGCGATGCCTATTGGAAGATTGGCCGCCGGATAGAAGCGCGTCATAAATGGAAACACACCTTGGGTTTGGATGCGGATGAAGATCTAATCGCAAAGGTGAATGAAAAACTGGACTTGGGCCTCGATAACGTGGAAGTGGGCGAAGTCCGCACGGACAATTGAATATTTATGCCCCAGTCTTGTGTTGAAATCGCACCTGCAAAGATCAATCTTTATCTAGAAATCACGGGTCGTCGCCCAAATGGCTATCATGACCTGGATAGTCTTGTCGTGTTCGCCGATGTTGGTGAGCGCTTGATTGCCGCTGAATCAGATGACTTGACTCTGGATATCACAGGCCCCTGGGCGGGTGCCTTGGATGGTGAGGCTGATAATCTTATCCTACGTGCGGCACGACTTCTGAAAGATAAAACAGGTATTAATCGCGGTGTTCATTTCACACTCGATAAACATATTCCTGTCGCTGCGGGGGTTGGCGGCGGGTCTGCAGACGCCGCCGCCGCTCTACGCGCTTTAAATAAACTTTGGGCTTTGGAATTAAGTGAAGTGGAATTGTGCGAGGTTGGCCTCAGCCTTGGCGCTGACGTACCGGTTTGTGTGCGATCTAGAACTAGTCGCTTTCTCGGTATTGGAGATATTTGCCTGGATGCGCCTCCTTTACCTAAAGGGTTGGGATTGTTGCTTGTCAATCCACGGGTTGTTGTAAATACGAGAGATGTTTTCAAAGCGGCTGTGCTAAATGGTGGAGGTAATATTGAAAGCCTCTCGCCTTTTAGGGATTTTAACACGCTTAAAAGTTGGTTGGAAGGCAGGCGAAACGATTTAGAAGGACCTGCCAAAGCGTTGGAGCCTGTTATAGAGGATTGTCTGCATGTCCTTAGGGAGGGACATGATGACGCCTTTGTTGCAATGAGTGGAAGTGGCGCAACATGCTTCGCTCTTTATGATCAAGAAAATGTCGCATGCAATATGCAAAGCATATTGCAACAAAAACATGAATGCTGGTGGTCATGGGCAGGGCCGCTTTTTCCAGGATTGTGATCAAATATCCCTTGTGATTGCCCGTAAATATCGTTAATAACTCCGGCCTATCAGGTGGGTTTTGTATTTTCGAGTACTGATTTGGAGTGCCGTGCTGGCACTTTGTTGTGATTTTAACTCTTTGTACTTTTAATTGAGGTTAAATCACAGGTCTTAGTATCATGGTAAATGGACGGTAATGAAAATGCAGAACGGTACAATAAACAAATACGCCTCCTTAGCTGGGGGAGCCATTTTGGTTTTTGGCTTAAGTATTGTTTCTGCTGTCAGTACGGCTTCAGCGCCTGGAATTACCTCTAGCTCTATTTTACATTCACCTGAATATCAATTCAGGCAGGACCTAACGGAACTTGATGCGTCCATCATCGAATTAACCTACCCTTCCTCACAAAAATAGCGCTGGACTAAGCCCGAAGTGGCTTGACCTCGCCCTGTGATCTGTCGATAACAGGATCAAATGCTAGTTAATGTAGTGAATCAAAGACTCACCCAATGACTGATTCTGAAAATAATTTACGCAAAAATGTTAGGCATAATATGCGTCAGGCTAAACTTCTTCTTTCATGTGTTTTGGTATCCACTGTTCTTATTTTAACTGTTGGACGCGCGGGGCAAGCTCAGGTTTTCGACCCGCGGTTATTGGAACAGCTTCAGGATGAGATATCTTCTGGACCGAAACGTCGAACCACAAAGTCGCCTGTGGACCAAAGCCGGGGGCAGGCTCAGATAAGAAGACAAGGTCAGTTTTTACAGACAGATCAGTCGGGTCAATATGGTGCATTGCCTGCTCTTGAGGAAGAAGAGACTCCGTCTGTATTGGAATTGGATTTTCGTGATCGCCTCAGCGATCCGGAACTCGTTCAATTTGGCTATAATATCTTTGATCGATTTGATGAGGTTGACGATCCGTTATCAGGGCGGATTGCAGACGATTATATTCTCGGGATTGGCGATGAAATCGTAGCTGTTTTTCAAGGTAATGAGAAATCTGAGGTTTTTACGCAAGTCGACAGTGAAGGCCGTTTGATCATTGGAGATATTCCCCCCATAAACGCAGCTGGCCGCAAATTTGGTGACGTGCGTGCGGAGATCGAAGCCCGCGTTAAACAGGTATTATTGGGTACAAATGTATATGTTTCTGTAGGGGCCGTAAAATCTATTACAGTTCAAGTTATTGGTGAGGTGGAATACCCCGGCTCTTATGTTGTGACTTCTTTGTCAGATGCTCTGGACGTTTTAATTGCAGCTGGCGGCGTGAAGAAGAGCGGTAGCCTTAGAAGTGTTAGGCTCATTAGAGGGTCGACTAGTAAAGGCCTGGATTTATACTCAGTACTTGCGGGAACAACGCCAACTGACCTCAGCCTGCAGGGAGGGGATCGTATTGTTGTGCCGCCGATCACACACTCTGTCGCAGTTGCGGGTGACGTATTGCGACCAGCAATTTATGAGCTTTCTTCAGATAGGCGTGAAACGCTTGAGGACATCCTTAAATTTGCTGGTGGTGCGATTAGACCACGCGGCAATGATATCACACTTAGTCGGATTGCTGAGGATGGTCGGGAGACTTATTCATCTGTAGATAGTTTGTCTGCGACAGCGCAAAGTGCAGATGCGATATATGTCGCGTCGCGTGGTGGGCTTCAACAGGGACGTATTTCTTTGGCCGGACATATCCGCTCTCCTGGTCCCAGAGCATTGGGGAAAACGCCTTCCATTGCACATGTCATTGAAGGCACAGCCAATTTGCTACCCAACGCCTATATGCCCTTTGCGATTCTAGAACGAACAGATGACCTTACTCGCAGTAAGGTCTTAGAGTCAGTAAATTTAATCGATGTTGCAAATGGGGCAGATGTTCAGCTTAAAAGCGAAGATAATCTCATCGTTTTTAGCACATCTGATGTCGCATTTATTACGTCTGGGGTTGTAAGGGATATTGTATTAGGGCAATCAAACTCTTTGCCAGAATGCAGGTCGTTGTCGAGTTTGGAAAGGCTTGTTCAACAAGTTCAAACTGACCGCTTTTCTGGGATTGTTAAGGGCGTCTTTCTTGTTGAAAAAGGGGGGCAAGCATCTGCTGCCGATTTGAATTCTCTGCGGACGAGTGGTTCAAGCAATGTGGGGCAAGAAGCGAAAACGGTAAAAGGTGAATCTAAATCTGAGATTATGCAGCTTCAAAGGCAGGCAAGAGCTTCAGGGGAAGGAGAAGCACAGGAAGATGAGTCTTCCCTCTGCCCACAAGTGTTTGAAGATTATCCTGATGTTTTGCCCTTTGCACTTGAGCATGTTGTTGCAGTGTCTGGAGCCGTGCGCAATCCAGGGGCCCTTCCTGTATCTGGAAAAATAAGCCTGCAAAATCTTATCACATTATCAGGTGGTTATGCGCGGGATGCAGATGATTTGAATGTCGAAGTTATAAACGTTAATTATGATATCGCATCCCAAACAGGCCAAACTGAACGCTCTACCATTCAAGGGTCGGTCGTTGACTTCAAAGATGTAGAAATTGTTCCGGGGAGTAGTGTTCGGGTCCAATCAATTTCCGATGACCAGGAGACGGGTGCCGTATTATTGACGGGTGAGTTTCGCAGGCCGGGTAGTTATACGATCCAGCGGGGTGAGACATTGGCCCAATTGATCGATAGAGCCGGGGGCGTTACATCTCAGGCTTATCCTTATGGCGCAGTTTTTACGCGTAGATCGGTAAAAGAAGCACAGGAAGAAGGCTTTAAACGAGCCTCGCGTGAGTTAAATGCGGCGCTTGCGGTTGCTGCATTACGTAAAAATGTGGACGCAAGCGCTGTGGCGGCAGCCCAACAATTAAGTGGTCGCTTTGAAACTGCTGAGGCCCTTGGCCGGATGGTTATTGAAGCTGATCCCCGGGTATTGAAGTTACGGAATGACCTAAATGTCGTTTTGGAGCCTGGAGATACTTTATTTATGCCAAAGCGGCCTGGGCATGTGTTGATGATTGGGGATGTATTAAATCCTGGAGCATTGCAGTTCATTAGGGGCAAAGATGTTGCTGATTATCTCGGCGAAGCGGGGGGCTTACAATCCAGTGCGGATGATGATCGCATATTCCTTGTTTATCCAAATGGCGTTGCCAAGCCGGTTCGGGTTTCCGCATGGCGTAGTTCATCAGCCCTGGTTCCTCCCGGGTCAACAATTGTAGTGCCCAAAGATACGGATCCGTTGGCGGCACTTGACTTGACAAGAGATATCACGGGTATTGTGAGCCAGTTGGCAATTTCAGCGGCATCACTTGCAGTTATCTTTGATAGATAACTGAGATATTTAAATAGGGACACTGAATATATTAGTTGGATTCGGTGTTGCAGGGGCGAAGGCGGCATATAAATCTCGAGAGAGATGGAGATGGTTGACATTATTTTATCGGTTCTGATCGGGCTGAGCCTTGCTTTCCTAACGGGCCTTTTCGCTTATCCTATTGGAAAAGCGTTAAAAGTACTGGACTACCCTGACCCTGTTGGAGGGCGGAAGCGTCATGATGCAGTTACGCCCTTGGTTGGTGGTGTTGCTGTTGTCGCAATTTTATCTTTGATGTTGGCCTATTTAAGTGTTGGCCTCATGGGCGCGTCTCAAAATGAGGCTCAGGTGGCGGCGTGGCTTAATGTTATTGCCGTTGGCACTTTTCTCGTTGGATTTACGGACGATCGTTTGCACCTCTCGCCAATCCCAAGGCTTGCTGTAACAATTGCGCTATTTTTTGCAGCGACGGCCTATGTGCCGGTGTTCAAACTGGAGTTCTTATATTTTGCTTTCATCGATAATGTGCAGTTTTTAGGGGCGACAGCTGCCGCGTTTACAATCCTTTGCCTTGTCGGTTTAGTGAATGCCATCAATATGGCAGACGGGAAAAACGGCCTTGTTGTTGGCATGTCCATGATTTGGGCACTACTCCTCATCTTGTATACGAGTGAAAGCTTAAGACCGGTCTATATCGCTCTCTTCTCTGGTCTGTCCGTGTTGTTTGTTTTTAACTTGCGTGGCAAATTGTTTTTAGGTGACGGTGGAAGCTATGGATTGGCTGGTTTTATCGGCATGTCTTCTATTTACGCTTATAATGTCAGCTTTACCCATATGGGTGCAGAGCAGATTGTGCTTTGGTTTCTAGTCCCCGTTTTGGACTGCTTGCGCTTGATGGTTTCACGGGTATTGATTGGGCGTTCCCCATTCAGTGGGGACAGGAATCACCTACATCATTTTCTGGCTTTGAGATATGGTTGGAATAGGGGCCTGACTGTCTATTTATCGCTCGTAGGAATCCCTTCGATTCTGGCGTGGTTTATGCCGCAAGCTACTGTTTTCTTTATTATTTTTGTGACTTTTGTGTATTGGTTTATCACTCTTGCTGCGAAGCGAAAAATCCGAAAACAGAGCCTTGCATCGGCCTAAGTGAAATTTTTCTTATGAAAAGTCTTTTCCTTCGCGAAACAATCAGTATAGTGGCGCCCGCCTGACAACGTTGGGGCGTAGCCAAGTGGTAAGGCAGCGGGTTTTGATCCCGCCATGCGCAGGTTCGAATCCTGCCGCCCCAGCCAACAATTCTCCTTATCTTCAAAATCTTTCATGCCTTGCACCGATAAGGGCTAAAGGCTAATCCCATTATATGAATGCAAGCTTTGAACAAATGCTCTCTGACCTGTGTGATGGGCTTAAAAGCCACAGTCAGGCAATCGTTGTTGCGCCTCCTGGTACGGGCAAGACCACAAGAATTCCACCACGCCTGATAGAGCAGGATTGGGCGCAGGCCGGACAGGTTGTCGTTTTGGAGCCTCGACGAGTTGCCGCGCGGGCCAGTGCGGATTTTATTGCAAGATCGCGAGGAGAGAAAACGGGGAAGGTGGTTGGTTATGAACTCCGTCTCGACCGTAAAATTTCACAGGCAACGAGAATCAATTTTCAAACCGAAGGGCTATTTCTGCGTCGATTGATTGCTGATCCGGAATTAGACGGTGTAACGGCAGTAGTCTTTGATGAATTCCACGAGAGAAGTTTGAATGCGGATCTGTGTCTTGCTTTGTGTCTTGAGATACAAGGAGCCTTGCGGCCCGACTTAAAAATAATCATCATGTCTGCAACGCTTGATATAGAGCCGATCCAACGCGTGTTAAAAACAGCGCTTCGCGTTCAATGTGATGCGGTATTGCACCCAATAGAAACACGTTATCTTGGAAAGGATCGGGATACTCCTACGGGCATCCGGGTGGCCCAAGCAATTGCGCGCGCAATGAACCAAGATGAAGGCTCAATATTGGCTTTCCTCCCAGGCCAAAGGGAAATTAATCGCTGCTTTGATTCCCTTCGGGAGATGAAGCTGGATGATCAAGCCGATATCTACCCACTTCACGGTCAATTAGATGCCCGCACTCAAGATGAGGCTATAGCGCCTGTAGGTGAGGGCGTACGGCGTAAAGTCGTGCTGTCCACAGCAATAGCGCAGACCAGTCTAACGATTGAGGGCGTGCATATCGTGATAGATAGCGGTTTGTCTCGAAATGCATGCTATGACCCGCGAAGTGGCCTCAACAGGCTGGTCACGGAAAAAGTCACAAGATCAAGCGCTGATCAAAGGCGTGGCCGTTCTGGTAGAACGGGGCCGGGCATTTGCTATCGATTATGGGATGAGGAACAAAATCGTGCTCTCATTCCATTCGATGAGCCGGAGATATGCTCAGCAGATTTAACGAGTTTGGCGCTTATTCTGGCAGATTGGGGTGTCCAGAATTATGAGACGATAAACTGGATTGATGTCCCGCCAAAGGCGGCCATGGACCAAGCCTATGACCTGCTAGAACAGTTGGAGGCTGTCGATCAAAAGCGCAATATTACCAACATGGGGCGTGCAATGGTCAAAATGCCGCTCCATCCGCGTTTGTCTCATATGATTCTAAAAGCTGTTGATCGGGGCGAGGGAAAAAGGGCGGCTTATCTGGCTGCGATGCTCAGCGAACAGGGTATAGGCGGTAAGAATGTGGATTTGGAGGCGCGCTTTGAGCAATTTGTGCGGGATGCTTCCAGACGGTCCAAAGCCCTAAAGGCTCAGGCTATGCATTGGCTAGACGGTCGGGTACCAAAACAGGAGACGGGAAAACTGTCCTTGGGGGCGCTTTTAAGTCTTGGCTTTCCGGACAGAGTTGCACGAGCGCGCAGTTCCCGGCCAGGTTATTACACTTTAGCGAATGGCAGTGGCGCGCACGTGGATGCCCATGATGCTCTGGCGAAACAAGATTTCCTCGCGATCTTTGAACTAAGTGGGGCGAAACAGGATGCGCGTATTTTCTCGGCTGCGGCCATCTTAAAATCTGAAATTGAATCGCTATTTTCTAAGCAAATCAAAACGGAGATGACCATCAGCTTTGACGCGCAGAGCCAATCTCTGCGTGCCATGAGAGGGCGTCGTTTGGGAGCGCTCATTTTGGCCCAAGATCCATCTGCCGTCCCCAGAGGGCAGGGTGCTGAGATATTGTTGGAGGCCGTGAAAGAAGCTGGGCTTGCTATATTGCCATGGGGGAAATCAACCTTGGCCTGGCTGGAAAGGCTCCGCTTTCTATCCCGTGAAGGGGATGTTGAGTTGCCTGACTTTCAGGAGGAAGCGCTGCTCAATTCAATGGACATATGGTTACGCCCACTGCTGGAGGATGTTCAAGGACTTGGGCAGATAAAAGCGGAGCAGCTTGATGCGGCTTTAAAAAATAGGCTTGATTGGTCGCAGAACAAACATATCGAAACAGCAGCACCCAGTCACTTTACAGCGCCAACCGGAGCAAAACATCCAATAGACTATAGTGCGGAAGCAGGGCCAATCGTTTCACTTCGCTTGCAGGAGCTCTTCGGATTGGGTGAGCATCCCAGATTGGGGCCGAAGCAGTGGCCTTTGCGCCTGGCCCTTTTGTCGCCCGCTCATCGGCCAATTCAAATCACCCAGGATTTGCCTGGCTTTTGGCGTGGTTCTTATGCACAGGTTCGTTCAGAAATGCGTGGACGCTATCCAAAACACTTTTGGCCGGAAAACCCATTGGACGCTGAACCAACTCGCCGTGCCAAACGGCGTGGGGGTTAATGGATTAATTCCAGCCCCCATCGCCATGCTGGCTTTAGATTATTGTAGCCCTAGTTTGTTTGGGTATCTGTAAAGGCTAAACACTCCATACAAACAGCGTATACATGATTGGGATCATTCAAGGTGAATGGTAGCGCAAGCTGCTCCCTTACAACGCGGATAAGCTCACCTTCGACAGACGTTTTTGAAGAGTGGTATTGCCCCATATGAATACTTAAGTTGTCTGCCAACTCGCGCAGGAACAGGTCCAATGCGCTGGGCTCTTCCTGAACCACAATTTTCTTATAGTTTTCAACACC
The DNA here is from genome assembly GCA_050114795.1 of Sphingomonadales bacterium. GTDB lineage: Bacteria > Pseudomonadota > Alphaproteobacteria > Sphingomonadales > CAKZYD01 > JASFRS01. The sequence continues at coordinate 42,122 of JASFRS010000002.1, forward strand.
TGCGCGTTCTGCTGCAGCTTTAATGGCTTGATCTAAGCTACCCAGATGATCCACAAGTCCCAGTTCATGAGCTTTAACCCCGTCCCACACGCGACCTTGGCCAATCGCGTCAACAGCTTCGGGTGTCATATCTCGGCCACGGGCAACGAGATTGATGAATTTTTCATAGCCGTTTTCAATGGACTGCTGGATGATGTCGGCAATCAATGGATTCATGGGCCGTGTGGGGCTGTATCCACCGGAAAGGCTGGTGGTCCCAACTCCATCCGAATGAATGCCTAAGCTGTCCATAGCGTTTTCTGCTGTAAGCAGAACGCCGAATATACCAATAGAGCCAGTAATAGTCGTAGGCTCAGCCCAAATTTCATCGGCCGTCGATGAAATCCAATAGCCCCCCGATGCAGCCAAAGACCCCATAGAGGCAATAACGGGTTTGCCGTCTTCTTGCGCGCGCTCCAACTCACGGCGGATGATTTCTGATGCGAAGGCGCTGCCTCCAGGGCTATCAACACGCAGAACGATCGCTTTGACATCGTCATTTAATCGTGCGCTGCGAATAAGATTTGCAAGGGTTTCTCCACCAACTGTCCCAGCCGGTTGTTCGCCATCCATGATGGTGCCTACAGCATAAATCACGGCGATTTTGTTTTCAGGCCCGCCAAGGGGAAGGGGCTTGGTCGCTTTTAAATAGGTTTCCATGGCAATGCCATTAAAGCCATTGCCATTCCTACCGGAGCCAACTTGGTCAACAAGCCAGTCGCTCATTTCATCGCGGCTTTTTAATTCATCAACAAGGCCCATGTTCAAAGCTAATTGCGCAAGATCACCGCCGGCTGAGCGCAATAGCTCAGGAACCTCATTATAATCGGCACTTAGATTTACGCCTTTATCCCCGCGTGCGGCATGAACATCCTCACGATAAGCATCCCATAAGGCATTCAAGAATGCGGTCT
>JASFRS010000003.1:0-40562 GCA_050114795.1 Sphingomonadales bacterium
CGAGTTAAAATGCTTGAGCGTATGGAGCCAGTGGCCGCCTTGAGCGAAGATGCGTCCATCGCGCTTCACTTCCCCTCCCCTGACTATCTACCCCCGCCACTCATTACATTGGATGGCGTTGCAGTCGGATATGATGATAAGCCTGTTTTAAAGCGCCTTAACCTGCGTATTGATATGGAAGATCGCATAGCTCTGCTTGGACCTAATGGAGCGGGCAAATCGACAATGGCGAAGCTTTTGTCAGGTCGCCTCAAGGCAATGGAAGGTGAATTCCTCAAGCCCCCCAAACTGCGTGTCGGTTATTTCGCCCAACATCAACTTGATGAAATGCGCCCTGCCGAAAGCGCTTATGAGCATATGAGCAGGCTCATGCCCAATGTTATTGAAGCCAAAGTCCGTGCACGTCTTGGGCAATTCGGGTTTTCGGCTGACAAAGCAGATCGCCCGGTTGAAACCTTGTCAGGCGGCGAGAAGGCGCGCCTTTTATTCTGCCTAATCACTTATGACAAGCCGCACCTGCTTATCCTTGATGAACCAACCAACCACCTTGATCTCGACGCACGCCAAGCTTTGGTTCAAGCGTTAAATGCCTATGAAGGTGCAGTTCTGCTTATTTCCCACGATCGCTTCCTCATCGAAGCATGTGTGGATGATCTTTATATCATTGAAAAACAGAGCATTATCCCCTTCAAAGGTGACTTGAATGACTATGCGAAAAAAATCATTCAAGATCGGCGCGCAGAATCATCTACCAAGGCAAAAACGGAAAATAAGACAGTCAGTGCTAAAGACGCGCGGCGTGCGGCTGCTGAAAAGCGTCAGAAACTTCTACCATTTAAGAGGGCCATTCGAGACCTAGAAGTAAAAATCGGAAAACTGGAAGCCAAACAGGCAAAAATTGAAGAGTCCCTGGCTCAGCCCGAACTTTACGACGGATCAGATCAAAATGTTGCAACGGTGGCCGAGCTTCAAAAAGAGCAAAAGCAAGTCCAGGACCAGATATCCGACCTGGAAGCACAATGGTTGCAAGTGCAGGAAGATTTGGAAAAAGAGGAAAATCTGGTATGAGAGTAATTGCTGGGTCGCGCTAATTAATAGGGAAACACAATGGCCTTAGTCAAATCCTTATATATCAATATCTATATTATTGCCTTGCTAAGCATCAGCCTCATGGCCGGTCTGCGTTATACCGATAATCTAAATGTCGGCTGGCTTGGTACACTTTTGACGACTGTACCCACCTTATTGATGCTTCTCTCTTTTGTGTTGCTTCAAAACAGGCCGAGAACAAGCAGAAATTTGATAATATTACTCGGCCTTGCCGTTATAGGGGCGGGGCTTTCAACATATAAATATTTACAAGGAAGCGGGCCAGAAAAAGGCTTTATTCTCGCTTATATCGGTCTTGTCAGTTTATTCATCTATGTCTTTTGGTATTCACGTCTGGAACGAGACGAATCCAATCTCCAATTGAATCGCGAGCTACCTGAATTCACCTTAGAAGATGAAGATGGAAAAAAGGTCCACTCAAAAGGTTTTATCGGAAAACCAACCATTTTCTTGTTTTTCAGAGGCAACTGGTGCCCCTTATGTATGGCTCAAATCAAAGAGATTGCCGAACAATATCAGGAGATTACGAGGCTTGGTGCCAGAGTTGCTTTAATCAGTCCACAACCTCATAAACAGACACGCAACCTTGCAGAAAAATTCGATGTGGATATGGAGTTTTTTGTCGACAAAGACCTAGCCGCAACAAAGACATTGGGCCTGCTCAATCGATTTGGAACGCCCATGGGGCTGCAGCTCATGGGTTACAACACAGATACTGTTCTACCCACTGTCATTATCACTGATTCCAAAGGTAAAATCATATTCTTGGATGAAACTGATAATTACCGCGTGCGACCCGAACCTTCGACATTTCTTGAAGTGCTGAAAAAGCCTGAGGTTCAACCTGCGCAATAAATCAGGCTTTCTTTTGCCAACCACCTTGGTCGCCCTGCTGCCAATAGGTGACATCAAGCCCCTGCGCCTGGAAATCTTTCCAATGCGCACGGGCTTGATTGACCGCTGCTTCATCACGACCGTCAAATATATAGAGGCAGCGTTCAAAAATGCCTAAATCTTCAGGAACATTCGCATCCAGAATAGCCACACATTGCGCGCCATTCACTGCTGCACCTTTATACGTAATCAGGACGGGTTGAGCGTCCTGATGGTCCTGTTTATCAGTGCCATGAGGCAGAAAAGAGCCGGGATCATAAGTCCAAAGAAGTTGATCAATCTCTTCAACAGCGTTTTCACTGCCCACTCTTACCACAACGCGCAGACCGGCTTGCAAAGCCTTTTCCAATAATTTTGGCAAGACTTCACTAACCGGTGCGCGTTCTAAATGGTAAAAGGCAATCTGCATTTATTTTTCAAATTCATCGCGAACGAACTGGTCAAGCAGGCGGACGCCATATCCCGTTCCGCCTTTTTCCCATAGCGGCGTATCCGCTTCCGCCCATACAGTACCAGCAACGTCCAGATGTGCCCATTTGACACCATCGTCAATGAAACGGTGGAGGAATTGCGCGGCAGTAATGGAACCGGCTCCGCGCGGGCCAACATTTTTCATATCTGCAATCGGCGTATTGATGAGCTTGTCATAAGCTGAGCCAATCGGCAGTCGCCATAATTTATCACCACTTTCAAGGCCCGCAGCGAGTAAGGACTCTGCCAATTTGTCATCATTGGAAAAACAACCTGCGTGCTCATGACCCAGGGAAATAATCATGGCCCCTGTCAAAGTAGCCAGATCAATCACAGTCTTTGGTGAGAACGTTTTCTGCACATAGGTCAGAGCGTCTGCCAGCACCAGACGGCCTTCCGCATCTGTGTTGACGACTTCAATTGTTTGGCCAGACATGCTTGTCACAACGTCGCCGGGTCGTTGCGCCGTAGAAGATGGCATATTCTCGACAAGACCAACAACGCCAACAGCATTTACGCGAGCTTTCCGTGCTGCCAAGGCATGCATCACGCCGGAAACAGCACCAGCACCGCCCATGTCCCATTTCATTTGTTCCATTCCGGCAGCAGGCTTAATAGAAATACCCCCCGTATCGAATGTCACGCCTTTACCAACAAATGCGAGTGGGAAATCATCGCTGGTCCCGATGCCCTGATAGCGCATGATAACCATTTGTGGTTCATGAGCCGAGCCTTGAGCCACGCCAAGAAGAGCACCCATACCCATTTCGCGCATCTGTTCTTCATGCAAAATCTCAACATCAACGCCTAACTCACTTAGGCCTTGCAGGCGTTCGGCGAAGCTTTTCGGAAAAAGGACATTTGCAGGTTCCGATACTAAATCGCGTGTGAAAAACACGCCATCCAATACACCGTCATGGCTGTCATACAGCGTTTCCGCGCGTCCGGCAGATTTTGTCAGAACAGAGAATTTAGTAAGCGACGGTTTTTTATCCGCTTTTTCTTTCGTGCGATATTTATCAAAACGATAGGAACGTAATTTGGCACCAACTGCGGTATGAGCTGCGGCCTCATAGGGTTTGAAGTCCATATCTTCAGCCAGGTCGATAAGCACACTCAGGTTCTTTTCACCACTTGCGCCAAGGCGGGCGATTACAGAGCCACCTAATTTCTCAAATGCGTGCCGATCAAGCTCTGAGGCTTTACCTACACCTGCAATCAAAATCCGATTTAAACGCCCATAATTCGGTGCAACGATATCGAGAAATTGCCCGCTTTCACCATTGAAGCGGTTTGCTTTCAGCGCGCGTGTGATAGCGCCATCCGTTTCTTTATCTAAATCCTCGCCAAAAGGGCTTAACTTTGCGCCTTTTGTCGCGAGAATGACCAGAGACCCACTTTTCGGTAACGTAGGGGCGGAAAAATGAAATTGCATGAGATAGTCTTTCTAAAAATTTGAATCTGAATCATTGATTTCCTGGCGCATACATTAACGTTCCTAGCGCAATAGAAAAGCCCCAATTCCACCTTATTTCATCCTTAAACGCTGAAACCGTCATCCTGAGGATTTGGGTCGTTGCCACAACTGTTTGGGACGTGTATCAAACGCTGAGTAGTTTTATGCACAGCCAGAATAAAAAAGGATTCACGGGGCAGAATTCATAATGAAAAAACACATGAACCAAAAATCCCCGGTCCAGCCCCTGATACGACAGTTATTGCTAACTGGGGTCGCCTCTTGTTTCTTCACAACATTAAGCGTCGCTCAAGACCTTGATCTGCCCTTGGGCGATGATGAAATTGAGCTGAGCGCGGATACGCTAACCTACAATGGTGGCAATGGCATTGCGACGGCACGCGGCAATGTTTTGGTCCATTATGAAGACTATGTCATGCGCGCGGACGAGGTCATTTATGACGAACGTACCGGCGTTGTGACCGCGGCAGGCAGCATCAAAATTCGCGACCCCCAAGGCAATGTTTTAAGCGCTGAAGAAATTGAACTTACGGATACGTTAAAAGAAGGCTTTGTCACCAATGTGAGGTTACTTCTGGACGATGGCTCACGTGTTGCAGCTTTGGATGGAGAAAGAAAAGGCTCAAAAACACGCTTTAACAAAGCTGTTTATTCCCCTTGCCACGTTTGTACGGAGAGCGAAACACCGTTGTGGCAGATCAAAGCTGTAAAAGTCATTCACGACCAAGAGAAAAAGCGCCTCTATTATGATGATGCTTATCTGGAAGTATTAGGGCTGCCAATTTTATACCTACCTTATCTCTCTCATCCAGATCCCAGTGTTGAAAAGGCGAGTGGCTTTCTCGTCCCCGAATTTCGGCAAAGCCGTGAATTGGGGTTTGTATTTGAAGCGCCCTATTTCTGGAATATCGATCCTCATCAAGACATCACTTTAACGCCCATCATCACATCTGAGGAGGGTCCAGTTCTCGGCGCTGAATATCGTCGCCATTTGGGTATTGGCCAACTCAAAGCGTCAGGCTCTCTAACTTATGTTGATGAACGGGATAATTTTAATGTGAAAACCGGACGTGAAGAGCTTCGCGGACATTTTTTCACTGACGGCTTTGTAAATCTCAATGACAGATGGCGGACATCTTATGATGTGCGTTGGGCAAGTGATGATACTTATTTGCGCCGTTATGACATCTCCAATGACGACACTTTAAGGTCAAGAGCATCTGTTGAAGGCTTTTTTGGACGAAGCTATTTTGAAGCACGGACCTTTGCCTTCCAAGGTTTACGGGTTGAAGATATCGCTGGTCTAACGCCATTCACGCTGCCTGAAGTCAATTATTTCTATGAAAGTAACCCACTTTGGCATTCGGGACGCGTTCAATTTCAAGCCAATGCCCTGGCACTTTATCGAACGAGCGGAGCAGATACGCAAAGAGTGTCTCTAAAGACCGCGTGGGACATGCCGCATATTTTTGCCAATGGCGTAAAAACCAACGTTAACGCGAGTGTGCGTGGCGACTTTTATCATGTGAATGATGCATTAGAGACAGATAATCCAATTTTTGCCGGTCGTGAAGGTACTGAGGGGCGCTTTTTACCTCGATTGACATTGGACGCCAGTTGGCCGCTGATCAATAGCCTGGGGAGTTGGACTCAGCTTGTTGAGCCTCTGATCCAAGTGGTTGTTGCTAAAGATGGCGGCAACCCAATTGGCATTCCAAATGAGGACAGCCGCTCTTTCGATTTGGATGACTCGAATTTATTCAGTCCGGACAGATATTCGGGACTTGATCGTTGGGAAGGCGGCATCCGTGCCACTTATGGTGCTCGTTGGTCCGTGCAAGGCGGTGGTGTCGAAACCGACTTTCTTATTGGCCAAAGTATCCGATTTAATGAAAATTCAGTTCGCTTCCCTGAGGGAACCGGATTGGATGGTAATTTCTCGGACATCGTTGGCCGACTTGGTGTCACCTTTGCAGAGCAATTTGAAGTTGGATACGGTTTCCGGCTCGACAAGGACAGCCTTGACATCCGTCGTAACGAAGTTGATTTGAGCCTGAGCGGCGAAAGTTATAGAGTTACAGCAGGCTATATTCGCCTGAACCGTGATTTCCAAATCAATGATTTGGAAGATCGCGAGGAGATTCGTTTAACGGGCCTCTACCGAATCAATGAAAACTGGTCGGTAACAGGCGGGACTATTCAAGATCTGACAACGGGTCGTGATCCGATTTCCCAATCTCTCGGTGTAATTTACAGTGATGAATGCTTAGAATTACGAATGAATTATCGTAAGAATTTCACCAATGACCGGGACTTTGACCCAGGTACAACGGTGACATTCCGCATTCGATTGAAGAATTTGGGATAGGTTGAATATGTGGATATCTATCTTGAGTATTGAATTGGAGTGACCTGCCATGATATCGGCTGTTCCCATGGGTATACGGGCAAAATGGGCCGCACGCTCCCTTAAGCGTGCTACGATATGGGCCGGTGCTTTGGGTGCCGCTTTCTTCTCTATGTCAATGGCCAATGCGCAGGTTGAGCATATTGGCCGTGCTGTTGCCATTGTAAACGACGCTGTGATTTCAGAATTCGACGTAGAGCGAAGGATGACTTTGGTGCTAGCCTCTACTGGCGCTCAATTATCAGCACAAGAGCGGCAACAACTTCGCGCGCAAGTCATGCGCAGCCTTGTTGATGAACGGCTGCAAGAGCAGGAAGCGCAAGAATATGATATTGATATCCGGCCGGAAATTGTCGCAGAACAGTTTCAACGGGTGGCGGCAAATTTCAATCAATCAACGGACCAATTTGAAGAATTTCTTGAGCAAAACGGCACATCTCGCTCTGCATTTGAAGATAAGATTAAGTCTGATATTACCTGGTCGCAACTGGTGCAGAGACGTATTGACCCGTTGGTCACCATTGGGGATGACGAGATTGAGGAAGTCATTCAAAGGTTAGAAGATTCCAAAGGCCAGTTTGAATATAACCTGTCTGAGATTTATGTCGGCTTTACGCCAACGAATGAAATCACAGTCAAACGCACAGCTGAACGTATTGCAGAGCGTATTCGCGAGGGGGCGAGTTTTGAAGCTTTTGCACGCCAATTTTCAGAAGCAGCAACCGCAGCCGTTGGTGGCGACCTGGGTTGGGTGATTGAAGATCAGCTTGACCCGACTCTGCGCCCCGTTGCCGCTGATCTACGCGTAAATCAAGTATCTGATCCTATTCGCGGACCGGGCGGCTATTATGTGGTCTTAATGAAAGATCGCCGCCGTATTTTAAGTGCTGATCCGCTCGACACCCAATATGATTTGCAACAGATTTTCTGGGCTCTTCCAGAAGGTGAAGATGAGAGCAAGTTGGCTGAATTGACAGAAGTCGCCGCGGCTGCAGTGCCTGATCTTGACAGCTGTGACGCTGTCGCTTCAACTGCCGAAGCGCATAATGCATCTGACTCAGGGCCAATTGGGCAACTTCGATTACGTGACTTGCCTGCACAGCTTCAGGAAGAATTAAGAACGCTTGAGGATGGTGATGTAACCAAGCCTTTGGTTTTTCCTTCAGGCGTTCGTGTTTTCGTGATTTGCGGCCGGTCGGAGCCTGAAATTCAAGCTCCATCTGAAGACGACATCTACGCACAGCTCAATCAACAACGTGTTGCCATGATGGCCCGTCGTTATTTGCGTGACCTTCGTCGTGATGCGATCGTAGATTATAAGAATCAATGACCACATTACAGACAGCGCTTGCTGTAACTATGGGTGATCCAGCGGGTGTCGGCCCTGAATTGATTTTAAAGTCTTGGAAGGCAAGGGAAGTTGAGAGCCTATCCCCCTTCTTTGCGATTGCTGACCCACAGCTGTTCCCATCTGAAAGCATTGAGGTCATCTCAGCACCACAAGAAAGCCTTGCCTGTTTTGCAAAAGCTCTCCCAGTCCTACCTTTGCCCCTCACCACACCAGCTGTGGCGGGGCAGGCAGATGCGACAAATGCCCATGCGATTATTGAATCAATACGGCAGGCCTATGAGTTGGCGAGCAAGGGGGATGCCGCTGCAATTATTACGGCTCCAATCAATAAAAACCTTCTTTATCAGGAAGGGTTTGAATACCCGGGCCAGACTGAATTTCTAGCCTCTCTTGCTCACATTGAATCTAGCCAAGTGGTTATGATGTTGGCCGCACCTGAACTGCGTGTCGTTCCTTTGACGATCCACATCCCCATAAAACAAGTTTCAGATGCGATCACTGAGGAACTGATCATCAACCGCGCTAAAGTCATTCTTAAGGCATTAAAGCAAGATTTCGCTTCATCCAATCCGACTTTGGCTGTTTGCGGTTTAAATCCCCATGCTGGCGAGGCTGGACATATTGGCGATGAGGAAATTCGGGTTATCGCACCAGCCTTGGAAAAATTGCGTGCGCAGGGCCACAATGTCACAGGGCCGGCCAGTGCTGATACGCTTTTTCACGAACAGGCGCGCGGCACTTACGATGCGGTACTGGCCATGTACCATGATCAAGCCCTAATTCCTTTAAAGACATTGGATTTCTTTAACGGTGTAAACACGACTTTGGGTCTGCCTATTGTACGCACGTCGCCTGATCATGGCACGGCGTACAACATTGCAGGGCAGAATAAAGCGGACCCACGCAGCATGATTGCTGCTTTGAAACTAGCGCGTTTCCAGGCGCAGAACCGAGCGCAAAGTGACTCGTGACGCCCTCCCTCCCCTGCGTGAAGTTATTGCTGCTCACGACTTGGGCGCAAAGAAATCAATGGGGCAGAATTTCCTCCTCGATCTAAATCTGACCGGGAAAATTGCGCTTTCTGCTGGCGATCTTGAAAACAGTGTCATTTACGAAGTCGGCCCTGGCCCTGGCGGCCTTAGTCGGGCGTTACTTTTTCATGGCGCGAAAAAACTGATCGTCATTGAGAAGGATGAACGGTGTCTGCCTATTCTGGCAGACATATCTGCGGCCTATCCTGGTCGATTGAGCGTTCAACATGCAGATGCCTTGACGATTGACGAACAATCGCTTGTAGGGGATCAAAAAGCCAAAGTCGTTGCCAATTTACCCTATAATGTAGGAACGGCACTGCTAGTTAAATGGCTAAGCGCCCCGAATTGGCTACCCTGGTACGATAATCTGACTCTGATGTTTCAGAAAGAGGTCGCAGAACGCATTGTGGCCACGCCCGGTTCCAAAGCTTACGGGCGTTTAAGTATTTTGTCGCAGTGGCGGTCAAAGGCCAAGAAACTCTTTGATTTGCCGCCCAGAGCCTTTACACCACCACCTAAAGTCACATCATCCGTTGTGCAAATAACGCCCTTCATGCCGAGTACAAATATCAAGCCTAAAAGCCTTGAAAATATTACGGCTGCAGCCTTTGGTCAAAGGCGTAAAATGTTGCGCGCAGCTTTAAAACCCCTCGTTCGGGACAGTGAAGCGTTATTGCTTCAAGCTGGCATTGACCCAAAATCAAGGGCGGAGACCCTAAGTGTTGAAGATTTCATTCGCTTGACTGAGCATTATGAACTCAATGCGCAAGCAGATCGTTGATCAGCGCCTTTAACTCAGGCTCACGGCGCTTCCTACGGAAACGCTCAATTTCAAGAATCTTAGAAATTTTAGCAAAACAAACGTCTTTATCTTCATTGACGATGACATAGTCATATTCATCCCAATGGCTGATTTCTTCACGCGCTTTTGCCATTCTTTTCGCAACAACCTCGTCGCTGTCCTGCGCCCTTGTTTTCAAACGTTGTTCCAATGTTTCCATTGACGGGGGCAAGAGAAAAATAGACACCAGGACTTCTTTCTCCTGATCCTTGGAAACAATCTGCTGTGTGCCCTGATAGTCGATATCAAAAAGGACATCTTTGCCCTGTCTGAATATCGCCTCAACTTCCGACTTCAACGTTCCATAAAGATTGCCGTGAACAGTCGCATATTCGAGAAAAGCGCCTTCCTCGATCAGCTCTTTAAACCTGTCTTCGCTAACAAAATGATAGTGTTTTCCATCAATTTCACCCGCCCGCGGTGCGCGCGTTGTGGCAGAAACAGAGACTTGGATGCCGTCATCATCTGCAAGCAGCATATTAGACATAGTTGTCTTTCCCGCACCGGATGGTGATGACAAAACAAACATCAAGGGAGTGTGCGGTGTGTTCGCGCTCATAATCGTCTCGGTTTATTCCAGGTTTTTAACTTGCTCGCGAACCTGCTCAATCACGGACTTCAGGTTTAACCCAACCTGTGTCAATTCGCTGCTTGTAGATTTTGAACATAATGTATTGGCTTCACGGAAGAATTCCTGCGCCAGAAAGTCAAATGCCCGCCCTATGGCCTGATTTGACGTCAATAAATTTCGAGCAGCCTCAACATGGCCTTTCAGTCGGTCCAATTCTTCACGTACATCCGCCTTTGTTGCAAGGAGAGCAACTTCCTGAGCAATGCGATCTTGATCAATTTGGGCGTGCTCTGCGATCAGTGTAGAGACCTGCTCTTTCAACCGTTCAAGTAATTTCGCAGGTTGGTCCGCTGCACATGCCTCTGCTTGCGTGATTAAAGCAGCGATTTCATCGACCTGACCGGTTAAAACACCAGCAAGTCGTGCTCCCTCATCACTGCGGGAACTATTCAAATCCCGCGCAGCATCTTCCAGGGATTTTCCAAGAGCTGAGGTCAACGCATTTTTAGCTTCATCATCCAAATCAATATTGGAAAATTCAGCAACACCTCGCAAAGCTAAAAGGTCCGCGGCCCGCGCCGGTTTAAAATCAAACCGATCCTCAAGCGTTTTTGCAGCCTTCGCATAAGCTTCTAAAACCGCGTCGTTAATGACTACATTGGCGGCTTGACTGCCCGGATCGAGATTTATGAAAACATTGATATTTCCACGTTGAATGAATTTAGAAAGGTGGTCGCGAACGACGGATTCCAGACCTTCAAATACCGCTGGCAATCGGGGCCTTATTTCCAGACCTTTGCCATTAACGGCTTTAAGCTCCACCTTCCAGCTAAGGCCTACTGCTGCGCCTTCTGAACGGCCATAACCGGTCATGCTTTTTATGGTCATTGCGCGACCTCTCTCATTTCCCGACGCCGCTTGGCCTTAATTAGGCGCCATTTACGTACATTGGCGTTATGCTCCGACAATGTACGCGCAAAAGCGTGGCCACCGTTGCCGTCCGCAACGAAATATAACGCATCAGTCTCTTCCGGTTGCACGGCTGCGCGCAGCGATTCCACACCCGGATTTGCGATTGGGCCAACAGGTAGGCCCCTTATGCGATAGGTGTTATAAGCTGTGTCGGAATCCAAATCCCGAACGCTGATGGGTCGATCTAGTCGGCCCTGTGCAATGCCGTAGATAACCGTAGGGTCTGACTGCAGTCTTATATTACGGCGAAGGCGATTGATGAAAACACCTGCCACAAGGCGGCGCTCTTCAGCTAATCCCGTCTCTTTCTCAATAATCGACGCCAAAATCAATGCATCACGAGGCGTTCCCAAGGGCAGGTCATCTGCACGCTCCCGCCAGATATTAGCCAAAGCATCACGCATTGCGATCTGCATCCGGGAAATAAGGGACTGACGTTCATCACCACGGGCGAAAAAATAAGTCTCAGGCAGCAAACTGCCCTCTTCAATCGCCTCTTCCGCAATCGTTCCAGCCAGTCGTTCCTCAGCCTTTAATGCGTCAATCACATCAAGAACAGTTGCACCTTCGGGAACCGTAAAACGGTGTAATATAACGTCACCCGATTGCAGCAACGCCAGGATATCAGCCATTGAAGCATCTGCAGGAATTTCATACTCACCTGTTTTTATAGGCTGGCGGTCTTCAAACAAGCGCGCATTCATCCGGAATATGAAGGGATTGGATATAGCACCTTCACGATGGAGCATATAAGCTGCTTGGTTCAAACCCATTCCGGGTTCAACAAAGACGACTTTATTTTCGTCCAAAGGACCGTCCGAGATGAAGCCAAGTTTGAGATAACCAAAACTCAGCAGTACCACCGCAATAGTCACAATGACACCAAGCGCGAAAAGCCGGGACTTTAACCCGGCTTTTGCACGTTTTTTCGTTTTATTATCAGGCGCTTCGCCCACGATCTTAAGCTACCTCTTTAAAGATAACACTCGCATTTGTGCCACCAAAGCCAAAGGAATTTGACAGCGCTGCACGCACTTCCCGCTCCTTCGCCTTTAACGGCACGAGATCAATACCATCACAGCCTTCACTTGGATTTTCCAAGTTCAAAGTTGGCGGAACAATATTATCACGGATAGACAAAATGGAGAAAATCGCTTCCACGGCACCTGCAGCACCCAGCAAATGTCCAATCGCCGACTTTGTCGAAGACATGGACACCGTATTTGCTGCATTACCCAGTAAGCGTTTAACAGCGCCAAGCTCAATCTCATCACCCTTCGGCGTAGATGTGCCGTGAGCATTGATATAATCGAGATCAGATGGGTTCATTTCTGCTGATTTCATCGCAGCTAACATTGACCGATAGGCACCATCGCCATCTTCAGCCGGAGCTGTGACATGATAGGCATCACCGGACATGCCGTAGCCAACGACTTCCGCGTAGATTTTTGCGCCGCGTTTCTTCGCATGTTCATATTCTTCTAGAACAACAACACCGGCACCCTCACCCATAACAAAGCCATCACGACCTACATCCCATGGACGGGATGCCGTATGCGGTGCATCATTATAAGATGTGGAAAGCGCTTTCGCCTGAGCAAATCCGGCAATGCCGATCGGGCAGATGGCGCCTTCAGCGCCGCCTGCAACCATGACATCAGCATCACCCCACTTAATCAGCCGTGCCGCATCACCAATTGCGTGCGCTCCGGTTGAGCACGCCGTTACAACAGCGTGGTTCGGACCTTTTAAGCCATAGCGGATGGAGACTTGGCCTGAAACCAGGTTGATCAAACGCCCTGTAATAAAGAACGGGCTAACACGGCGTGGACCACGCTCATGTAAAATGATTGAGGCCTCTTCAATGCCTGGTAATCCACCAATGCCGGAACCAATCATCACACCGGCGCGAAGCTTTTCTTCTTCGCTCAAATCGGTCAGGCCGGCATCGGCCATCGCTTTATCCGCAGCCCCCATGCCGTAAACGATGAAAGGGTCAACCTTGCGAATTTCTTTGGCAGCCATATGCGCTTCAGCATCATATGTGCCATTGGTCCCATCACCCGGTTTTACCTCGCAGGCAATGGTGCAAGCCATATTACTTGCGTCGAAACGTGTGATTTGGCCCGCACCAGATTTTCCTGCTAACAGGCTCGACCATATTTCTTCAACATCCGCACCCAAGGGAGTGACTGCACCCAGCCCTGTTACGACAACACGCCGCATAAGCCTTCTCTCCTATTCGAGATTTCCCAAATACGCCCCAATTACCCCAGCAAACACATTTGAAAAAGCACGAGGCGCTGTTCAAGCACAGCGCCTCGCCATATTTTTTCGACCAAGACGCCTAATGAATTAGGAAGCGTTTTCTTGGATAAAATCGATCGCATCCTTAACGGTCAGGATCTTTTCTGCCGCATCATCGGGAATTTCGACGCCGAATTCTTCTTCAAACGCCATCACCAATTCAACGGTGTCCAGGCTGTCTGCGCCTAAATCGTCGATAAAGCTGGCGGTATCTGTCACTTTGGACTCATCAACGCCCAGATGTTCGACCACAATTTTCTTTACGGTAGCCGCTGTGTCGCTCATTCGTTTAATTCCTCAAAGCTTCTTGCCACAAATCTTGCTCTTTCCCCCCTGTAAGGGTCAAGTCGGTGACTGCCTAGTCCTTTTTGCGCACGAGGCCAAGCGTTTTTTGACCCCGTCACTTTTTATAGCATGGCCATTCCGCCGTTAACATGCAAGGTCTGACCTGTAATATAGCCTGCTTCATCGCTTGCTAAAAATAATGTGGCAGCAGCCACATCCGCGCCTGAACCAAGCTTTCCAGCGGGTATTGCACCCAGTAAAGCTTCTTTTTGTGCGTCCGGTAAAACATCGGTCATCGGCGTTTCAATAAAGCCTGGGGCTACACAATTCACAGTTATATTCCGACTTGCGACCTCTTGGGCCAGCGATTTGGACATACCAACCAGGCCCGCTTTGGCGGCAGCATAATTGGTTTGACCCGGATTGCCCGTCGCCCCGACCACAGAAGTGATAGAGATTATACGGCCAAAACGGTTTTTCATCATTGGCCGTAAAGAGGCTTTAGCTAAACGGAAAGCGGCGGTCAAATTTACGTCCAAAACGGCCTGCCATTCTTCATCCTTCATCCGCATGGCTAGATTATCACGTGTGATTCCCGCATTATTTACGAGAATATCAATGCCACCCATAGCTTCAACTGCCTGCGGGACAAGTTGATCAACAGCCGCCAGATCAGACAAATTACAAGGCAGACAATGAACGCCCTCACTGCCCAACTCATCCGCCAGTGCCTGAAGCTTTTCTTCACGGGTACCTGAAATCGCAACAATCGCGCCATGGGACTTTAATGCGCGGGCTATGTCCCCGCCGATTCCCCCTGTTGCTCCTGTTACCAGGGCGCGTTTGCCTGAAAGGTCAAACATTCTAATGCTCCTTAAGAAATAGATTCTGCAAAACTATCGATTGAGGCCATATCGCCGATGGCCGAGCCGGAAAGTGAACGATCTATACGCCGCGTCAGCCCACTTAAAACTTTACCTGCGCCAAGTTCGACCAAATCGGTCACGCCAAACTCTGCCAGTCGCATAACGCTTTCCCGCCAACGCACAGACCCTGTGACTTGGTTCACCAACAAATCTCTGATTTGATCAGGGTCTTCGACCTTATCTGCGGTCACATTAGCAATTAGGGGCACAACTGGTGCGGATATAGTGGCATCAGCCAATGCATCCCTCATTTCATCAGCCGCAGGCTGCATCAAGGGGCAATGGAATGGCGCACTAACGGGAAGCAAAACAGCGCGTTTTGCGCCCTTTTCCTTCGCCAGTTCCGTCGCCTTCTCAACCGCATCCTTATGACCTGACACCACGACCTGGCCCGGTGCATTATCGTTGGCAGAGGTGCAAACACGCCCGCCTTGCGCCGCAGCTTCAGCGATTTCCTGCGCGTCAGCAAAATCCAGACCTAATAAAGCTGCCATCGCACCTTCTCCAACAGGAACAGCACGCTGCATGGCCTGACCGCGCAGTCTTAAAAGACGCGCCGTGTCTGCAATGCTGAGAGACCCCGCTGCTGCTAAAGCAGAATATTCGCCCAGGCTATGTCCAGCAACATAGCTGCAATTGTCTTTTAATGGCCCAATACGGTCTTCCAGCACCCTTACAACAGCCATAGACACAGCCATGAGTGCGGGTTGCGTATTTTCAGTCAGACGAAGGTCATCTTCCGGTCCGTCAAAAATGATTTTAGACAGATGCGCATCCAAGGCATCATCAACCTCTTCAAAGACAAGCCTGGCCTTGGCTTCAGCATCAAATAAATCTTTTCCCATACCAACAAACTGGCTGCCCTGGCCTGGAAATACGAAGGCGCGCGTCATGATTAAAATCCCCATTCGGCAAATTACTGAAATCGCCCCCTGCTTATAGGCTTTTTTACCCGTGAACAAGCGCTTGCCTTTATATTGAAAATCACTATAGTGCGCCTCCTCAGCGGCAGGCTATGCCTGTTGCATGGAAGTTTAGTTGGATCCAGCTGTTTCAAACACAAGAGGTTCGACGTTATATAGAGGAGACGGACATGCCGCTTTATGAGCATGTATTTCTGGCGCGCCAGGATATCCAAACGGCGCAGGTCGATGCCATTTCGGCCGAAATCACCGCCACCATTGAAGAAATGGGCGGAAAAGTCACAAAAACCGAATATTGGGGTTTGAAAAACCTCGCTTACCGGATCAAGAAGAATCGTAAAGCGCATTATGTGCTTTTGAATGTTGATGCCCCTGCTGCAGCTCTGCATGAGGTTGAGCGCAAGGAACGCATCCATGATGATGTTCTTCGTGCCATGACCATTCGGGTCGAAGAATTGGAAGAAGGTCCAAGCGCGATGCTTCGTGCCAAAGACCAGAAAGACAAGCGCGGTGACCGCGGTCGTCGTCGTTAATTAGAGCAGGTTAGAGGAGAATACCCATGCGTAAGCCATTCTGGCGTCGTCGTAAGAGCTGCCCTTTCACTGCTCCGGACGCACCGAAAATTGATTATAAAGACGTACGTTTGTTGCAGGGCTTTGTGTCCGAACGCGGCAAAATCGTCCCAAGCCGGATCACAGCCGTATCCGCTAAACATCAACGTGAACTTGCCCGCGCAATCAAACGCGCTCGGCATCTGGGCCTGCTGCCCTATGTGGTCAGCTAAGGCGTCGAGGAGAACAGATCATGCAAGTTATTCTGCTTGAACGTGTCGAAAAACTCGGCCAGATGGGCGATGAAGTCACGGTAAAACCCGGCTTTGCCCGCAATTTCCTTCTGCCTCGTGGTAAAGCGCTGCGTGCCAATGATGCCAATCGTGCATTATTCGAAAGCCGCCGTGCAGAAATCGAAGCGGAAAATCTGAAACGCCGTGAAGAAGCGGAAGCTGTTGCCAAGAAGATCGAAGGCAAAAAAGCTGTTCTGCTGCGTCAAGCTGGCGATACCGGTCAACTTTACGGTTCCGTATCCACACGCGACGTGGCTGAAGCTTTGGAACAAGATGGTGTTAAAATCCTGCGCTCTCAAGTGCAGTTGGACCGCCCGATCAAAGCTTTAGGTCTGCACGAAGTGCGCGTGTCCTTGCACCCGGAAGTCATCATCACCATTTCCGTTAACGTTGCGCGCTCCGCTGAGGAAGCTGAGCTTCAAGAAAGCGGCGTTGATATGACTTTGACGGTCTTTGAACGCGAAGAGCTTGCTGCAAAAGCTGAAGCGGAAGCTGCCGAAGCAGCGGCAGCGGAAGAAGCTGAAGCCGCCGCGGCTGAAGAAGCAGCTGAAGCTGAAGTCGCTGAAGAAAACAGCGAAGAAGAAGCTTCTAACTAAGCAAAAGCTTCCAAAGAATAAGAGCGGCGGGTGAGCATAAGCTCCCTGCCGTTTTTTTATCCACTTTTCCCTTGGCCTTCACTACGACCTGCTTCTAAGATGACCAACCCGGGAGAGATATCAAAATATGTGCGCGACAAGACCAGATTTTTTAGACGACACGGATACGCAGGAGGAAGGTTCCTTCCGAAAGCCGCCGCATAATCTGGAAGCGGAACAAGCTGTCCTTGGCGCTATTCTGGTGAATAATGAGGCTTTGGATAAAGTTCTCTCTTTTCTCGACCCTGAGCATTTTTTTGAGCCCGTTCATGGGCGCATTTTTGAAACCATCATTAAATTACGGGAAAAGCTTCAAGCCGCGACACCAATAACGCTGAGACCATTTTTTGAAAAAGACGAAGCTCTTCAGGAAGTCGGTGGTGCGCAGGGTTATCTCGCCCGTCTCGCCGGTGCCGCCATTACCATTATTAACGTGGAAGACTATGGCCGCCTGATTGTCGATCTGGCAGACCGTCGGGCCATCATTCGCCTTGGTGAAACGATGGTGATTGATGCCTATGAAGCGGACGTTGATGAAAGCGCTCAACAGCAGATTGAGGCCGCAGAACAATCGCTGTTCAATCTATCCAACCGGCGCTCCGCCGAAGGTGGCTTTGTCGCTTTTTCTCATGCATTGACTGATGCTGTGCAAATTATCGATCGAGCGCGGAAACAAGACGGTATCTCCGGTAAAACAACCGGCATGCTGTCCCTCGACAGGAAGATGGCTGGCCTGCAGGACAGTGACTTGATTATCCTTGCTGGCCGACCTGGCATGGGTAAGACCGCGCTGGCCACCAACATCGGCTTTAAAGCAGCGCAGACTTTAAGACGAGATAAATTAGCGGGTTTGCAGCCTGAGCATTCAAAAGGGGCGGTAGTTGGCTTCTTCTCTCTTGAAATGTCCGCAGACCAGTTGGCAACACGTATTTTGGCCCAGGAATCGGGTGTAAGTTCAGAAGACTTACGTAAAGGCACATTAAGCGACGATGAATTCCGGCGTGTCGCAAGGGCATCCTCGGAATTATCCGACCTACCCTTCTTCATTGACGACACGCCAGGCCTGTCCATTGCAGCTTTACGCGCACGAGCAAGACGACTGCATAGGCGACACGGCCTAGGTCTCATTATTGTCGATTACCTGCAGCTCCTCAGCGCAGACGGAGGCAAAGGTCGCGGCCCAGAAAACCGGGTTCAGGAAATTTCTGAAATCAGTCGATCCTTAAAAGGCATCGCAAAATCCCTGCGCGTTCCAGTGATGGCGCTATCACAATTATCGCGTTCCGTTGAACAACGCGAAGACAAACGGCCGCAACTTTCGGATTTGAGGGAATCAGGCTCTATCGAACAGGACGCGGATATCGTGATGTTCGTTTACCGGGAAGAATATTATCACGCCCGGAAGAAACCCGACGAATCAGATGCAGGCTTTGCAGAATGGCAGGCTAAGGCCATTGATATTGAAGGTCGGGCGCTTGTCGACATTGCCAAAAACCGTCATGGTTCAACTGGTTTTGCGCCCTTACGCTTCATCGCCGAAAGCACGAAATTCGAAGACCCGCCACCTTCAGACAATTCTCTACCTGACCAAACCATCTGACCTGCTTTATGAGTGATGAAAACACCATATTGACGGTCGACCTAAACGCTTTGCGTGCAAATTACCGTCTGCTTGCGGACAGGGCCTCGCCTGCCCGCTGCGCTGCTGCCGTTAAAGCCAATGCCTATGGATTGGGTGTTGAGGCCGTAGTTCCCGCGCTTACAATAGAAGGTTGCGATTGCTTCTTTGTCGCCACGTTTGAAGAAGGTGTTCAAGTCAAACCACTCGCGCCCGCCGCTGAAATTTACATTCTGGAAGGTCCAAAATCTACAGATTTGACGACTTTTATTACCGAAGGCTTTATTCCCGTTATTAATACAGTGGCGTCCCTTAGGGCCATCATTGATAACCCCTTACCCTTTGCGCTTCATATTGACACCGGCATGAATCGCCTAGGCGTTCCCGTTGCGGAAATTGAACAGTTGCTCACTGACGAGCCTGATTTTCTTGATACCCTCCCTTTAAAATTAGTCATGAGTCATTTGGCAGCCGGTGGGGATCCGGAAAATGAAATGAATGCCCGTCAATTAAAAGAATTTAACCGCATTCGAGCGCTTTTACCATCAGTTCCCGCTTCCCTGGCCAATAGTGGCGGCGTGTTATTAGGGGCGTCTTATCACCACCATATGGTCCGCTCTGGGATTGGATTATACGGCGGTGCACCGGGCGATGATTTTAAAGATGTTTTCGAAGCTGTTGTGCGGCTCGAAGCGCGTGTCATCCAAATCAAAACCATCAAAGCCGGAGAAAGTGTCGGTTATGACGGCGCATGGGTAGCTAAGGTTGACAGTATCATCGCGACACTCACCATTGGCTATGCGGACGGATATTCCACCAGTTTCTTTAACAATGGAAAAGTGCTCATCGGCGGCGAAGTTGCGCCTGTTGTCGGCAAAATATCCATGGACCTGACCACCGTTGACATCACGCACTTGGGAAGTGACAAAGTCGAAGTTGGTGACTATGCCACTTTAATCGGTGATGAATTGAGCCTTGATACGGTGGCAAAAAGCGGCAATATGCACGCCTATCAACTTTTGACGTCCCTTGGGACCCGCGTGGTCCGGAAATATAAATTAGAAGAATAGAGATCTAAATGACTTTCCTGTCCATTATAGGTCGCGCAGCAATCGCGTTTCTAGCTGCTGTCGGAAGGCTGGCCCGGTTTACTGGGACAGCGTTATTACATGTTATACGACCCCCGTTATATTTGCGCCTCTTAGGCCAACAAATGATGTCGATTGGTTATTTCTCTCTCCCCGTTGTTGGCATGACAGCACTTTTCACCGGTGCGGCACTGGCGCAGCAGATTTATGTCGGATCAGCGCGCTTTAATGCAGAAAGCACGGTGGCAGGCATTGTCGTGATTGCTATTGTAAGGGAACTGGGTCCCGTCCTTGGCGGTCTGATGGTCGCGGGTCGTGTGTCTTCAGCTATGGCAGCGGAACTCGGCACTATGCGGGTAACTGAACAGATTGACGCCATGGTGACACTTTCAACAGACCCCTTTAAATATTTGATCGTCCCTCGTCTCTTGGCAGCGGTGATCGTTTTGCCGCTTTTGGTGGTTGTTGCCAACATCATTGGTGTTTTCGGCGGCTTTGTAATCGGCACAAGCAAATTGGGCTTTAATCCTGCCACTTATCTTTCAATCACCGTTGACTTTCTTGAAAGCGCGGACGTCGTGTCCAGCCTTGTCAAAGCCGCTGTCTTTGGCTTCATCGTTGCGCTGATGGGTTGCTTCCACGGCTTCTATTCAAGAGGCGGTGCTCAAGGTGTTGGCCGGGCAACGACGGATGCTGTAGTTTCCGCCTTCATCATGATCCTTCTGGCAAATCTGATTATCACAGTGACGGTGTTCGGCTCATGAGTGAACAAGCAAAAATCGAACTGAAAAATGTTCATAAGAGCTTTGGCCCTAAAACCGTTTTGAACGGCGTCGATTTATCCGTCGCTAAAGGTGAATCCCTGGTCATAATCGGCGGTTCCGGGACGGGCAAATCCGTTCTGATTAAATGTATTCTCGGTATATTGCGTCCTGAAAGTGGAACAATCTGCGTTGATGGGGAAAACGCCATTGGTTTGAGCGGAAGCAGCCGCCAAAAACTACTTCGGAAATTTGGGATGTTGTTCCAGGGCGGCGCGCTGTTTGACAGCCTTCCCGTCTGGCGCAACGTTGCCTTTGGCCTTATTGAAGCGCAAAGGATGAACCGCAAAGATGCGCGTGAAATTTCCATCGAAATGCTACGCCGGGTTGGTTTGAAACCCGATGTTGCGGACCTAGCGCCATCAGAGCTTTCCGGTGGCATGCAGAAACGTGTCGGTCTTGCCCGTGCGATTGCGGCTAAACCGGAAATCCTGTTCTTTGACGAGCCAACAACCGGACTTGATCCAATCATGGCCGACGTGATCAATGAATTAATTGTCGAACGTGTAAAAGACCTCGGAGCGACCGCTATTACCATCACTCATGACATGTCGTCGGTTCGTAAAATCGCTGATCATGTGGGCATGCTCTATGAGGGCAAAATCATCTGGAATGGTAGTCGCGAAGATATTGATCAAAGCGGCAATGACTATGTCGATCAGTTCATTCATGGTCGTGCTGAAGGTCCCATACAAATGGAATTGCTAAAACGCTAAAGCTGATATATGTTCTCTTTATGTTCTATATCAGTGTGAGGCAAAATGGCTAAAGTCCAAACCCGTTATGTCTGCCAGACTTGTGGTGCAGTCACTGCAAAATGGCAAGGGCAATGCAGCGGCTGCAATGAATGGAACAGCATTGTCGAGGAGAGCTTATCCCGCGACATGCCGCGCGGTGCAGCAAAAGCACGTCCCGTTCAACTAACGGCTTTGTCTGAAACGGTTGAAGAAGCTCCACGGCGCATGATTGGCATTGGGGAGCTTGACCGTACATTAGGCGGCGGGCTTGTACCCGGATCAGCCATATTGATCGGCGGTGATCCTGGTATCGGCAAATCAACATTGCTTTTGGATGCCGCAGGGCGCCTCGCCCGCTCTGGTGCGCGCGTGATTTATATTTCCGGTGAGGAAGCCGGAAATCAAGTCCGCTTGCGTGCTAAACGCATGGGGCTAACCGATGCTGCTGTTGAGTTAGGCACGGCAACCAATCTGAATGATATTTTAGCCACTTTGGATGATGGTCCAGCCCCTGACGCTGTCATCATCGATTCTATTCAGACTATTTATTCAGATGAATTGGAATCTGCACCCGGTACAGTCAGCCAGGTCAGGGCAACGGCTCAAGCTCTTATCCGATTTGCAAAGTCGCGTGGCTCAGCCATGTTTCTCGTCGGGCATGTCACAAAAGACGGTCAGATTGCCGGACCACGCGTTCTTGAACATATGGTCGATACGGTTCTCTATTTTGAAGGTGAACGCGGTCATCAATTCAGGATTTTGCGTGCCGTTAAAAACCGCTTTGGTGGCACCGACGAAATCGGCGTCTTTGAAATGACCGGCGAAGGCTTAAGAGAAGTCACCAACCCGTCCGAACTTTTTCTTTCAGATAGGGCTGAAGGTGTAACAGGCTCTGTTGTTTTCGCCGGGATCGAGGGGTCCAGACCCCTGCTTGTTGAAATTCAAGCTTTAGTTTCCCCAACACCTGCGGCAAATCCAAGACGGACAGTCGTTGGCTGGGATAGCGGACGACTGGCAACCGTTCTTGCTGTTCTGGATGCCCGTGCCGGGTTAGGGCTCGGGAATTATGATGTTTATCTCAATGTAGCAGGTGGACTTAAAATAGCGGAACCTGCTGCTGATCTGGCCGTGGCTGCAGCCCTTATTTCATCGCTTACTGGGAAAAGCATAGATCATAAGATGGTTGTGTTCGGGGAAATCGCTTTATCAGGTGAAGTTCGCAACGTTCCACAGGGGCAGCAAAGGCTGAAAGAAGCTCAAAAATTGGGTTTCGAACAAGCACTTATGCCAAAGACGGATAAGGCCGGTGCAAAAAACATGAAAATCGCGGCAGTCACCTCAGTTCAGGCTTTAGTTGACAGGCTTTCAGGAAATTCCTAAGTCCTGTTAAGGGGCGCTTTTTGGAGGCATTTATATGGCCTGGTTTGACCTGGCACTGATTGTGCTCTTAGCCGTTTCAACCATTTTCGCCTTTTTTAGAGGATTCGTAACAGAAGCGTTACATCTCATCGCTTTAGGCGGTGCCGTCATCGCAACTGTCATCGGCTATCCCTATCTAGAACCATATTTGGTGAACTTGGTTGGCAAATCCATCATAGTGACCTGGATCGGTAATGCTGTGACTTTTATCGTCACTCTAGCCGCATTACGTTTTGGCGCGAATTTCATTGGTTCAAAGGTACGACAATCGGAGTTGGGCTTTCTAGACCGCAGTCTTGGCGCACTGTTTGGCGCACTACGCGGCTTCTTAATCGTCGTTTTCATTTATATCTTATTCCTGCGCCTGTGGCAGCCTACAAATACACCGGAATTCATCCAAGAGGCTCGATTAGGCTTTTTTGTGACTGATGCAGCTGAGATTTTAGATCCTTATATCGACGGGGACTCTGTAAAAACCATCGTTGATAAGGCGCGTAATGTTCTCCCCGAAAAACCAATAGAAAAGGCAAAGCGTCAAACCGAACAACCAACTGAACCACCGAAACAGGAACCCGCTTATAATGAAGAACAGCGGGACGCCTTAGACGAGTTATTTGAGTCAGAGGTTGTTGATAAAGCTATCGATAAAAGCGTTGACAAAATCCTTGAACGGATGTCAGGCGAAGAAACAAGTGACGACAGTTCATCAAAAAACTGAAACACGACAAAATCCGTGGCAATCGTCTAAAGCTTGGTTTATAGCTCAACTCAATCGCGCGCCAATCCATTAGGGGTTCGTTATGGATATTACCACCCATCCCTTTGACGACGATAAATTACGGGAAGAATGCGGGATCTTCGGCATTTTTGGTACACAGGATGCCGCTACCCACACCGTTTTGGGCCTTCATGCCCTGCAACACCGTGGTCAAGAGGCAGCCGGTATCACCAGTTTTGATGGCACCCGCTTCCACAGCCATAAAAGCGCAGGACATGTTGGTGATAATTTCTCCAGCCCTGCCATTATGGAACAGCTTAAAGGCCGTGTTGCAATCGGCCATGTGCGCTATTCAACCACTGGCGAAACGGCAATGCGCAATGTTCAGCCGCTTTTCGCTGAATTGTCATCTGGTGGATTTGCTGTTGCACATAATGGCAATCTAACCAATGCGGCAACTTTGCGCCGGGATTTGATTGCGCGTGGGTCTATATTCCAATCTACCAGTGATACTGAAGTCATCATTCATCTGCTTGCGAATAGCAGGAATCATGACATTCTCGATCAACTCATTGATTCACTAAAGCAAATTGAAGGTGCTTATTCTCTAATCGCTTTGGCCGGCGATATGTTGATCGGTGTACGCGACCCTTTAGGTGTACGTCCGTTAGTTCTAGGTCGCCTGGAAGACGGTAGCAGCATATTGGCGTCGGAGACTTGCGCTCTTGATATCATCGGCGCGGTATTCTTGCGCGAAATTGAACCTGGTGAAGTCGTCATTATTTCCGATGAAGGCTTACGCAGTTTTCGACCTTTTCCACCTACTCCTGCGCGCCCCTGTATTTTTGAACATGTCTATTTTTCCAGACCGGACAGTTATTTAGACGGTTTCAGCGTTTACAATGTACGCAAACGGATTGGCGCGGAATTGGCGCAGGAAGCGCCCGTTGATGCAGATATGATTGTGCCCGTTCCGGATTCGGGAACACCTGCCGCCATAGGCTATGCGCAGCAAGTCGGTATTCCTTTTGAATTGGGTATTGTCCGCAATCATTATATCGGGCGGACCTTCATTGAACCCACTGACAATATTCGCCATTTAGGTGTGAAACTGAAGCTTAATGCTAATAATTGGCAGTTAAAGGGTAAGCGCGTTGTTCTCGTTGATGACTCCATTGTTCGTGGAACCACATCAGTCAAAATTGTAGAAATGGTCCGCAGGGCTGGGGCAAGCGAAGTTCATATGCGCATCGCCAGCCCCCCTACCCGCTTCCCGTGCTATTATGGCGTCGACACACCAGAACGCTCTAAATTGCTCGCATCCAATATGGATTTGGACAGCATGTGCAAATATATCGGCTGTGATAGCTTGGCGTTTATTTCGTTGGATGGTTTATACCGCGCCTTGGAGTTAAAAAGTCGCAATGTAGGACAACCGCAGTTTTGCGATGCTTGTTTCTCCGGTGAATACCCAACACGCCTGACAGACCGTAAAGAATTAGAGGCTCCCAAGCAAAAGAGCCTGCTCACAGAAAGCTAGAATATTATGCCTCAACACCCTGATTTAAGGGGCAAACTTGCCCTGATAACTGGTGCGTCACGTGGAATTGGTGAAGCCATTGCATTGGGCTTGGCGCGTGCCGGTGCGCATGTCATCCTCGTTGCCCGCACGGCAGGTGCCTTAGAAGAGCTTGATGACAAAATTCAAAAAGAAGGTCTGGAACCGGCCACACTTGTACCTTTTGATCTAAATGACGGTAACGCAATCGATCGCTTGGGTGCCGTTGTCGCAGAGCGTTGGGGAAAGCTTGATATTTTGGTTGGTAATGCCGGGGCTTTAGGTGAACTCATGCCTCTAACCCATATGACGGTTAAAGATTGGGACGCTCTCATCAATATCAATCTGAATGCGAATTGGCGGTTACTCCGTGCCTTTGACCCTCTTTTGCGGGCTGCGGACAACGGCCGAGCGATCTTTGTCACATCCGGTGCAGCGCGTAAATCCAAAGCCTATTGGGGCCCCTATGCCATTACCAAAGCAGCTTTGGAAAAGATGGTCGAAACTTATGCCGCGGAGGTTCAGAACATCACCAACGTCCGCGCTAACCTCCTGGACCCTGGGCCAATGCGGACGCGCATGCGTGCCTCAGCCATGCCCGGCGAGGACCCAATGTCCCTGCCGCATCCAGAAGAAATCATTCCTCTTGTGAATCACATGGCTTCGGAAGCCTGCGATGAAAGTGGTAAATTATTCAAATTTTCTGAATGGCCCGAAACTTAGGACTTATCGTGATAGGGGTTTTTGCCCTCTTTTAAATGCATTCGGATCGGCACACCCTCTAAGCCAAATGTAAGCCGAAGATCATTGACCAAATAGCGCACATAGCTGTCTGGCAACGCATCTGCCCTGTTTACAAACAAAGCAAATGTTGGCGGACGTGTCTTCGCTTGTGTTGCATAACGGATCTTTATACGGCGCCCTTTTGCGGCTGGCGGTGGGTTCGTATCAAGAGCATCGCTTAACCATCTGTTTAAAGCTGCTGTCGCGATACGTTTGTTCCATGTTTCATGGATAGACAGAACCGTAGGCATTAAGCGGTTAATGCCCTGCCCTGTTTCCGCTGATAAAGCGATTAATGGCACGTCTTTGACTTGAGCCAAAGAAATACTCAAAGCTTCTCTAATACTTTTTAATAAGCCCTGACGGTCTTCAACGATGTCCCATTTATTAACCGCCAAGACCAATGCGCGCCCCTCTTCAACAACAGAGGCAGCAATTTTCAAATCTTGATTTTCAAGGCCCAATGTACCGTCAATCAGAAGCACAACAACTTCGGCATATTGAATAGCACGCTTAGTATCAGCCGCGGACAGGCGTTCCAGCTTTTCAGATATTTTAGCGCGCTTACGCAAACCCGCAGTATCAAACAATCTAATTGGATGTCCGTTCCACTCCCAATCGATACCGATAGAGTCCCTGGTTATTCCTGCTTCAGGCCCCGTTACAAGACGGTCTTCATTGATCAAATGGTTAATCAATGTCGATTTACCAGCATTTGGTCGTCCAACGATGGCCATTTGCAACGGCTTTTGGGCGCCTTCATCCTCTTCTTTAGATTGTTCCTGGCCCCGCTCCCATTCGGCTTCACGTAACGCCTGATAAAGCTCTGCCAAGCCTTCACCATGCTCGGCTGAAACCGCAACTGGCTCCCCAAAGCCCAGACTATAAGCCTCATAAAGTCCGGATTCAGCGGCGCGCCCCTCGCATTTATTGGCAACAAGGATGACGCGGACGCCCTTTGAACGCAGCCAATCTGCGAAATACTCATCAAGCGGTGTCAAACCAGCACGTGCATCAATAAGGAATAAGGTAACATCGGCATCGCCAAGAGCAGCCGCAGTCTGCGCGCGCATTCTCGATGACAAAGCATGCGCCTCATCATCCTCCAGGCCCGCCGTATCAATCACGCGAAAGCGAAAATCACCAATTCGCCCCTCCCCTTCGCGGCGATCACGTGTGACCCCCGGTTGATCGTCAACAAGGGCCAGGCGTTTTCCAACCAGGCGATTGAACAGAGTCGATTTACCCACATTGGGTCGACCAATGATGGCGATTGAGAAGGGCATATGCCTGTTTACTACCGATAAGCGGTCACATCTCCATCATCGGAGAGGACGTATAATGTTTCATTCGCCAGGATCGGTGGCATATGAGTGCCCTCGCTTAAGCGAACGCCACTTAGCACCTCACCTGAATAGGGTGATACAGAAATCAAATAACCATGAGATGAAGTCAGAAGCAGACGGTCACTTGCCAATATCGGGCCGGACCATGTGATAACACCTTCACGATCTTCCGGGTCTGTAAAGCGTTGGAGCTGCGTTGACCAGCGAATTCGTCCATCGCGACGCTGAATAGCCAATAATTCATTATCGACTGAGACCATAAAAATATATTCACCGGCAATCCACGGGGTTGCAATAGCCGCCACATCCTGTTCCCAGATCCGGTTCCCAGATGTGTAGTCAATAGCAACCATCCGACCTGCATGACTGACTGCATAAACAGTGCCGCGATCTACAATGGGATCCCCATCAATGTCATTCAATGTTGCAAGGGCAGTCAAACGACCAGTCCTCGACAAAGTATCCGTCCACGCAACCCGCCCATTTTCAACGCGAAGCGCAAAAAGCTCACCAGATGAATAAGCCGCCAACACGGTGCCACCGCCAACGGCTGGCGCTGCAGAGCCAAGAATGCCGGCAACTTCCACGATCCCAATATGCGTCCAAAGTTCGACGCCATCTTCAGCGGCAAGCGCAATCAATTGGTTATCATGCGTCACGCCAAAAACACGGCCCTCTGAATAAGCAGGCGCACCACGGAATGGAATAGTCGCTTCATAGCGCCATAATTCCGTGCCTGTTTCTGCATCCAAAGCCAGCATCATTCCATAGCCGTTGGTTGCAAAGATTTTACCTTCGCCATAAGCAACGCCACCACCAAAGGCAATTTTATTGCCTTCTTTTTTAACCTTGAAAGAACGCTTCCAAATTTCACGACCTGTGGCAGCATCAAGGGCGCTAACCGTAGCCTTACTGTCAATCGCATAAAGAATGCCATCAACGACGATTGGCGCTGTCACAAGGCGGTATTTACCACTGGATCCACGGCCAATACTCCGCCGCCAAAGCCGTTGCGGGGCATCGCCTAAGGACAGATGATGCATTGCGTTGGATGCGGACCCACCCGATTGGGTCCAGTTCAAATTTTTATAGGGCTGTGGCAAGATGACAGGATCATCCGCCAATGTCGGATCCGCCTCTAAATTCTTCTTAAAGCTTAAAACGGAAATCCGTTCCCCGCTTAAAGGGGTTTCAGGTGTTTTATCATCACCACCGCTACATGCCGCCAATAAGCTGAACGCACAAAACAAAGCTGTGGATTTTAAAATCGTCGCGCTTCTTATCATTTGGCGCTGTCCTCTTCTTTTTCTTCGTCCACACTTACGTCTTCATCCACAATGCTAGGAGCCGGACCTAAGACCGCTAAAACATTATTGGCCCTGGCTTTAACGCCTGGGGGGGCCGTCGGGTCAACAGACAGAATGTTCAGAATTTCACGCGCTTCCTCTTCACGGCTTTCCCGTAAATAAGACATTGCGATTAACTCATTCGCTAACGCCGCCCAACCGCTGTTAGATTGGGCTAACAATGCAAGCCGCTCCTGCATTTCATTACCGGAAAGCATGTCAAATTGAGCGGATGCACTTAATATAATAGCTAAATCTTGCAGAACTTTCGGCGCGTCGCTGTCAGCAGCCACAGCATCATAAAGGGTGACAGCTTCACCAACTTTATTTTCCAAGACAAGTAGCTTGGCTTGTGCCAAACGGCTTAGGACGCCATAGCCCTCGCTGCCTTTGTTCTGCAGCTCGACTAGATTTGCAAAGGCTTCGTTGATGCGTCCGTCATTCACTGCATTAAGCGCAGTTTCATAAATTTCCGCACGCGCCTGCCGCTGTTCCGACACATGTGCATTCCAGGCTTTAAAGCCTGCAACTGCGATCACCGTCAAAATAGCAGCGCCAATCAGCCAGGAGCCATAGCGCTTCCACAAATTCAAAAGCTGATCGCGGCGATAATCCTCATCAACTTCGCGCAGAAAATCAGACAAGAGCTTTTACTCCTCAATTTCGCTCTAATGTGGCGCGTACAATAGCCAAAGCAAGTCCATGAGCAAAGGCAAATTCACGCATACCCAGATCAACTATTTCTTTTTCGGGTAAATATAGTCATCTGAAGGAAAGGTCCTGCTTTTCACTTCTTCCGCATAAGTACCAACTGCGGCAGAAATACGATCAGCAAGCGTTTCATAGCGCTTCACAAATCGCGGCGTGCGCTCAAACAGGCCAAGCATATCCTCTGTAACCAGAACCTGGCCATCACATTGGTCTGATGCGCCAATACCAATGGTCACAGTTCGCACGGACTTGCTGACCTCTGCAGCCAGTGGCTCGACAACGCCTTCGACAACCATGGCAAAAGCACCGGCTTCATCCACAGCCTTAGCATCCTCCAATATCTGCGCCCATTCCTCATTCCCCTGCCCGCGCGCACGGTAACTGCCAAGACGATTAATTTGTTGCGGCATTAGGCCAATATGACCAACGACAGGTATTCCGCGATCAACGAGAAATTTAATAGTGGGTGCCATCGCAGCACCGCCTTCCAACTTCACACCTTGCGCGCCGGTTTCTGCAAGCACGCGTGCTGCATTCCGATAAGCCTGTTCCGGCGATTCTTCATATGTTGCAAAAGGCATATCAACGATAACGCAAGCATGCATGGACCCGCGCACAACGGCAGCACCATGAGCAATCATCATGTCTAAAGTGACATGGAGTGTTGATGGTAAACCATAAATAACTTGCCCAAGACTGTCTCCAACCAACAACATATCGCAATGTTCATCAAGGATTTGAGCATAACGCGCGGTATAAGCTGTAAGCATTACAACGGGTTCGCCATCTTTTCTTTTTGAGATATGAGGCGCTGCCAACCGCCGCATGGGCGAAGGCGTAGGATGCGCCCGCGATGTGGACGTATCCAATGTATAGGTTGTTGACATGTTACTGCTTCTCTTGATTGTTTTATTAAATCGTCTTTTACGCGCCGGCACCGCCACACTCGGCCAAAAACCCGTATTTCATCTAGAATACATCAACTTGTAGCATTATTTGCAAGCCTTAGAGCGGTATTTTACTCATTCCCACTCAATAGTTCCCGGTGGTTTTGATGTTACGTCATAGACCACACGATTTACACCTCTGACCTCATTGATGATGCGTGTGGCGGTTCGGCCGAGGAAATTCATATCAAAGGGATAAAAATCCGCCGTCATACCGTCTGTTGACGTGACTGCGCGCAGGGCAAGCACATGGTCATAGGTTCGGCCATCTCCCATCACGCCAACTGTCTTTACGGGTAGCAACACTGAAAATGCCTGCCAGATCGCGTCATAAAGTCCGGCGTTTCGAATTTCCTCAAGATAGATGGCATCTGCTTTTCTCAGCACATCACAGGCTTCTTTTGTGACTTCACCTGGAATTCGAATGGCGAGGCCCGGGCCGGGGAAAGGGTGACGGCCGACAAATGCCTCAGGAAGTCCCAGCTCTCGCCCTAAATCCCTCACCTCATCTTTAAAAAGCTCACGCAGCGGCTCCACCAGTTCCATATTCATACGCTCTGGCAGGCCGCCCACATTATGATGTGATTTGATGGTAACACTTGGACCTCCGGTGAAGGATACACTTTCAATCACGTCGGGATAAAGCGTGCCTTGAGCCAGGAATTGTGCGCCGCCGATCTTAGCGGCCTCTTCCTCAAATACGTCAATGAATGTGGCACCAATAATCTTGCGTTTACGCTCCGGATCAGAAACTCCAGCCAGTTTGCCAAGAAACAAATCCTCTACATCCGCATGAACCAAAGGAATGTTGTAATGGCCGCGGAATAGCGAAACGACTTCTTCCGCCTCTGCCGCGCGCATCAGCCCATGGTCCACAAAAACACATGTCAATTGATCGCCTATTGCCTCATGAATGAGAACAGCAGCAACGGCGGAGTCAACCCCTCCGGACAAGCCGCAAATAACCTTGCCATCCCCGACTTGCGCGCGGATTTCTGCGATTTTTGTATCGCGGTAAGCGGCCATGGTCCAATCTCCCCGACAGCCGCATATTTTATGCGCGAAATTCGAAAGTAATTTGGCGCCATCAGGTGTGTGAACCACTTCAGGATGGAATTGAACGCCATAATAATTTCGAGTTTTATCAGCAATCATTGCAACGAGTGCGCCCTCTGAAGTGCCAATAACTTCAAAGCCTTCCGGGGCTTTAATCACATGGTCGCCATGGCTCATCCAGACCTGGTGCCGCTCCCCTTTTGACCATAAACCTTTAAACAATGGACTATCACTAACGATATCAACCATAGCACGACCGAATTCTTGATGCTCAGACGTACTCACTTCCCCGCCGAGTTGTGCACTCATGGTCTGCAACCCATAGCAGATGCCCAATACCGGTAAGCCGCTTGAAAACACAGCCTCGGGAGCGCGCGGTGTTTCCATGCCCAAAACGCTAGCCGGACCACCGGATAAAATAATACCCTTCAAGGCTTCATCCTTAAGGGCATCATCCGCAGCGTTAAAGGGCACCACCTCGCAATAAACGCCCGCCTCTCTGACGCGCCGCGCAATTAATTGGGTGACTTGAGATCCAAAATCAAGGATAAGAATTTTCTGGTCCATCGGCCTGCCAATGCGGTTGAATTTGGACCGGAAATTAGACGTGTTACTATGGAAAGTCCAGCCTTGTAACAGTTGTTTTAACTTCCGAAGAAAAGGTCAGTTCTGCGCTTGTTGAACTTGATCTTTCATATCTGCTTGTGCCTGCTGTTCACTGCTGTTTAAAACGGCTTCCTGCGTTTTCTTCAAGGTTTCCCCAAGCGCATGGTCAACATGCTCCAAGGCCTCACAGCCCTTTGCGCACAAACGCTTTAATCTGGTTAAATTACGTTCAGCCGCAGTGATTTTGCCTTCTTCCAAAAATCCAAGAGACTGAAGTTCAAGCGCATAGGTGCTATTGGGGTCAATATCCAATGCCAAAGCGTAATAGTCCATAGCCGTCTTTTTACGGTCCAAGGCCGCATGAGCGCGCCCTAAACCAATATAAGCCGAGACGTTTTTAGGATCAGACACAAGAGCACTTTCAAATATATGCAAGGCATTAAAAGCGTCCCCATCCTTCAATGCCACATCACCATTTTTGACCAGTTCTTGAGATATCTTCATCCGAACACCAGATTGATCAGACGCATTCGCATCCCCAAGCCCGGTAATAACTGCAATAACCAAAACCAGAATGGATAATAGATATTTCAACATGGCACTTTCCCAACTTCTGCACATATATCTGCGCTTGGGGCTCTTCAACTCAAGCCCAATTCCCATAAAGTGTTGTTCTTAAGCGTTTAAACGCTCAAAAGTGGCAAAAAAGAAGCCGTCCACTCCGTGGCGATAAGGTGACAATAGCAAACACTGCTCCAAATATGAATGCGTTTCCGCCAAAGCCACCATATTTATATTGGGTAGAATGCCATGATAATCCATTAATTTCAGATCACCATTTCGTTTTAATGCAGCTTCGACCCGATGCTCCCCTTCTTCTTCGAGAAGGGAGCAGGTAATATAAACAACCCGCCCTCCAGGTTTTACAAGCATGCAAGCTTCATCAATCAAATCATCCTGAAGCTTGGTGAATTTCTTGATATCATCCCGATCATAGCGCCAGCGCGCTTCGGGGTGGCGACGCCAGGTTCCTGTTCCGCTACAGGGCGCATCAACGACCACCAAATCCGCCTTGCCTTGAACGTCTTTAAACACATCCGCACGGCTTTTAAGATCGTGATTCAATAAATGTGTTGAAACACATGTAACTGCTGAACGTTTTAATCTCGGGTCCAGGTTCTTTAACCGTTGTAAACTTGTATCCGCTGCAAGAAGACGGCCACGGTCTTTCATCATGGCAGCAAGAGCTAAGGTCTTACCGCCTGCACCCGCGCAGAGATCAATAACGGTCTGCCCTGGCTGGGCCTCACATAAAGCTGATACGATTTGCGAGCCTTCATCTTGAAGTTCAAAATAGCCTGACCTGAACAAAGGGTGATTTTCCAAATAACGTTGCTCTTTCAAACGCAAACCCCAAGGCGAATGAGCACACACATCCAATTCAATCGATTCTTCCGCAAATCGAGTTTTAAGGTCTTCGCGCGGCAACGACAGGCTATTTACGCGCAAATCAACCGGTGCACGCTCATTCAGCGACAGCCGAACCGCATCCGCACCCTCACCAAATCGCCTTTGAAGGCTATCCGCAAGATATGCGGGACAGTTCCATTTGGCCCAAAGCGGCGCGGTTTCCTGGTCAATGGTCTGCGCTAGAGCAATTAACTGCCGTTCAGAGTCGGCGATCTTAGCAGGCGCATAAGTCTCACCAGTAAATAAGTCCAGGAGTGATGCATCATTTAAAGCTAGATGACTGATAAGCAATCTGCGACCGTCACTCCCCTGTCCAGCTTCACCACAAATCCATAGATATAAACCACGTGCACGCAATACGGCATACACATGATCAAAGACCGCACGGCGATCACCGGAACCAGCATAGCGCCGTGCCCGAAAAAACGCTTTCAATAAAACATCAGCTGCTGCACCTTGACGTGCGATGGACTCTTCGATTTCATCCAACGCCTCTATGGCACATTGCAGACGCGCCGCAGGCGTCATGGCTCTTTCCTGTTATCTGCTCGCAGGATAATTCGGGGATTCTCTTGTGATGGAGACATCATGAACATGGCTTTCACGCAAACCTGCATTGGTGATGCGGACAAATTGGGCACGTTTATGCATTTCCTCTATGGTTGCCGCACCAAGATAGCCCATCGAAGCCCGAAGACCGCCAACGAGTTGGTGGATAACGTCTTTTACCGGGCCTTTATAGGGCACTTGACCCTCCACACCCTCAGGCACAAGTTTTAACGTATCCTTAACTTCCTCCTGGAAGTAACGGTCTGCAGAACCACGCGCCATGGCACTGACTGAACCCATACCGCGATAAGCTTTATAAGACCGGCCCTGGTATAAGAACACCTCGCCCGGCGCTTCTGACGTCCCGGCAAGCAGAGATCCAACCATCGCAACCTCAGCACCGGCAGCAATAGCTTTGGCAATATCGCCTGAAGTTCTCAAGCCGCCATCAGCAATAACAGGCTTGCCCGCTTTACGTGTTGCTTCCACCGTATCCATAATCGCAGTCAATTGCGGCATACCAACACCAGCTACGACACGCGTAGTACAAATAGAACCTGGGCCAATCCCCACCTTAATCCCATCAGCACCCGCATCGATTAAGGATTGCGCGGCTGCTGCGGTCGCGACGTTACCGGCCACAACCTGTACGGAATTCGAGATTTTCTTAATCCGCGTTAAGGCATCCGCCACGCGTTTGCTGTGGCCATGGGCGGTATCAAGGACCAGCAAGTCTACCTCTGCATCCACAAGCGCTTCAGAGCGGGCAAAACCGTCATCACCTACCGTCGTCGCCGCCGCCACACGAAGGCGGCCGCCCGCATCCTTAGTTGCATCGGGATGAGCGACAGCTTTTTCCATATCTTTGACTGTCACTAGCCCGACGCAGCGATATTGGTCATCGACCACCAACAGTTTTTCAATACGCCGCTGATGCAGAATTTTCCGCGCTTCATCTTGAGTAACACCGGGGGAAACTGTTGCCAGATTTTCCCGGGTCATCAACTCATTAACCGGTTGCTCAAGGTTTTCAGCAAAACGTACGTCCCGGTTCGTCAAAATCCCCACAAGTTTGCCGGGCTGACCTTCATCTGACGGTTCAACAACTGGAATGCCGGAAATATTATAGCGCGACATGATATCAAGCGCTTCACGCAAGCTTTGATGCGCAAACATCGTGACCGGATTGACCACCATCCCGCTTTCATAGCGCTTCACCTGGCGCACCATTTGAGCTTGTGCCTCAATTGACATATTGCGGTGAAGCACACCAAGGCCGCCCATTTGCGCCATGGCAATCGCCAGGTCAGATTCAGTCACTGTATCCATAGCCGCTGAAATCAAGGGAATATTCAGCTCAATATCCGGCGTAATTCTGGTTTTAGGATTAACTTGTGCCGGCATGACTTCGGACGCAGCCGGAACCAACAAGACATCATCGAAGGTCAGGCCTAATCGGACTTGTTTACTGCCAGATTCCATGACGACCTACCTCCATTATTTAAAGTGGCGCTTATATGCCATTTCATTAGGCGAATTTCTACGCTTAATCTCGCCCTTTGAAATTTTTTGCAACCACGAACCATTCCGAGGATTCAGCCCGGCTCGATGGCGGCTTTGCATGTTTAATCTGACCAAAATGATGCCTCATGCGCGCAAGCAGTTGATGATCCGTCCCCCCGCGCAGCACTTTAGCCACAAAATGCCCGCCCGGCTTTAGAACTTTAATCGCATAATCATAAGCGGCTTCGCACAAAGCCATGGTGCGCAAATTATCAGTGTTTTTATGACCAGTGGCGGCAGGTGCCATATCGGACAGCACTAAATCAGCCTCACCACTCAAAGCTTCAAAAAGAACTTCTTCTGCATCGTCATCGAGGAAATCTTTTTGGATAAAAGTGATGCCCGGGATCGGTTCAATTTCCAAAAGGTCCATAGCTACAATCTTCGCATCCGAATGCTGCTTAGCGAGATATTGAGACCAGCCACCTGGCGCAGCACCCAAGTCCACAATAGCTTTCGCGCCCTTTAAAATGCCAAACTGCTCATCAAGCTCAATCAGCTTAAAAGCCGCACGAGAGCGAAAACCCTGCCGCTTTGCTTCAGCCACATAAGGATCATTCAAATGCCGCTCTAGCCAGCGCGTGGAGGACACAGAGCGCCGATTCAACTTTCTGACCCGAATTTTCGGCCCTCTTGATCGACCCAAAGAACTGCCTGATTTACGTTCTGCCATTTTATACATCCAATCCATCGGCCCGCATGAGGCCACGCAATACGCCTTCGCGAATGCCGCGGTCTGCAACCCGCAACTTATGCGTTGGCCACAGGTCCAATATTGCTTCCAATATCGCACAACCTGCGACAACAAGGTCCGCCCTTTCCCGCCCGATACAACCTTGGTGCGTCCGTTCTTCGCAGGACATCGCGGATAATTGGGCGGATAATGTGCGCACGGAATCGCTTGTTAACCAAGCACCATCCACTTTATTTCGATTATAAACTTTAAGCCCCAATTGAAGGCTGGCCAAGGTCGTTACAGTTCCTGATGTTCCAAGTAGGTTGCGAGCCGAGCCATTAGCAATCAAGTTCTGACAATCTGTATTAAACTCCACAAGTTCGTCACGCACAAATTCAACCATTTCAGCATATTCATGCGCAGCCATTGCGTGCGTGCCAAATCGTTCAGCTAATGTCACCACGCCTATGGGCAGGCTTATCCAATTAGCAATATCCAGCTCACCGTCTTTTCTATCAACGAGAATAAGTTCTGTACTTCCTCCGCCAATATCAAATACTAAAGATTGTTCCGCATCCGGATTAATCAGACTTTTACACCCCATAACCGCTAAGCGCGCTTCTTCCTTTGGGCTAATAATATCCAAGGCAAGCCCGGTCTCTTCGCGTACGGTCTCAACAAACTCGCCACAGTTTTCAGCCATACGGCACGCCTGCGTCGCGACATTTCGCATTAATGTCACCTGGCGTCGCTCAACTTTTTCGGCACAGACCTTGAGAGCTTCAATTGTACGCTGCATTGCGTTTTGGGACAAAGAGCCTGTGCTTAAAACCCCCTCGCCCAATCGGACGATTCTTGAGAAAGCATCAATCACACGAAAGCCATTTGCATCCGGTCGCGCAATAAGAAGACGGCAATTATTGGTTCCCAAATCCAATGCACTATAGACGCGCCGCGGCTGCATGCCGTTTCGACGGTTTCTGGCTGACATTTTAGATTTGCCAGGGCTGCCGGATGTTGTACTCCGACGCCTTCTATGGACTCCCTGTCCATGCATCGTGCGCAATAACCAATATTCTTTATCGTAAAGGGTGGTTGGATTAGACCCCACATACACCACCCCGGACTTAAAGACAGTCTTATCACGGCTATTGCCAACTACCAATAACCGATTGCAAAGGGCAGCCATGCAGTTTACCGCTAAAGACGTGGCAAAGGCCAAGGGGATAAAAGCTATGCTGTCGGACTTGCGTTCTGCTTTCTTAATGCCGAGAGACATTTGTTATTTGAATGCAGCCTATATGGGACCAAGGCTCAAAAGCGTTGATGAAGCAGCACGCAAAGGTGTTGAGCGTTCAGCCACACCTTGGCAGATCACATCACAGGATTTTTTCACGGATGTGGAGCGTGCCCGCAGCTTATTCGCACAGCTCATTGGTGCAGAAACGCGCAATATTGCCTTGGTGCCTTCAGCCTCCTATGGCATTGAAACAGCCGCGCGCAATTTAAGCATCGGTTCGGGTGAAAAGATCCTAACGCTTGAGGGGCAATTCCCTTCAAATATTTATCCCTGGGCGCGACTGGCAAAGAAAAATGATGCCGAACTTATTCATGTAGCCGAGCCTGACAATGCGGACTGGACGGCAGCAATTTTGGAACAGATGAGTGATGACGTGGCCATTGCTGCCCTGCCTCACTGTCATTGGACAAATGGCGCGCGATTGGATCTGTCTGCTATTTCAGGTGCCTGTGAAGCGCACGGCACCGCTTTAATACTTGATGTCACTCAATCTTTGGGAGCAATGCCCTTCAGCCTCAATGGTGTACATCCTGATTTCCTTGTCTGTGCCAGTTATAAATGGCTCCTTGGCCCCTATAGTCTGAGCTTTCTTTATGTGGCAGATGATCACCTCGATGGTGAGCCAATGGAGGAAAACTGGGTCAACCGACAAGGTTCCGAGGACTTCACCCGATTGGTTCATTACCGGGATACTTATCAAGATGGCGCTCGCCGCTTTGATTTTGGGGAACGCAGTAACCCCATTCTAGTGCCCATGGCCATTGCCGCAATAGAACAGCTTTTGGAATGGACGCCGAATGCAATTGCTGAACAGCTTAAGCAAATCAACACGCAGATCGCTGAACGTGCCGCCCAATATGGCTATCAACCAACCCCTGAAAGCGTATGTTCACCACATATGATTGGTTTACGCAAAGAAGATGGGCTGCCAGATGAGTTACCCGCACGCCTCTTATCCAAAAACATTCACGTCAGCATTAGAGGCACAAGCATTCGTGTCTCCCCGCATCTTCATGTGGATGAACAGGATATCAACGGCTTCCTCGCCGCCCTAGCCGAGTGAATGAGGATATCAAATAATCCGCGCCAATAACGCCTGCGTTGACGGGTCCAGATCATCTGCGCTTTGCTCACCCGCTAATATCGCAGTCAGGGTTTTTGCGAGCTGCTTGCCTAGCTCCACGCCCATTTGATCGAAGCTGTTTACGCCCCACAGGAACCCCGCAGTGAAAGTACGGTGTTCATAAAACGCCAATAGTGCGCCAAGAGCTTGCGCCGTCAACCGATCCAGCAATATCGTCGTCGAAGGTTTATTACCCGGGAATTCTTTGGCTTTATCCGAATTATCC
Source organism: Sphingomonadales bacterium (assembly GCA_050114795.1). Classification (GTDB taxonomy): domain Bacteria; phylum Pseudomonadota; class Alphaproteobacteria; order Sphingomonadales; family CAKZYD01; genus JASFRS01. The sequence goes on from JASFRS010000003.1 coordinate 38,710, forward strand.
TGGCCCTGCATCAAAGCAGCACTTTGACCAAAGCAATTGGCCAAGAGTTGCTGATGATGTGTTTCCCATTCATGGTCAGGCTTTAGAACTGCTATAAATTCCGTGGGAATAAGATGAGTCCCTTGATGCAGTAATTGGAACACAGCGTGCTGCGCATCGGTCCCCACACCGCCCCAGGTTATGGGTCCACTCGGATAATCAAGCGCCGCACCCTTAGCATCAACGCGTTTGCCGTTGCTCTCCATTTCCAACTGCTGGAGATAAGGCACAAGCAGTTTTAAGCGCTCATCATAAGCGAAGGCTGCTCTTGTTTCCGCGCCCAGAAAACTCGCATAAAAAACATCAAGCGCCGCTGCTATCATCGGCGCATTTTCTTGAAACGATGAAGTTTTGAAATGAGTGTCCATTTGCGATGCGCCAGACAGCAAGGCACCGAAAACGTCATTTCCCAAGCCAAGAGCAATCGGCAGCCCTATTGTTGACCAAAGAGAATAGCGCCCTCCGACCCAATCAGCGAAAGCGAAGATTTGTTCATCCTGCACACCAAAGTCTTTGGCCGCCTGAGGATTTGCAGTCGCTGCGACAACAGCTCCCATCGGATTTTCAACACCTTCTGAGGCGAGCCAGTCAAGCGCCGTGCGCGCATTGGTCAAAGTCTCGATCGTCGTAAAAGTCTTGCTCGCCACGATAACAAGTGTTCGTGAGGCATTAAGTTTCGGCAGAAGCCCCGCCAAAGCAGCTCCATCCACATTAGAGACCACATGGACATCCATTTTTGGCCCAAGGTGTTGTAGAGCCTCGACCACCATCTGAGGGCCAAGTGCTGATCCCCCAATACCTAAGTGCAGGACATGATCATATTTTTGCTCAGTGTGAATTTGGTCCACAAACTGCCGCATCTTAGACAGCTCAGCTTGAATGAATGGCGCAACAACGCTCCCGTCTGCTGCCTTTTCCGGCGCAAAAGAACCACGCAAAGCTGTGTGCAAAACCGGACGGCCTTCGCTTGGGTTTAAAATCTCCCCGGCGAACAGACCTTGTTTTGCTGTCTCGAAGTCCTGACTTTCAAAAAATTGATCAAAGGCCTCAAGCAATTCATCCGTTAAATGCGTTTTGGAGAAATCAAACTCCAGCTTATCAACGCCTAATGTGAGTTTCTCGACCCGGTGCTCATCCTGTGCAAAAAGCTCAAGCAGATTGGCGTCTTTGGCTTTAGAGGCAAGAGTTTGCCAGTCTTTTTTCCGCTGTGTCATTCCATCTCTCATTTAGCGATTATCAAGGCAAATGCACCATAAAGCCCGGCCTTGCCATCCAATGTTGATGCTCTAATGAACTTCTCGACACCGCCAGCCTTGTTTATCACGTCCACATAACTGCTCATGACTTCAATGAAGCGCGCTTGAACTTTTTCCAACAAACCGGGTTTTGCCATAACGCCGCCGCCCAAAACAATACACTGTGGTGATAAGGTCAGGCATAAATTATGGCACATCTGCGCCAGACAATCGGCTTCAATATCCCAGGCGATATCATTGATATCCAGGTTTTCCGCAGCCACACCTGTGCGGCTTTTCATAGCGGGGCCAGACGCTAGCCCTTCGAGGCAATCATCATGGAAAGGGCAAATCCCTTCAAAATCGAGATCATCGCTGTGACGTTTGATGCGCATATGACCCAATTCAGGGTGGATCAGTCCGTGAAGCGGTTGACCGCGAACGATAACACCGCCGCCAATGCCTGTCCCAATCGTGACATAAACATGATGCGCTAAACCTTGTGCTGCGCCCCAACGGCCTTCAGCTAAGGCTGCTGCATTCACATCCGTATCAAAGGCAATTGAAACACCCAATGCT
>JASFRS010000004.1:0-31489 GCA_050114795.1 Sphingomonadales bacterium
CAAACTCAATACTCATAACCTGGGGCGAAATATCTAATACTGCATTAATATGCAAGAAAAAGATTCATTTACTATTTAAATAGCGTTCTCATTTTATTGTATTTACAGTTATTTATAGCAAATTATTGTTTTATATACTGTTTTACTTACTCAACTGTAACTGACTTTGCAAGGTTACGCGGCTGATCTACATCAGTGCCCTTAGCGACAGCAACATGATAAGCTAGTAATTGCACTGGAATTGCATAAAGAAGCGGCGTTGTAATAGCGTGCGAATGTGGCATTTCAATTGTCGCCACGGCTGAAGACCCATGACCGTTCAATCCTTCCGCATCAGAGATAAACACAACCTTAGCACCACGGGCGATAACTTCCTGCATATTGGATATAGTCTTTTCAAAGACCGGACTGGTTGGCGCCACCACTATAACAGGGACATTTTCATCTATCAGTGCAATCGGCCCATGCTTCATTTCGCCAGCCGCATAGCCTTCCGCATGAATATAGCTGATCTCTTTCAGCTTCAGCGCACCTTCAAGAGCAATTGGGTAGTCGACACCCCGCCCCAGGTACAGCGCATCACGCGCTTTAGCGATGTCTTGGGCAATTTCTTCAATATGCTCATCATGATTAAGCACTTGAGACATTTGGGACGGTAGCTCCTGAAATGCCTGCACAATCTCTGCCTCTTGTTTTTCATCAATAGTATTCCGCGCCAATGCCAAAGACGTCGCAAAAGCAGCAAGAACAGAAAGCTGACAGGTAAAGGCTTTGGTTGAAGCAACACCAATCTCTGGCCCCGCATAAGTCGGGAGAACAATGTCCGCCTCCCGCTCCATAGAGCTTTCCCGCACATTCACAATCGCTGCAACAATCTGCCCCGCTTTGCGCGCCTGACGCAAAACCTCCAAAGTATCAGAGGTTTCACCGGATTGAGAAATCAACAGAGTCAGCCCGCCATCCTGAAAGACCGGTTCACGATAGCGAAACTCAGAGGCGATATCGACTTCAACCGGAATTCTCGCCAGATTTTCAATCCAATAACGCGCAATCATTCCCGCATAAAAGCTGGTCCCGCACGCAACGATTGTGACCTTTGAAACTGTAGACAAATCAAGATCAACATCAGGCAAAGACACCCGACCATGCAATGGGTCCACATAGGCCGCTATGGTCTGACTGACGACCGTTGGCTGCTCATAAATTTCCTTCTGCATGAAATGGCGGTAATTGCCCTTATCAATCAACGCGCCAGTCACACTGGACGTCGCAATACCACGATCCACTTCTGCATCATTTTCATCAAAAACTTGATAGCCATCCTGGCTTAAGACAACCCAATCACCGTCTTCCAAATAACTCACCCGGTTCGTAAGATGCGCAAGCGCGATGGCATCGGAGCCTAGATACATTTCCCCATCACCCACACCGACGACCAAGGGGCTGCCACGCCGCGCACCGATAAGAAGATTATCTTCCTGAGCAAAAATAAAGGCCAAGGAGAAAGCACCACGTAATTTGGCTAAAGTCAGCCGGACGGCCTCAACAGGGCCATAACCTTCACCCAACAAATCGCTGACGAGGACGGCGATGACTTCCGTATCCGTTTCTGTCGTAAAATTGTGACCTTTCTTTTCAAGGTCTTCGCGCAATTCCCGGAAATTTTCGATAATCCCATTATGGACGACAGCCACTTTTTCCGTCACATGGGGGTGGGCATTATTTTCAGTCGGCGCACCATGGGTTGCCCAACGGGTATGTGCGATACCTGTCACGCCTGGAAGCGGCTTTTCATCCAGCGCTTTTTCTAAATTAAAGAGCTTACCTTCGGCGCGGCAGCGGGTTATTACTCCATCTACCAAGGTTGCCACACCGGCTGAATCATACCCCCGATATTCCAGGCGTTTCAGGCCGAATAAAAGCCGATCAGCAGCTAGATCATTTCCCACGATTGCGATGATGCCGCACATAAATCTTATAATCCTTTTTTCTTCTCTAACATACGGTCTCTAAAGGCCTTGGCCCACCCCGTGATCGACCGTTGCTTACCCCGCGCCACAACGAGGTCATCTTTTTCAACATCGCGCGTTACAACACTTCCCGCACCGACGATAGCGCCATCACCAATTTTCACAGGGGCCACCAATGCAGAGTTCGACCCTATAAATGCGCCCGCACCGATTTCCGTTTGATATTTGAAATAGCCGTCATAATTACAGCTTATAGTTCCAGCGCCGATATTGGCATTTTCGCCAACAACTGCATCCCCCAAATAGGTTAAATGGCTGACCTTTGCACCCGCATTTAATTCGGCATTTTTAAGTTCGACAAAATTACCGACCTTGGCCCCTTCCCCCACATTTGCACCGGGGCGCAAACGCGCGAACGGACCCACGGACGCCCCACTCTTTACGATGCAGCCTTCTAGATGAGAAAAGGCTTTGATTACAACACCATCTTCAACACGCACTTTAGGCCCAAATACAACATTTGGCTCGACAATCACATCATTGCTCAGAGCAGTATCATGGCTGAAATGCACCGTTTCCGGATCAATCAAGGTAACGCCTGCCTCCATAGCTTGTTGGCGGCGACGCGTTTGAAACATCCGTTCAAGCTGTGCAAGATCAACGCGGGAGTTCACGCCCGCGACTTCCTCTTCATCGGCTTCCGTATATACGGCCTTCAGCCCTTTTTGATCTGCCAGCCCCACGATATCCGTCAAATAATATTCTTGAGCTGCGTTTTCATTTTTCACTTGAGATAAAAGCTCAAACAAAAGCGGTGCGCGAACAGCCATGATGCCTGAATTGCACAGATCAATAGCACGTTCAGATGAGGTCGCGTCCTTCCATTCACGGATAGCCAACAGCGCGTCATCTTCCACGATCATACGACCATAACGAGCAGGATCCTTGGCCCTAAAACCCAGCACGGACAAGGCGCAATCATCCCCTGCATTTTCCAGTGATGACACAAGAGCAAAAAGCGTTTCCGCACGAATAAGCGGCACATCCCCATAAAGCACGAGGACAATGCCGTTGAATTCTTTCAATGACTCCCAAGCCTGCTGAACAGCATGACCGGTGCCTAATTGCGGACTTTGCTCGACGAGCTCAGCATGCGCCTTATAAGGCTCAAGCTGCTCTTTCAAAGCACCAACAACCAGGGTCGTGGACTGCACTTTTAGCGCAGAGAGTGTTTGAAACAGATGGTCGAGCATTGGTTGCCCGCCAATTGGATGCAGCACCTTATGGCGCTTGGATTTCATCCGTGTCCCCTTCCCTGCAGCGAGGATGATGGCAGCAAGCGGCGATGCTGTTTCAAAGCTTTGATTCATAATTTTACTATAAGTCCTGTTAGGGCTGGCCCAATTCGCAGCACAATGCCATACAGTCTTTTAATTTTCCATAACCAGGTTCAAGAGAGTTTAAAGTCAGCAATGAAGCCAAATCATGACCTAAATAGCAATAAAACGCAGCCTTTATTGATTTTTGATCTAGACGGTACTTTGGTTGATACGGCCCCTGACCTCACGCACGCATTAAATCATGTTTTAGCCTCGATCAGTCGCCCACATGTAGCCTTGGAAGACGTACGGCACATGGTTGGTCATGGTGCAATGGCAATGATCAAATTAGGCACAGCAGCAACTGGTCAGGAAATTACCAATGAAGCAGAGCGACAGATATTGTTACAGCGCTATCTGGATTATTACAGCGCTCATATTTTTGAAGGAAGCCAAGCCTTTCCTAATATGATCGAAACATTAGATTATTTCCGTGCTTCCGGTCATAACCTAGCAATATGCACAAACAAGCCCACAGCGCTGAGCGTTCAGCTTATCGAAGCCATGGGACTAACAGACTATTTCAAAGTAAATTTAGGAGCTGATAGCGTTGTTCAGCGCAAACCCCATGCCGAGCACCTCTTAGAGACCATCAAACAGGCCGGTGGCACACAAGATAACGCGATCATGATAGGTGATTCTGAAACGGACTTTAAAACCGCCAGAAATGCAGGAATTCCAATTGTTATGGTTGATTTCGGCTATAGCGACAACCCCGTGGAAAGCCTGGGTGCAGATGCCGTCATCAGCGATTTTTCAGAGCTTAAATCACTGATTCCAGACCTAATGGCTCGCTGATCGCCGCTTCCACCATTTCCTAAGCAGATGCCGTGCAAGCATGAGGGGGGGCATGCGCAGCCAATGCGAACGGATATAAAGGAAAAATCTTTGCCATCCGCCCCATTCTCTATGCCAGGCCTCTGTCTTTAAAAACATTGAAAAGACGAGATGGTCCATCAATGCAAGAATGGGGCGGCTTGGCAGATGATTCCTTAAGTCTATTTCTAAAGCTTTATAATCATCACAGCCCAGCACTAATCTCAAATAGCGCAGCGCATAAGCGAGGGGGCGCATAACGCCAAGCTCAACAGCACGCCTTTTGAGTTTTTGCTCAAACCGTGGGTCTTGGGCCGCAAAATGCGCCATAATATCTGAAAAATCGAAAAGGCCACGCAATCCGCCCATCAAATCCCCATCATAGAAGGTGTGAAGGGCACAATGGATCGCCATATCCGGGCCATCCAGAACCTTCCACCCATGCAAAGGGCATGTCTGCGCTTCAGCAATCAACAAACGTGCAGCAGGATTAAGCCTTGAGGTCTTTGGCAAAATAGCATGATGAATATCCACGATGATACCACGAGTGGCGTGGCGCATTGGCGGCAATTCATGCATCCATTCCCGATAATAATGTTCATCATATTCATCAGATTTTGCAGCCACCCACCCATGCGCGCGCAGCAATTGCTCAATCTCTGCAAGATCATTCCTGGGGCTTAGAAAATCCACATCTGAACATAAACGCCCCTCCGCCCCCGGCAGGTTTAATGCCAGATATGCCAGACCTTTAAGCAGTATTTTTGGACCTTCATAATCTTCAAGAGCCCTATCAATACGAGATAATTCAAAAATCATCCGCTGTTGATTGGTTTTGGTGACAATCAGTGCATCCCGCAAAACATCTGCGGCTACCGGATCAAGTTTTTCAATCACACCTGATTGTTGTGCTCTATATGCCAGTCGACCGGCCAAAACCTCCCATTGCGCAAGGCGCATCAGCTCAGCAAATCCCACAGCATCTAAGGATAATATCATCTCCGGTTCATGCAGGGCGCGAATGAGAGTTTTATTTGTCGTCACGCCCTGTCTCCAACTGCTCAAAAGCCTCTTGCACCAACGCTGCACCCTCCTGTTGCGAGTTAAAGCGGATATGAAAGGCTTTGGCCCGGCTGCACATGTCCGTCAAACATTGGAATGCAGGGCGGCCAAGCTTCCAATAATTGACGGATGCACTTACCATACGCGTCAAGGCTTCAATTGGCGGGCAAGGCGTAATTTCAGGCCGGGCTGAGGCATCAAAAGTCGGAAAAAGAATAAGCTGAGGCTCTGTCTTTTTCTGATTTAAAATCGCCTCTTTCGGCGGTTTTAAATATTTCACATCTCCCTTGAACGTATTGGCATATAAACGCGAGAAACGACGCTCATCTATCAACGCTTTCATTGCGGGGATGGATTCATTTTTTAAAGAAATAGGTCTGGGATACGGAACCTGTCGGCCGTCCTCCATATCCAACAACACAAATTCATCACCCATAAAGCGCCAACCGCCATAGCCTAGACCTGATGCCAATGTGCTTTTCCCGGAGCCCGAGGCACCCGGCATGATAACAGAGCGTCCCTTATCATCAGCGACAGATGAAGCATGAAAAACAAGATGGCGATTTCGAACCATGGCCATATGCCAGTTCACCGACATTTCCATCGCGACAAAAGCTATGTCTTCATTTACAGGCAAAAGGGGCGATGGATATTCACCGGAAATCAGTATTTTTGGGCGTATCCAGCGGCGCAACCAAGATGAATGCAGCAAGGCAACGCTTTGATGCACAAAGGCATCAGATGGCGCCTGTGGATATTCACTGTACATGTCATGAATATCACGCGCTAAAGAAGCCAAAGGTGAACGAATAAGAGTTGTGGCGGGCCCGATACTTAAGCGCAGACCATCCCCCTTTAAAGCTGATGCGATCGCTTCAGCCCCTAATTCACCAATAGAGCTCATGAATTCGCTATATCACAGGAATGATCAAACCCAAATCATCGAGTTCCTGCACACGGGCAAGAAGCACATCTTTGGGATCGCCATCTGCTTCTAAATCAAATTTTTCGCTTAAACGTTCGGCTAATTGGTTAATATCCAAAGGTGCCTCAGCCAAAAGCACGAGGATTTCATAAGGAACGTCGCTTAAGATATGAGTGCCGCCGTGTTTGGGCTCATATAACACATGAAAACCGTCGAGAACGCGAATGTCCTGTTCAGACCATGAAAGAGCTGTCCATCGTTGTCCCATACAGGTCCTTGCAGATCTTTAAGCGGCTGTTCTTACTGATAAGATTGCAATTGAGATGTGAGACCAGAGGAAATAATACAGGTCATCCCCGCTGCATTAGGCTCCAATTGCGCAAGATAGCGTAATTGCGCTGGCTGCAGCCGATCAGGATTTTTCTTAAGCTCCGCACCAAATACGGTCGTTTCAGGAATTATCTGAGCACGCCCACGGATCCGCCGCGGATCATTTGGTTCAAGGCCGAAATTAGCGTTTAATTGCGGAATGGTAACAGTACAGGTTACAGAAGCAGCCCATGCAGCGCCCCCGCGCAAAGTCAATGCCGCCGGCACAGCAGCAGCACCCAATTTCAACAGCTTACGCCGTGAAGTTACCTTTTCAGAGCCATTACCTGTCGATTTATCCGTCACAGCATCACCTCAGTCCGCTATCGCTGCATCACATTGAATATGGTCTATCTCAACATATTTCATATTTCTGTACCATATAAAAACTATGTTGAGAACAAAACGCTTGCCCGCTTACCATGCAAGCAAGAAACAAGCCATGATATAGTTTTATTTATAATTCAATAACTTGTTTCTAAATGTAGCTTATAAAATAGAAGACATGTAAGAAATGTCGACATGATCGAGAAACAATCGCTGATCTCCATGTTTTTCAGCAAATTATGAGGGTTTTGTGGATAAATTACAGCGAGAAAAACAGGACCGACCATTTGAAGAGTCCAGCCTGGGAAAATCAGGACGTAGGAAAACATTTGTCTGGTCTTTTACGACAGCGCAAATCACCTCCGTTGCCCTCACATATTTCGCTCTCATCGGCGCCACACTCCTTGACTGGATTTCTGGGGTATTTGCTTTTGCGCTTGCGGTCATAGTCAGCGTTTATTCCTATATTCTCGGCCGGAAATACGACCGCGATGTTGCACGACTGACACGAAATGCGGCCCGCATCGCCCGTGATCAGGAGCGCGCCCGCGCGAAGACCCAAGCGCCTCTAAGGTCAAAAATTGTGCAGGGTTTTGTGGACCCACTTTTAATGATTGATGCCAAAAGAAAAGTGGTTGAGGCCAACGCCGCAGCGCGGGACCTGTTTGGGGCCACAATTATTGGCAAAGACCTGTCTTTCTTTATCCGCACGCCCAACGTCCTGGAAGCCATAAAGGAGGCCATGAACAGCGGACGGCCCGCTGAATGTGAGTTTCTTTTTGATAAAGAGGTGGGGCATCACTTCAGTATGCGTGCTGCGATGGTTGCAAATGAACTCGCAGATGATGAAGAAGCTGAATCAGATACGCCTTTTTACATTGTTCTGGCCTTTTCAGATATCACAAAGGTCAAGCTGGCTGAGCGCATGCGGGCCGATTTTGTTGCCAATGCTAGCCATGAACTACGTACGCCTCTCACAACTTTGATTGGCTTTATTGAAACACTTCAAGGTCCGGCCAAAACAGACACCAAAGCCATGGAGCGTTTTTTATCCATCATGGATGAAGAGGCAGGGCGGATGGTCCGTGTCATTGACGACCTGCTTTCATTATCCCGGATTGAACTGGACAAACATGTAAGCCCAACGGAAAGCGTTGACTTGAGTGAAATCATAAAAGGAATTGGCCACAGCCTAGAAATGTCGCTCAAGGAAGATAACCGAATCTATAAGACGGATATTGCACCAGACCTTCCTCTTGCGCGCGCGGACCGTGACCAGGTTATTCAAGTCCTGCAAAATCTCGTATCAAATGCGATAAAATATGGGCAAAGCGGAACAGAAATAACTATCCGCGCCAAACGCACAAGCCCTTCTGAAATAAAAGTGGAAGTTGCGGATCGTGGAGAGGGCATTCCAAGCGAACATATCCCCCGCTTAACCGAACGCTTCTACCGTGTGGACACCGCACGCTCCAGACAAATGGGGGGAACGGGATTGGGACTCGCTATTGTTAAACATATTATCGAACGCCATCGCGGGCGATTATCCATCGACAGCATTCAAGGCAAGGGCACGACAATTTCTTTTACCCTCCCCGTCTCTGAGGAAACGACTGGAAAACAAAGATAAACCACGTCTCTTAGCGTTGCGTTATGTGACCGTCATAAGAACGACATCGCTCTGTAATAAAAGCGTCATACCACCAAACTAATCCCTAGGCTGAGTGGGGAGACACTCAAACGAGGTTTTCCCTCGTCTAACCGCCACTTGATAGATGGAGATAGAGGCGTGCAATCAAAGAAATTAGGCTTAGTTGCTATTATGGCCGCAACGGCCCTGACTGGTCTGGCCACCAGTGATACTGCTTTCGCACAGGCACGGGATCAAATCCGCATCGTTGGGTCTTCAACTGTATTCCCGTTTTCAACCGCCGTGGCCGAGGAATTCGGTCGTTCAACACAGTTTAAAGCACCAATTGTTGAATCAACCGGCACCGGTGGTGGTTTTAAACTTTTCTGCGGTGGTGTGGGTTTTGGTTACCCTGACATTTCAAATGCCTCACGCAAAATCAAATCATCAGAAGTCCAGCTTTGTGCTGAAAACGGTGTGACCTCCATCACCGAAGTCAAAGTGGGCTATGACGGCATTGTTTTGGCTAATGACAAGTCAGCCGCAATGTTCAACCTGACACTCGGTCAAATCTATCTGGCCCTCGCCAAAGAAATCCCCGGGGATGACGGGAAACTAATCGAAAATCCATATACCAATTGGAAGCAGATCGATCCAAGCCTGCCTGATATTGACATTGAAGTTCTTGGCCCACCGCCCACATCCGGCACACGCGACGCCTTTTCTGAACTGGCCATGGAAGGTGGATGCGAAAGCTTCCCTTCAATGGCAGCTTTGAAAAAGACCGATAAAAAAGCTTTTAAAGCTAAATGCATTACATTGCGTGAAGATGGTGCCTACATCGAGGCTGGTGAGAATGACAATCTGATCGTTCAAAAACTAGAAGCCAATCCAAGCGCTTTAGGCATTTTCGGTTATTCCTTCCTCGAACAAAATGCCGATAAGTTGCATGGCAGTGTTGTTGCTGGATATGCACCCACTTTCGATAATATTTCGGCCGGTGACTATCCCGTTTCCCGCTCACTGTATTTCTACGTGAAAAATCAGCATGTAGGTTCAGTACCAGGTCTGAAAGAATATCTGCAGGAATTCACCAGCGACAAAGCCTGGGGCGATTATGGATACCTCGCAGACAAAGGCCTAATCCCAATGCCTGCCGAAGAGCGTGCAAAATTCGCTAAAGATGCGGCTGAATTAAATGCCATGAACTCAGGTTCCTGAGTCGCACAAAAGCGCCAAAATATCGGGGCCTGAGCAATCGCGCTCAGGCCCCAATCTCTTAAGTGACAGAGTTTGTAACAAAACTGTCACAATAGACCCCTAGACGCTTGGAATGAGAATTCACCATCTTAAGGGACGTTCCCAAGGGATAATCAATGTGATTAGTTTTTTGAAGCGCGCCACCTTCCCATTTTTGGCATTTGGTCTGATCTATGTGGCTTTAGTCCCACAGGCCGCAACAGCACGCGATCAAATCCGCATCGTTGGGTCTTCAACTGTTTACCCCTTTTCAACTGCTGTCGCTGAGGAATTTGGCCGGACATCCGGCTTCGCCTCTCCCATTGTTGAATCAACCGGCACCGGCGGCGGGTTAAAACTGTTTTGCAGCGGTGTGGGCGATGGATTTCCGGACATTGCCAATGCATCAAGGGCTATTAAGTCAAGCGAGGTAAATCTTTGCGCGCAGAATGGAGTAAATGCCATCACGGAAATCCGGGTGGGTTTCGACGGCATTGTTCTTGCGAATGACAAATCTGCTCCACATTTTACCCTAACACTCCCACAGCTTTTTCTTGCCTTGGCAAAACAAGTTCCCAATGCCGACGGCACAGCTTTGATCAACAATCCATATACGCGCTGGAACGAAATTGACCCTAGCCTACCGGGTTATGAAATCGAAGTCCTCGGACCGCCACCGACTTCGGGTACACGCGATGCCTTTGTTGAACTGGCAATGGAAAGCGGTTGTGACAGCTTCGCCGTTCTAGCTGACCTGAAAGCAAAAGACTCAAAAGCACATAAAGCGAAATGCACAACCCTGCGTGAGGATGGTCGTTTTATAGAAGCAGGCGAAAACGACAACCTGATCATTCAGAAACTGCAGGCGAATACGCGTGCGCTTGGCATCTTTGGATTTAGCTTTCTCGAGCAAAATCAAGACGTGTTACAGGCGACCACCATTAATGGAATGGTGCCCAGTTTTTCAAATATCGCTGACGGGAAGTACCCCGTTTCCAGATCGCTTTATATTTACGTCAAGGACCAGCATATCCCGCTGGTTACAGGCTTATCTGAATATGTCAGTGAATTTGTAAGCGAAGCCGCTTTCGGGCGAAACGGCTACCTAGCATCCAAAGGTTTAATTCCTTTGCCCGATCAGGTACGGGGCGAAATGCGGGCCAAAGCCGAAGAACTCGCTCAGCTTGTACCGGCAACAGCCGACACGGATATGGAAGCAGTAGAAACATTAATTTCTCCGACACTCGGCTGGATATTAGTCCTAGCCCTGGGGACTTTCGGTTTTTTCCTATCTCAATCGCGTGCTGGGAAATTTGCACGAGGAAATGCGACAGATCTCCATTCCCGCCCGCGCTATCATGGCGTTCACACAGCCTTGTGGATTATTCTTCCAGCCACATTAGTGATTGGCGCATGGATCAGCTTTGGCAGCAACTTTATTGATGGGTTAATGCTGGACCGTCTTCCGACAGAGCTCCAGCCCACAAGTCAACTTGAAGAACGCGTTTTAATCCAGGACTTACATCGCATGGCCGCGGGTGAAGAAAGCTTTGGCGCTGATAAGCGTTATGCGCCTTATGCCCTAGAATATGGCCGTTTGTCTGCGACTGGCGATCTGGCCGCGACACTGCTAGCGCTGTCCTTGGCCCTTATCAGTGGATTTTGGGCTTCATTCCGGGTTCGCCCTGGTCATCGTGCACGCAACAAAGTCGAGCGCTTCATGATGATCATTTTAGCAGCTTGTTCCGCAGTTGCCATTTTGACTACCTTAGGGATTGTTATGTCGCTGCTCTTTGAGAGCTTGCGATTTTTCTCCCGCGTGCCATTAACAGAATTTCTCTTTGGTATTCAATGGAGTCCGCAAACGGCCATTCGTGCCGACCAAGTCGGCTCATCAGGTGCTTTTGGTGCGATCCCATTGTTTGTCGGCACCTTCTTAATATCCGCTATTGCCATGGTCGTGGCGGTTCCAATCGGGTTGATGGCGGCTATCTATATGACGCAATATTCCAGCCAGAAATTCCGCAAAGCGGCCAAACCTGCGCTTGAAATTCTTGCTGGTATTCCAACCGTTGTTTATGGCTTCTTCGCGGCGTTGACGGTAGCACCTCTTGTACGCCAAATCGGTGAAAGCATTGGATTACATGTGGCATCGGAAAGCGCACTAGCTGCGGGCCTTGTCATGGGTGTCATGATTATCCCCTTCATGTCTTCCCTGACCGATGATGCCATAACGGCGGTGCCACAATCCATGCGCGACGGGTCATTAGCTTTGGGCGCGACAAAGTCTGAGACGATCAAACAAGTCCTAATTCCAGCCGCGCTACCCGGAATTGTGGGGGCATTTTTGCTCTCTGTATCTCGGGCGATTGGGGAAACCATGATTGTGGTGATGGCTGCGGGTCTTGCAGCCAACATGACGGTCAACCCGCTTGAAGCCGTAACAACTGTGACCGTGCAGATTGTGGCGCTTTTAACTGGCGACCAGGAATTTGACAGTGCCAAGACTTTATCAGCCTTTGCACTTGGCTTGATCCTATTCCTCGCCACCTTGATTTTGAACATCATCGCGCTTCGCGTGGTGCGAAGGTATCGAGAAACCTATGAGTAAGAAGCAAATCGGCGGACCTACCGCCTGGAAAGACCCGGCCATGCTGAAGCGGATTGAACGCCGCTATGCTAAAGAACGGCGCTTCCGTTTCTTAGGGCTAGGCGCGATTGGCATTGCTGTAGCCTTCTTGTTTCTACTCTTAGGCTCCATCACCTATCGCGGTATCGGCGGCTTCACACAGGCTCAACTGGCGCTTGATATTGAGTTCAATGAGCAAGTTTTGGGCGTAACCCCTCAAGATCTCAAAACAAAAGATGGGCGGGATAAATTATATCGCGCAGATTTTGGCCGCTTGATCCGAGAATCTTTAATGCGGCAATTTCCAAATGTCTCTGGCCGTTCGGATGTGCGTGCGCTCGTAGGTCTTGTCAGCTTAGGCGCGCGTCAACAACTGCGCGACCTTGTGCTGGAAAACCCCGCTGCTATTGGTCAGACGCGCACAATTTGGATGTTAACGTCAGACGATGTTGATCAATATGTTAAAGGCAATGTGGACCCAAGCCTACCCGAAGCTGATCGCCGTTTGAAAGACCGCGATATTGCCTGGATTGACGCCTTAAAGACAGCAAATAGATTGCGCAGTAATTTCCATGTCCCCTTCCTAACGAATGGGGATTCTCGGGAACCTGAATTGGCTGGTATTTGGGGCGCAATGAAAGGCTCTTTCTTAACGCTGCTTGTAACCCTTGCTATTTCTTTCCCCATTGGTATTGCGGCAGCGCTTTATTTGGAAGAATTCGCGCCTTCCAATCGCCTGACAGACTTTATTGAGGTAAACATCAACAACCTGGCTGCGGTGCCTTCTATTGTCTTTGGTTTGCTCGGCCTGGCGGTGTTTTTGAATATATTCGGCCTGCCCCGGTCTGCACCTTTGGTCGGGGGCCTAACTTTGGCACTGATGACCTTACCGACAATCATCATTGCTGCGCGCGCTGCGATTAAAGCGGTACCCCCATCCATTCGCGATGCAGCGATGGGCATAGGCGCAAGCCCCATGCAGGTGGTTTTCCATCATGTAGCACCCCTGGCTTTACCAGGTGTTATGACGGGCACAATCATTGGTATGGCTCGCGCTCTCGGTGAAACTGCGCCATTGCTGATGATTGGCATGGTAGCCTTTGTTTCCGAAGTGCCTGGTGGGTTTACCGACGCCTCAACGGTGTTGCCGGTGCAGATCTATATCTGGTCGGACAGCCCCGAACGTGCCTTTATTGCGAAGGTGTCAGCGGCTATATTGGTATTGCTTGGGTTTCTTATCGCGATGAACGGCTTAGCTGTTTATCTTCGAAACCGTTTCGAGCAGCGCTGGTAGCGTGGTGAAAGAATGAAAATGTTAAAGCAAGTGGAAGAACGTCCCGTGGTTGACATACGTACACCTAAAATGGCGGCAAAAAATGTCTGTGTTCACTATGGCGAGAAACAAGCCATTAAAGACGTAAGCCTGGATGTTTTTGCCGATGAAGTCACAGCCTTGATTGGCCCATCAGGGTGCGGAAAGTCGACTTTCCTGCGCTGCCTTAACCGCATGAATGACACAATTAGCGCTGCTAAAGTCACGGGTGAGATCACTTTGGACGGCGATAATATCTACGACCGCAAAGTGGATGTTGTGCAATTGCGCGCACGGGTCGGCATGGTATTCCAAAAGCCCAACCCCTTCCCGAAATCCATTTATGATAATATCTCCTACGGCCCGACCATTCACGGTTTAGCCAACAAAGGCAGCGAGATGGACGACATTGTTGAAACATCGCTCAGCAAAGCCGGTTTATGGGATGAAGTCAAAGACCGATTAAATGAACCAGGAACGGCTCTTTCAGGTGGTCAACAGCAAAGGCTCTGCATTGCGCGTGCTATTGCCGTTAACCCAGAAGTCATTTTGATGGATGAACCATGTTCTGCATTGGACCCCATTGCGACAGCACGTATTGAAGAACTGATAGATGAATTAAGAGGGCGTTTTGCCATCGTTATCGTTACCCATAATATGCAGCAGGCCGCACGGGTGTCGCAGCGCACGGCTTTCTTCCACTTGGGGGATTTGATTGAAACTGGGCCAACGCCTGAGATTTTCACGAACCCTCGGGAAGAACGCACCAAGGATTATATCACCGGTCGCTACGGCTAAGCCGAGCGCTTTTGGATATTGGATTAAATTATGGCACAGCAACATACAGTTCGGGCATATGATCAGGAGTTAAACGAGCTCCGTGCGCTTATCAGCCGTATGGGCGGCATGGCAGAAGCTCAGATTGACGCCGCCGTCGACGCTTTGATGAATCGCAACGCAGAAGAAGCCCCAGCAATTGTTGAAAAGGACAAAGTCATCGATGATATGGAGGCTGAGGCTGAAAAGCTCGCCATTCAAACCATCGCCCTGCGTGCGCCCATGGCTGATGATTTGCGTGATATCATCTCTGCCATGAAAATCTCATCCATTCTGGAGCGTACTGGCGACTATGCAAAAAACATCGCCAAACGCACGGTTGTTCTCTCTACCTCAGAACGCCTTGAAACCGTTGTTATCATCCCACAGATGGCGCGGATGGTTACTCAAATGCTGAAGGACGTGATCGACGCCTATATTGAACGGGATGCAGAGCGTGCGCTGCTTATCCGGGAACGCGACAAGGAAGTTGATGATCTTTACAATTCCCTGTTCCGGGAATTGCTTACACATATGATGGAAAATTCCAGAACCATCACACCTGCAACCCATTTGCTGTTCGTGGCGAAAAATCTGGAACGCGTAGGCGATCATGCCACTAATATTGCTGAAATCATTTATTACAGCGTGACCGGTAAAACGATGGACCCGGCACGGCCCAAACAGGACAAAACGTCCTATGTCGATGTACAGCCACAAGACGAAGAATAGAGGGACACTTCACATTCTTTGGTGACGGGGGATAGTCAATGAAACCGAAGATTTTACTTGTAGAAGACGATAGCCATATTGCTGAGCTTGTTCGGTACAATCTCGAACAGGAAGACTTTCAAGTCATTCATTGTGAAGACGGTGAAGAGGCACTGTTACTTGCCCAGGAAGAAGAACCAGATCTTATACTTCTGGATTGGATGATCCCCCACCTGTCTGGCATCGAAGTTTGCAGACAATTAAGGCGCAAACCTACCACCCAACAAATCCCTATCATAATCGTCACCGCCCGGACCGAAGAATTCGACCGGGTGCGTGGCCTTGATACCGGCGCCGATGACTATATTACCAAGCCCTTTTCACCGCGTGAGCTCATATCACGTATTCGCGCTGTATTACGCCGCACACGTCCAATGCTTACCGGCGCTAATCTAAATTATGCGGATATCTCGCTTGATACACGTGCTCACAAAGTTTTGCGCGGTGAACGGCCTGTAAAACTTGGCCCGACAGAATTTAGATTGCTCCGTCATTTCCTTGAACACCCTGGCCGCGTTTTCACGCGTGAACAACTTTTAGATGCCGTTTGGGGCCACGATGTCTATGTCGAATTACGGACTGTGGACGTTCATATCAGGCGGCTTCGCAAAGCTTTGAACGCAGGCGGCGAAACCGAGTTGATTCGAACAGTTCGCTCAGCCGGCTATGCATTAGATACAGAAGCAGCTTAATCTGTATTTACAATCTTATTCACGCGTTAAATTTTCAATTTAGCAGCTTTGAACCCATGATTGTAAGTACAATAACTGTCGGTTTGCTTTACATACAATAGTTAATTTTTCAACTCCCCACGATATTGCAGTGCGGTAAGTCATTGATATTACATGAACTGCGACAATTTGGCCCACCCCTTGCATGGTTAGCTATATGAGCCCAAGCCAAATTACGGCTTTGCGTTCAATGACTGGATTTGAATGATAATGGATTTGGTGGAACAAGAAAGAAAAACAAACAACTGATTAAAGTATAAATAATAGATTTGCATGTTATGCAGGTCTTTATTTACCATTCATTAACCATGTTGTTGTTTCATTTACTTGGACCCCGAGTAACAGAGTGGTGGTAACATGAAAAACCTCACCATGAAGTCAGAAAGCTCAGGCCGTTGGTCTCCGCGTAGATCACTGTTGATTGTCGTTGTCGGCGCTGCGGTCGGATGGGTCGCTGCTATTGTTTCAGTCTACGGCATCATGCGCAGCTTGGATGGAGATGCATTATTAAGCGATGCTCCGACAACCATTGCTGCTGAAGAAGATGCCAGGACATTAAACAATATTGCACCTGCTTCCGGGCCCGATCAAAAAACGGATGAGCGATCTGATAACGCATCAGGACAGCTTTAAAAGCGGTCCTTTCAATAATTCACCTTCGCGCGGCGCAACAGTTGCGAAACGAACTTTATCGGAATTGCATAAGTAATCCCACTTGGATGGGAAATGCTGTGTTCTTTCGTATCTTTAATATAGGCGCTGTTTACAATAGCAAAGACTTCACCGTCTTCTGCCCTGAAAACAGGACTTCCGCTGTTTCCAGGATAAGCAACGATATCAAGTTGATAGACGTTGAACCTTGCACGTCTCACCATCACCGCATCCAATTGGCGTGCATTTGGCTGCGGAATAACATTTGGTGTGACTGCAGACACAATCCCCTTATGAGTAGCAGGATAAAGTCCCAAGGTCGGGCCAAGTGGAAACCCTGTAATTGCGATTCCCATTCCTTCCCTAACGGGTATTCTATCCTGGCGCAGGTTCAAAGCATTAAGCGCGCGGCCCCCAATCTTCAAAAGAGCCAAATCATGGTCCTGATCAAGCTCCACCATCGTCGCGTCACGAACTTCCGGAGACGACCCCACACCAATTAGAACAACCAATTTGACACCGTCGGTCCCTTTTACAAAGGGGCGAACCACATGATAATTCGTTGCAATATGATGACCATCGCCGACGACAAAACCCGTCCCAAGAACCTCAGCCTGTGGTTGCCGTAGAACGTTATAGGCCGCGATACCAACGATAGATGGTTTGATCTGCTCAACAACATCCGGCAACTTGGAATGTGCATTCGCCGAATGGCTAAAGACCATGAAAACCCATAAGAAGGTAGAGATTATCTTTTTCATGCGGCGTGACTTTCCCTTGCCCCTAAGTGAGTCTTCATACAAGCATCGAAGATAAATAATGACCAAAGCAACCTGCCGTGATCGCGATTACCACTAATATGCTCTTTGCCCAATTTTTCTAGATGCTCTGGATCAAAATACCCGCTATCCAGCAAGACAGGGCTTTTCAAAACATTCATGATCCGCGCTCTAAGCGGCCCTCTGAACCATTGAGATATGGGCGTTACAAAACCCATTTTCGGCCTATAGAGTACATCTTGAGGCAGTTGCGCCTCCATCGCCTTTTTCAGAATATATTTCCCCTGCCCGCCTTGGAGCTTCATACGCATAGGCAAGCGCGCAGCCCATTCAACAAAAACATGGTCCAGAAATGGCGCACGCACCTCCAGGCCATGCGCCATACTAGCCCGGTCGGTCTTTGTCAGAATATCGCCAACCAAATTAGTCTTGATGTCCAGATATTGAATGAAGGACAAGGCGTCATCACTAGGCGCTGAAGTCGCTATATTTTGAAAAAGCTGAGCCGCAGAATAGCCTGCTAATGTCTTTTGAAAGCCCTTGGAGAACAATATTGCACGCTCCCCCGGCGTTGAGATGGATACTGAATTAAAATAGGCATCAGCACTACCCAGGGCCAGCGATTGAAATGTCGATTTTGCACGAAAACCACGGGGAGCCCAATCCAGCTTCGGATACAAACGGCCAAGCGCCCCAAAAAAGGGTTTGCGTAAAGCAAGAGGCAGCAGATCACGAAAGTGCTCCTCCCCCATATGCATACGTTGGCGGCGGTAACCTACCAAAATCTCATCCCCACCATCGCCTGAAAGCGCCACAGTTACTTTTGACCTCGCTAACTCGCTTACGCGATAGGTTGGCAAAGCGGAAGCGTCAGCAAATGGTTCGTCAAATACATCGGCTAATTCGTCGAGAAGCGCAAAGTCGTTAACGGCAACTTCTTTTGTAAAATGATCCGTGCCAAAGCGCGCAGCTATTTTTTCCGCATATTCACTTTCATCAAGGCTTGTTTCATCAAAGCTGATCGAGCAGGTTTTGACCGGTTCGTCGGACAGCTCAGACATCAAAGCGACAATGGTACTTGAATCCACGCCGCCTGATAAAAACGCTCCCAAAGGCACATCAGCAATCATCCGAAGCCGCACCGCCTCTTTCAATGTACTGATCAATTCCTCTTCGAGCTCAGGTAGTGAGCTGCTGGCATCACTTTCAAAATCCACATCCCAATAGGGGAATGAAATAGCCGGCTTACGGCCTTCAAACACCTCCATGACATGCGCGGCCGGCAATTTATGAATATCTTTGAAGATCGTTTTTGGATCAGGCACATAGCCAAGTGCAAAATAATCCTCAACAGCATCATCACGGTAAGCACGAGACACAGCCTCATGCGTCAAAATAGATTTAATTTCTGATGCAAAGAGAAATAAGCCATTGGGCAACTCAGCATAATGAAGAGGCTTCTTCCCAAAACGATCACGAGCTAAAACCAAACAACGGCGCTTCACATCCCATATCGCAAACGCAAACATGCCCCGGAAACGCTTCACACAATCCACGCCCCAGTAATTATAGCCCTGTAAAAGCACTTCGCTGTCGCTATGTGTCTTAAATTGCGCACCAAGGGCTTCCAATTCGACTTTTAGGTCCTGGAAATTATAAATCTCACCATTGAACGTAAGGATATGGTTGCCGCAAAGCGATGCCATTGGCTGCGCCCCACCGACTAAATCGATGATTGAAAGGCGACGGTGCCCCAAAGCAATGGGCGGGTTGACATACACCCCCTCACCATCAGGGCCGCGGCGACTTAGGCGCGTGGTCATGCGTTGGATCAGTGCTGTACTCACCCCTGATCTATTCTGGCGGTCAAATATGCCGGTTATGCCACACATATGTTTTACTCGCCTTGTTCCGCTAAAACTGTTGGCGGCGTATTCAATAAAACATCAACATTTGGCAATTTTGCGATGAAGTTCCGCATAACCTCATCCGTTGATGTTGCAGCGCCTAAGCGGGGCGCTGAAATCACGACTGACCCAACAGCCAATTCCCCAGCGAATAAGCGCGCAAACACGCTTTGCAACTTACCTTCCAAGTCACTGGCCACCACATTGTCATTCACCCAAAAAACCTGCCACACATCGCGGATCACACCATTGGCGGCATTTAATTGCGTGACAGCAACTTCAATCTCCTGATCGCCCCATTGCACCTTATGGCGCGTCGCCCCCGTCTTTGTCCAATGAGTATCAGGCGCGATGATGGTGTTGCCGTAGCGTATCAACTCCCGCTTATCGTCCTGCGTATTATAGCGCACGCGATAGAGACTGATGAGACGGGAGCCCTTTCCAAAATGATCCATTTGCTCCACATCAGCATTTAAATAGACCGGAAACCAGCCGACATTTTCAACATCCATATCTGTCCATCCGGCAGGCGGCGTAATATCTGCAAAAGCTGTTAATTCCTTATCTGGGCTGCGGCTTTGAATATATTGGGCATAAAGCGCTGTTACCCCAAGGATGGCAATGGCAATGGCCGCAATTGAAACCGCACCAGACTTATTGAGCGATGCTTTATAACGTCCAAGAATTTTCCCTAGATCAACCGCAGGGTCATCAACTGGGCGGTCAGAAAAGCTCATTCCAATCAACAAAAGGGCAAGCGTTACCACTGCAAAAAAGACCCATCCATAGATGATATGATCAACGCCTGCCGCATAGGCATTATCCGTCAAATAAGCGATATAGACGATACCAAATGCGCGGATGGCATTGGCGGCAATCGGCATGATTGCAGAAACCACCATAATGGCGAGGCGCCGCTTCCAACTCTTAAAGGCGATATTTGCAAACAAGGCCCCCAAAGCTATCGTAGAAATAAGATAACGAACACCAGAACAGGCTTCTGCGACGGTGAATTGACCACTTGGCGTGAGCAACAATGTCCCATCTACATATACGGGCACATTCACCAATCGCAGACCCTTAACGATCGCCGCAGCAGTCAAGTCTTGCAATGGCGGTATTAAGCCCTCACCAAAGGGGATAAGAAAGATCATGTAGAGCATGGGAAAAAGCAGAGCATGAAATATCGCCCTGCCCAGAATGGTTAAGGTAACAGCCTGCAAAGTGAATATAAAACCAAACTGCTGCACGACCATGACATCTGCGACAAAACCCGCAAACCATATTCCCGTAGCCGCCACTAGAGCCAATAAGCCCCAGGCAAAAGGTTGGGGAGCAATCTGAACTAAAGCCGTTTTTCTCTGCCAGATAAGCCAAAAGAAGACCGGTAAAATCAACAAGACATGATTAAATGTTGCTGAAACCCACCAAGTATGGGCCATGACGAAAATGGCATCGCGCATAACAAAGGTGGTGACTGCCACAGCCAACACCCAAATCAGACCATAGTATCGCCAGCCCTTTGTTTGGCCTTCCTCCATTAGAACCCCCTCATTCAATGGTTGTTGCGACTTTATCATAGTCTGCTTTCTCAGTTGCTAACAACTCATCTAATAAAGCTAATCGACCATCCCAGCCGAATTCAGCCCAAACCTTTTCTGTAGCACGGACAGCCATGCTCTCAGCTTTTTCCGGTTCGCTCAACAATTCATGGACTGCCTCAACAAATGCTGTTTTACCATCCGCTACAAGTAAATATTTACCGGTTTCCAGCCCCAATCCTTCGGCTGCCTCTTCCGTCGCGACGACAGGACAGGACATGGCCAGGGCCTCAAGAACTTTATTCTGTACGCCCCTCGCAATTTGCAACGGCGCAATAATGACCTGAGCCGCTTTCAAATAGGGTTGAACTTTTTCCACTCGCCCAGTCACGAAAATATCTTTGGTTTTTGCAAGCGCACGCACGGCTGCACTTGGATTTGACCCCACAATGTGGAATGTTAAATCCGGCCAGCGAGACTTCAATTCTGCCCAGCATTTCTCGACAAACCATCGAACCGCATCCACATTGGCCCAATAATCCATCGCCCCTGTAAAAACGAGATGATGGCCGGGCCCTAAGTCAGCAGCCTCATGCGTCTCACGGTCAAAAGCCTCCAAATCCACACCATTTGGCATAGCCTCTACATGGCGAGCTTTCGGTAAAAGAGACTTGAAAAGCGATGCCTCCTCCTTGGACACAAAGAGATTTTCATCAGATCGTTCAGCAATTTGCCGCTCAGCTTCAAGCAACATGCGCGCCTCATGCGCATATAACCAGCTTAAGGGCCAGGGTTTTGAATGTGCATATTGGGCCCATTTCTGGGAATCCACATCAACAAAATCCATAATGACCGGCGTTGCATCCCGATTGTCTACAAAGGCGAATTGAGCCATTGTTGATGAAAACACATAAATGGCATCTATGTGTTCCCGCTCCAACAGTGTCTCAACCCATTGCTTCATAGCCTTGTTCTCATAGAAGCGCAGAGAAAGTGACCCGCCGCGAACGAGAGATATCAGGCTCTTCAAGCTCGCAAGGCGGCGGTTGATGGGTACGAATAAAGCTTCTGCGCATTGAGCTGATAAAAAATCCTGATGCGCAAAGTCCTCTACATCATCAATAAAGCAACCCAAATAAATGCGATGGCTTTTCGCGAGGTGACGGAAAATATTCCAGGAGCGAATTTTATCCCCTTTATTCGGAGGATAAGGAATACGATGCGCAAGGAAGAGAATATTCGCCATCAATCCAGCCCCCTGCTGAGATGCGGCCCGATGATATTGGCTGCGAACAAAGGCAATTTCTTCCAGGTTGCCACCATCAAACGATACTTCGGATTCAACGGATTCACATCCGGCATCACAGCATCGCCGCGCAGATAGTATTCATAATGAAGAGGCTGCGGCTCAAAGCCCCAGTTCTTCTTAAAAGCAAATGCACCTGTTCCCACTTTCGACCGCCCGAAGTCGAATAAATTGCACCCTTTCTGCCGCGCATGTTCCATCAACGACCAATACATGAAGTCATTGGCGGCGTAGCGACGTGCATCCGTCGTCCCCCCACCATAATAAGGCAGCACCTGGCCGTTAAAATAAAAGGATAAAACACTGGAAAGCGCCTTCCCCTCATGGAAAACCGTGAGAATATCGCAGTCCGGGCCGAAGTTCTTTAACAGCGTATCAAAAAATCGTTTTGGAAAAGCTGGTGTACCTAGGTTGCGAAGGCTTGTCGAATAAAGTTCATAATGATCCTGACCATCGGCCTGTATCCGGGCTTCCAAACCAAATCCAACAGCCTTACGCACCATGGCCCGCTGCTTCCGTGGTATAGCCTTCATATTAACGTCAGGATTAGGATCAATGGCCCTTTTAAAGGTCACATATGTTTCAGATTTATGGGCCCAGCCAGGTCTTGAAATCTTTTGCGAGCGGTATTCTAAGGCTGATACATTTAGATCTTCAGCGAGCTTTATTGCTGCCTGGTCCAGCGCTTCATGAACCTCAGCATTATTCGCAAGCGGGCCACCGTAAACAGAAAAACCGCAGGAGACTAATTTGGGTTTAAAAAACAAGCTGCTGACGTGAATAAGAGGCAAAACACCAATGATTTCACCGCCTTCTTCTGCATAAAGTAAATACGCTTTTTGCTTAAAGCCTGTTTCCACGGCTTGAGACCAGGCAGTTAAATGAAAAGGAGTTCCATCTTCATGCCTGCGCACATAGGCGTCCCATCGCGATCCTTCCGAAGATTTTAAGGTCTTTACGTCCAACGCCGCCTCCTGGCCCCAGGTTAATCTTCGAGGTAAATCTTATCCATGCGGTCCCAGCAAAAATCCTGCAACAACCGTTCAAGTTTAGCTTTTGTTTTTGATAAATTGACATAATGACGAAAACGCGCCAGCAACGGCGCCTGACTTTGACGTGGCTGCTCCGGATCTATCTCCCAGGGATGCATATAGAATATCGCAGACGCCTTATCTTGATTATTTACCCGGCGTAACAAAGTCCGCGACAGGCCATATGGAAACAACCTGAAATATCCACCGCCAGAGGACGGCACATGTTTCCCAAATAAATCAACAGTTGTCATCGGCACCTCGATGAGATCACACCCCTCCAATTTATAAGCAAATCTCGGTGCATCCGGCATACCATAATGATCGTGTTTGACGGGATAAACGCTTGAGGAATAACGATACCCTAGATCAGCTAATACCCCATGTGCCCAAGGTGTGCGATGATCGATTGAAAAACTCGGTGCACGATAGCCTTTGATCTCAACACCGGAAATATCTTCCAAAATTGCCTGGGTTTTCCTCACATCCTCACGGAATGCCTCTTCGCTTAAAGTGAAAACCCGTGCATGATCATAGCCGTGGCTAGCCAGTTCATGCCCTTCAGATACAATGCGCCTGATCAGTTTTGGTTGCCGCTCAGCCACCCAGCCTAAGCAGAAGAAAGTAGATTTAGCGTCATGTTTCGCAAATAAATCGAGGATTTCATTCGTTGCCTCAACAACACGGCTTTCGAAGCCGCCCCAGTCTGTTTTTGCTATACAATTTTCAAAAGCGCCGACTTGGAAAAATTCCTCAACATCAACTGACATAGCATTGAGGATACTGCCATTTTCATGGCAATTGGGAGATAAAAGCTCAACCGCCTTTGCCATCCGCCTCTGCTTCCATCCAGTCCGTCAAAATGCCCAGAGTCTTTTTTAAAGCTTCGTTGTGGTTTTCCATTTTGCGTTCAATTTCATCGAGACGTTCAGCAAGCTCTTTCATTTCGATAGAGCTGTCGCTATGTTTGTGTCCACTTTTTCCATTAGCTTGTTTTTCAGCACTAGGCATGGACCCCAAATGGCTCTCACTTTCCTCAGGTGCCAATTGCGCCTTTGGCCCTGTCATCGGCGTATTGTCCATTTGTAGATCTGCAATCACTTCTTCCACAACCGCATCATCAATGACATGCAGTTCTTCAAGCGCGGCATAGAGCAACAATCTGGCGCATAAAGTATTCAATCGCCGCGGAACGCCACCGGAATAAAAGTGAATACGTTTAAATGATTCATCTGTGAATTCGGGATCACCCTGCCAATCCACAAGCCGCATACGATGTTTAATATATTCGCCAACCTCTTCAACCCCCATAGGTTCAAGGTGGTGGGTCGCGATAACCCTTTGGCGCAACTGTTCAAGCTGTTCTGAATGGGCAAGCTTTTGCCGGAACTCAGGTTGACCTAACAGGAAAGTCTGGAGCAGAGCTCGCTCACCCTCCTGAAAGTTTGACAACATGCGCAGCTCTTCAAGCGCGCCTATGGGAAGATTTTGCGCCTCATCGACAATAAGAATGACCCGGTGTCCATTCTCATATTCCCGACGCAGAAAATTCTCCATACGGCCTAACAATGTGGCCTTATCTAAGCCCTCCGCCTTAATCCCAAAAGCCTGAGCCACCATGCGGAGTGTGTTATCCGCATCAACCTGCGTCGTAACGACACTCGCGCAAACGAATTTCGTCTGATCCAAAGTATCAAGCACATGGCCAACTAATGTGGTTTTGCCAGCGCCAATATCCCCGGTGATTATAATAAACCCCTCGCCCTGGCTGATGCCATAGGTCAAATAGGCCATCGCCTTCCGATGGGTCCGGGATTCAAAATAAAATCGCGGATCCGGCGTAAGCTGAAATGGCCGACCTGTTAATTTAAAATAATCCGCGTACATCTATCGCTCTAAAATGTTGCGCCAATCGTAATGATCGCAGCATTTTCACTAAGGTCTACACCACTGGCCCCAATCCGGCGTGAGTGAATATATCTCAACGATCCGGTCAGAACTTCGGTCAGCTTAACATCATAATTCGTCGAAAAGCTGAGAAATTCATTAGTAAGGCCATTGGTCAGGTCCGAATTTCTATAAGTGACGCTTACATTTGCAGTTTGGCTGGCATCAATCGTGTAGCCAAGATTGACTGTTCCACCATAAGAAATGCGTGCGTCAGGTTCGCCATCAAAACGGCGGCGTTCCCAAAACCCTGTAACCGTTGTGCTAAACAAACGAGAAGAACGTGCAACCGACAATGACGCACGTTTCTGTCTAAAAGCCAAATTGGTTAATTCAAATCCAGGTGCACCCACTGTAATAGGCACACCATTTTCATCAACGGGAATACCCCGCAAAATAGCATCAATCAGGCTGATCCGGTCAATATTACCACGGCCGAACACCTGAATATCTTCGGAGTAATTGCCGGAAATTGTGTGCCTTTCATCAAAGCGATACAGCGCTTTTCCCG
The DNA here is from genome assembly GCA_050114795.1 of Sphingomonadales bacterium. Taxonomy (GTDB): domain Bacteria; phylum Pseudomonadota; class Alphaproteobacteria; order Sphingomonadales; family CAKZYD01; genus JASFRS01. The sequence goes on from JASFRS010000004.1 coordinate 25,650, forward strand.
AAAACACCACGTCACCAAAACGCTCACCCGCACGGAATTCAAATTCGCTTCGACGGCTGGGTGTAACTCTTACACCAGCATTCCAGATAAGACCCTCTTCGTCGCGACCTAAAGTGTCATCCTGGAAATCTTCATAGCCTACATTGCCGACCAACTTGATTTTTCGGCCAAGCGCATAGCCTAAGTCCAAGCTGCCTTCAATAGCTTCAAATTCACTGCCATTGCCCCGCCTAACGCGATCATAAAAACCATCCAGCGTCCAGCTCAGTCGCGTGAAACGTGAACCACTGCTAAAGGATGCAGACCCGCGATGCCGTTTGGAATCAAACAAAGCGGTAGAGTTATTGCTACTATCATTTTCAAAATTGGAATAACCAAATGTGTAGGAAAGCTCTCCGCGTCCAAAACTACCGAATTCATGATAAAGCCTTGGTGTAACCGAATAGCCCTGAACTGTACGACGATTAGTTGTAAAGTTTCCTGAATTTGCTGAAATAGGGCCACTAATATCCGCAAATTGTTGACCGATGGAACCGTTTACACGAATGGAGAATAAATCTCTCACAACATCGCCTTCAACAAATCCGTTGAGGCGATGGCGGATTTCACTGCGTGACGTATCATGCGTCGAGAAAAAGCCTGAGAGATTATAATCGATATTCCCTCGTGTCCGCTCACGATCAATACCGATGAACAAGCCTGGCGAACCCCGAAGGATCACGTCGCTTTGCTCGTTGCTGCCTGTTAGTTCCACATTATCCGTATAGATGGCTTCCAACTGGACTTTGGGCTCAATCACGACTTCAGCGCGTACTATTGATGCAATGCCAAAACCCAAAGGCAGGGCACTGAACGACAGAATAAGCCTCTTATAATTCCTTGCTGTCACAACCCCTCACCCCTTTATCGTTTCAAGTCCCCGATAAGTTTCTATTATCTGTTGCCGTTATTCGCGGCCTTCATAAGCGTAATAAGTACCGAATTTATGCTCAGCAAAATTCACCTGCGTTTTATTCAATAGCATATTCACATTAGGACAAGCAGCGAGCAGAGACAAACTCTCCCGCACTTGAGTTTCACTGGTTCGTTCTGACTCTACAACAAAAACCGTTTGCCCCATATGCATAGCCAAAACGGATGCCGCACTGCTGGCCAAGGCTGGTGGTGAATCAAAAATAATGATCCTATCCGGATAGCGCTGGGCAATTTCATCCACAATCTCTTCCATCCGGTCACTGGCCAGCAATTCTGTTGTCAAATGATGTTGGCGGCCGGCAGGCAAAACGGCAAGATTTGGAACATTTGTTCGAATAAGACAGTCGGACAAGTCCAGGTTTCGATCAGCAATAACATCCACAAGTCCCTTGCCACCCTCCAAACCCAAAGTGGACAGGACTTCCGGTTTAGCAAAATCCGCATCAACCAAAAGAACAGTATAGTCCTGCTCACTGGCAATGGACAAAGCAAGATTGATCGAACAAAAAGTCTTACCTTCGCCTGGTTGAGAACTGGTCACAAGGATCATATTGCTGTTTTTTGGACCGCCGTGATGACGTTCAGCAGCACGCACCAGCAAGCTTCGCTTGATTAATCGAAACTCTTCGGCCGTGATATTAGGCGGTGCATCGGGGACGATGAAACCCCTTTCTTTCAGCGACACGAGGTCAATGGTTCCCTGTCGACTTTTCCGTTGAGACGCAGACTTTGTAGGCTCAGTTTTTGATGGTTCCGCTTTTGCCTCAGCTACTTTGCCTTTGGCCTCTGGCTGACCCACCATCTTGTCAACAGCGCGCTCAAGAAGAGACGACTTCTCCTTGCCTTCAATCTTCTTTGCTGCTCGTTCAATAAAATCCATGCCGAAACCCTTTTTACATCAAGACATGCTATGCAGTTCAGCCACTTAGATAAGCTCCCCGGCCGGCTGGATAATTTCAAATGCCATTACAAGACCATATGTAATGAACAAGGCCATGAGGACCACGATGAAACATGCTGCCTCCAATTTCAGCCGATTTTTCTTTTGTTGGGATGGAATTGCAGAAACAGCGCCTAAAACGGGCACGGGAAATGCCGAGCGCAGTCCATCCATAGTTAAATAAGTCGTTCGCAATTGAGACACCACAAAGGCAATGCCGATGCCCGTCAAAACGCCCATGACCATGATAATCGTCAGCAAGCGGACACGGTTTGGTGCAACCGGCACCCGCGGCAATTCCGGTGGATCAATGATACGGAAATTGACTTTATCTGTGCGTGCATCCACGTCTTGAGCCAAGCGGGCATCCTCACGGCTCGTGATCAGTTGTTCATACTTACGTTTGAGAATTTGATAATCTCGATTGAGCTTTGACATCTCCCCTTCAACTTCGGGAATGATTTTCGCCTTACCTTCCAAATCGGCGATTTGGCGCTCAAGCTTTACGCGGCGGCCCTGCAAGCTGGCAATTTGTGTTTCTACATCAACTAGTTTAATGCGAATTTCATCAAAAATTGGGTTCCCAAGACCTGAATCAGGATCATTTGCCATTTCCTCTTGGTCCGCCAACAGCATGTCGAGTTGCGCCTGAGCTGCAACCACATCAGGATGCTGATCAGTAAAACCTCTTAGACGCAAGGCATCAATTTGCTGTTGAACTGAAGTTATCCGTGCTGCAAGCGGGCCACTCGCAAGAGCGGAAGCGCCAACACCCTTTGAGGAAGAAGCTCCACCTGAAAGCTGACGTTCTAGTTCTTTCCGAACCAGGCTATATTCCTGGAGTTTGTCATCAGTCTCATAAAGAGCGGTTTTTGCTGCTTTCAATTGGCTGATATAATTGTTTTCACCAGGCAGCCAACCGACGTTTTGCTGTTCAAACGCCACACGGCGGCGTTCCGCTTCATCTAACTGTCGCTCATAATCCGCAATCTGTTCATCCAGAAATCGACGCGCTTCTCTCAAGTCATTTTGAGCGCCAAAAATATTAGCTTCAAAGAAAATGGATACAAGATTTTCAACGACGCGCCTTGCCATTTCCGCACGCTCGCGATCAGACAGATTTTTATCATTTGTCAGGAAAGAGATTTCGAACAAATCCGGCCCTTGGCTGCGGATGTTGATATTTTTCTGCAATTCAAGAATGAGATTATCCATCCCAATCTCATCATCGACAGTCAAATGCAGATCAACCCGGCGAATAACCTTTTCCATATTCGGTCGACTGACCAAGGTACGCCGCATAGCATCAACCTGGCCATATACATTCGGGCCAATTGGGCCTTGGATCAAAGCCGGCAATACAGAGTTGGTGTCAACATAGACACGCGCAGACGCTTCATAGCTGTCGGGAATGCGACTGACGAGCAACCAACCCGCCGCACATACAAACCAAGCGGCTGCTATGGCATACCATTTCTTGCGCCATATGCCGTAAATGATGGTTTTAATCTGAACTAATAAGGCGTCCATTTTGTCCACTCCGACGTGGTCAAGTCGACCGATCTAAAAATCGATTCTTACCCTGCCCATCTCTTTTGCTACCCAAGTCTTCAACTAAACATCAAAAGATTACATCAATGTTATTACCAGCTTCTTCACAAAAGATTATTTCGCCGCAAATTCATTTGACTGCCGTTACTTCAACCAACCGCCAAATCAATCAAATTTTGAATTCCGACTGGAAGCTCTTATTTTCATTGGTATTTCACCAATGCCCGCAATCCCTGAATTCGAATGTGGTGGAAAAGCAACCAGTACTTTTCCACCACGGCTTTCTTCAAATCTTAAAAGAAGCTTTCCGGAATGATGATCACATCACCCGGCTCAATGCGAACATTGGCTGAGATATCACCATCTTTAAGTAAGCTATCTAGGCGCACACGATATTCGCTTTGCTGGCCATTGCTCGTATTAAAGCGAACAAGCCGCGCGCGATTACCGGATGCGAATTCTGTTACCCCACCAACAGCAATCATAACATCCAATAATGTCATATTCGCTCTATAAGGAATAGACTGCGGTTCCGCTGCTTCGCCAACAACGCGAACCTGCTGTGCGAACGGTCCTTGGAAGCCTGACACGATCACCGTCACAATTGGATTTTGAATATAAACCTTCAACTGTTCTTCAATTGAACGGGCTAATTGTGTCGGCGTGTTGCCGGTCGCCGCCAAATCTTCAATCAAAGGTACTGAAATCCGCCCGTCCGGACGTACTGTTACATTTGTTGAAAGTTCTGGATTACGCCAGACAAATATCTGCAAGCCATCGAGAGGGCCAATGATATAATTCGGCCCAGGTCCTTCATCAGGTGCGACAAATTGCGCAGAAGGCAATTGCGTACCATCCGTTGTGTCACAGGCCGAAAGCAGGCCAAGCGCAATAATTGCTAAGAAGAATTTTTTAAAGGTCATCAAATTTTGCCTCACTGCTCGTCCCCTTTTATCCAGTGACGTCGCTTGTCAAATTGCTGCACCCCAGCAGCAGCCACTACGCCAAAACTTTATGGCGATCGCTAGACTAAATCTCCAGCCTAAGATTAAGCTTGGAAAGAGAATTTGTCCAACGCAAAGACTAAATTACAAAACATATGCAAATACAGCTTAATATTATTTCTTTAAAAACATGGTTAACGCCATTCAAAACCTTTTAAGAGGTCAAGATTGCCACCATTTGTTGTATATTAAACAAGAATTTCTCTTACTGGGAGGTGCCCCAAAAACGCCTGTGGGCTAGCACTGGCCCCATAAGCCCCTGCCAAAAATATAGCAATCAGGTCTCCAACCTCAGATTCTGGCAAATCCATTTGATCTCCCAGCCGGTCAAGCGGCGTGCATAAACACCCAACAATATTGACTGTTTCGCTCTTTGCTCCATTCAACCTATTTGCAACTGCGACTGGATAATTTTTCCTTAAGACCTGACCAAAATTTCCAGAAACCGCCAACTGATGATGCAGACCTCCATCGGTAATGAGAAAGGTCTCCCCCCGCGAGACCTTTTTATCAACAACCTTGCAGAGATAGACTCCAGCCTCTGCGACAAGATACCGCCCTAACTCCATGATTACTTCAGCATCTTTGAAGTCATCGCCCAGACTTTCCACAATTTCGCGTAGGGCGTCACCCAGTGCCACAACATCCAAATGAGTATCGCCGGGAAAATACGGAACACCCAGCCCCCCACCTATGTTTAACCAACGTAATGGCCCAGGCAGATACGGTTTCAACTTCTGGGTCAGCTCAAAAATATTATGATAAGCTTCTATCAATGCTTCCAATTTTAGATTTTGTGACCCGGTAAAAACGTGGAGACCCTGAAAATCCAAAGGCAAATCCCCAATGGATTTCAAAACATCCGCAGCTATCTCAGCATCGACGCCAAAGGGTTTAGCCCCACCTGACATCCGCATGCCAGCGGTTTTCAATTCAAAATTCGGGTTAATCCTTAATGCGACAGGCGGCCTTAGCCCCTTCTCCTGCGCTAAAGCAGCCAACCTCCGTGCCTCATTCAAGGATTCTAAAACCACTAAACAGCCGGCCCGCAATGCAGCTTGTAGTTCATCATCGGTTTTTCCCGGCCCAGCAAAGCTAATATCACGCGCAGGTTTCCCCGTTTTAAGCGCGATATCCAACTCACCCGCTGAGGCCACATCCAAACCATCAACGAGACCACCCATATGTCGAACCAGTTCTGGCAGCGGATTCGCTTTTATCGCATAATGTATGGAGATACGCTCAGGCAGGGCTGCCCTCAGCTCCCCTACTCGCTTATCCAAAAAGGCCTTTTCATACAGGAACAAAGGTGTGCCATATTCCCGCACTAAATCCGTTACGGGATGACCGCCAACCACCAACTCCCCATC
>JASFRS010000005.1:0-30540 GCA_050114795.1 Sphingomonadales bacterium
CGCTCGACATGCAAAATGCTGTGCCGCAAGGCTTGTCTTCCGCCGTCTTCACCTTGAACGTGCGAGAAGCGGAACGCTTTACCTCAGCCTCCGGCTCCGACTGCGGTATTGCCAATGTGAATATTGGGACATCCGGCGCTGAAATCGGCGGGGCCTTTGGTGGTGAGAAAGAAACCGGTGGTGGGCGTGAATCCGGCTCTGACGCCTGGAAGGCTTATATGCGCCGCATGACGTCTACGGTGAATTATTCATCTGAGCTGCCTCTTGCTCAAGGCATCCGCTTTGGAGATGACAGCTAATGAATATTGCGGACCTGGACCAGGTTGACCGTCGCATTTTGGATATGTTGGAAAGCGATGCCCGCATCGCTGTTTCCACCATCGCCCGCGAACTGGGCCTGGCCCGCGCCACTGTCAAAGAACGTATGGATAAGCTTGAGAAATCAGGCATTATTTCAGGCTATACAATCCGCATAAATGAGGCTTTGGCGCGGCGGCGCATCGCCGCCCATATCCTTATTGATATTGACCCCAAGCAGACCAAGACGGTGACAGGCCGTCTGGAAAAAATTTCTCAGGTGCGTGGGCTTTATGCCATTTCCGGCAGCCATGATTTAATCGCCATCTTGCGCACGGAAACGACTGAGGAATTGGACGACGTTATTGACCAGATTGGCGCAACGCCGGGGGTTCAATATACGGAAACGTCCGTCATTTTATCCGTGAAGATGGAGCGTTAATCAGGCTCAATTTCAAAGTGTTTGAGAACCTGCCCGGCGAGGTAAAGCGACCCGGCAATCAGCACATGATTGTCTTTTGTTACCCTGCCAAGGGCCTCTTCAAACCCTGAAGCTGCGCTGGCTTTCAAGCCCAGATGCTCAGCGGCCTTCACAATATCTTGCGGGTCGTGGCAGGTCTCTCCTGCTATAGGTACAGCAATGACCCGCGGGCTGAAACTCAACTTGAAAGCTTTGAGATAGCCTGCCACGTCCTTGTTTTTTAACATGCCAAGGATAAGGACCGGCGCCCAGATTTGCGGCTTCATCTGTTGCATGGCCTTGGCTGCCATTTTCGCGCCTGCCGGGTTATGTCCACCATCCAGATAAAGTGGAAAATCCGCTGGAAGCTTTTGCATACGTGCGGGCCATTTGGCCCAGCCCATGCCGGCCTTTAAGGCTGAGTCAGGCACCTCAATGGCTTTCTGATGGCGAAGGGCCGCAATCGCTAAAGCCGCATTCTCCCACTGATGGTCGCCTAAAAGCCTTGGCTTCGGCAGATCCAGGGTGCCACGTGCATCTTTATATTGAACCCCGGTGATATCGCCATCGGCGTTTTTCTTATAGGCGATGGACCAATGCGTCCCCGACTTGATGAGAAACGCACCAGCGGTCTTGGCCTGAAGCGATAAGGTCTTCTCAATGTCTTTGGGCTGTGCTCCTATGATGAGCGGGACATTCTCACGGGCAATGCCCGCCTTTTCCCGCGCAATCTGGCCCAGATTATTTCCAAGAAATTCCTGATGGTCGAGGCTAATGGGTGTAATCAATGTCGAGACAGGGTTATCCACCACATTGGTGGCATCAAGCCGCCCGCCCAGGCCCACTTCCAAAATTAAGGCATCTGCCGGGTGTTTTGAAAAGCCAAGAAAGGCAGCGGCCGTTGTTGCTTCAAAAAAGGTGAGTGGCCCATCGGCAGCGGCCTTTTCTACTTCATCCAGCAGCGAGACCAATTCCTCATCACCAACCAGCTTGCCATTCAGCCTGATGCGCTCGTTAAAACGCACAAGATGGGGAGAGGTGTAAACGTGAACGCTTTTCCCCGCTGCTTCCAGCATTGCGCGCAAAAAAGCGACAGTTGAGCCTTTACCATTTGTGCCCGCCACATGAAAAACGGGCGGCAATTTGCGCTCAGGATGGCCAAGCGCTTTTAATACCCGCCGCATGCGACCAAGTGATAAGTCGATTTTCTTTGGATGAAGCTGGCTTAAGCGCTTAAGCGCCTTATCAACGTCTGACATCAATCCCGCGGGGCGCTTAAGGCCTTCCGTCCCGTCTGCAATACACCACCTTTGGTGTTGGTGAGAAGGGAGAGAATTTGAATCAGCGACTGGCGCAAATCCTTCCGCTCAACCACCTGGTCAACCATGCCATGTTCCAGCAGATATTCAGAGCGCTGGAACCCGTCAGGGAGTTTCTCACGGATCGTATTTTCAATCACCCGTGGCCCGGCAAAGCCAATCAGCGCGTCCGGTTCTGCAATTTGAACATCACCCAGCATCGCATAAGAGGCTGTCACGCCACCCGTCGTCGGGTCAGTCAGCACAACGATATAAGGCAGTTTCGCCCGGCGTAATTTATTCACGGCCACAGTGGTTGAAGGCATCTGCATCAGGGACAAAATCCCTTCCTGCATGCGCGCGCCACCGGCTGCGGTAAACATGACCAGCGGGCATTTGCGCGACAAAGCCTCTTCACAAGCGCGGATGAATGCGGCACCTACGCCCACACCCATAGACCCGGCCATGAAGGAGAAATCCTGAACACCGATAACGGTTTCAAGACCGTCCAGCTTGCCCACACCAATACCAAAGGCCTCTTGTGAGCCGGTTTTTGAGCGCGCGGCTTTCAAACGGTCTGCATATTTCTTCTGGTCTTTGAATTTCAGCGGATCATCCTGCGCAATGGGCAGAGGAATGGTCGTATAGGCGCTGTCATCAAAGAGCATTTCAAAACGGTCAACGGGGCCGATACGCTCATGATGACCGCAATTATCGCAGACATAGAGGTTTTTTGCGAATTCGCGGTGGAAAATCAACTGCCCACAGCCCCGACATTTGTGCCAGAGATTATCGGGGGTATCACGCTTAGTCCAAAATTGTAGTTTTGGACGGAGTTTACTGAACCAGTTCATAAAACCTCTCTATCGCGCTACTCTAGCACCACGCACGCCCTGCGCCAATGCTGATACATGGCTTAGGACCGCATCCACAATTTTATCCGTGCCCAAATTGGCGCGAACCAGCTCAACCAGAGCCGAACCGACAACCGCCGCATCCGCAAGCTTCGCCACATCTGCCGCCTGTTCCGGGGTTTTAATGCCAAAGCCCACGGCCACAGGCAAATCTGTATGTTTGCGCAAATGCGCCATGGCGACGTCCAGTGCTGTCGCACTTGCCGTTGCTCCACCGGTTACCCCTGTGACAGACACATAATATAAAAAGCCGCTGGTATTTTTTAAGACCTGAGGCATGCGTTTATCATCGGTCGTGGGCGTTGCCAAACGGATGAAATGAATGCCTTTATTGCGCGCTGGAATGGCCAGTTCTTCATCTTCTTCAGGCGCGATATCAACGATGATGAGGCCATCAACGCCAGCATCGCTTGCGTCATCCAAAAAGCTATCCACGCCATAAGCATGAATGGGATTGAAATAGCCCATGAGAATAATGGGTGTATCTTCATCTTGGGTTCTGAATTCGCGCACCATTTCAAGCGTGCGTTTCATATTCTGCCCATTGGCTAAAGCGCGTTGGCCTGCGGCTTGAATAGCAGGGCCATCGGCCATGGGATCAGAAAAAGGCATGCCCAATTCGATGATATCCGCCCCTGCGTCGGCTAAGCCCATCAATATGGATTTAGATGTCTCCAAATCCGGGTCACCGGCAGTCACAAAAGTCACCAGACCTGCACGACCTTCTTCTTTTAACGCAGCAAAACGGCGCTCAACACGCCCAGAAGATTGAATTTGTGACATCATCCAATCTCCGCACCCAGGGCATCAGCCACGGTGAATATATCTTTATCCCCGCGCCCGCATAGATTCATTAGCAGGATATCGTCTTTAGGCCGTTCAGGTGCCATTTTAATCACCTGTGCTAAAGCATGAGAGGGCTCAAGGGCTGGGAGAATACCTTCGACCTTGGCCAGGAGTTGGAAAGCGTTCAGCGCTTCCTTATCCCCAGCGGATACATAATTTACCCGGCCAATATCATGTAGCCAGGCGTGTTCAGGGCCAATCCCCGGATAATCAAGGCCGGCGGAAATACTATGCGCTTCGGTAATTTGCCCGTCCTCATCTTGTAGTAGGAATGTCTTATTGCCGTGTAGAACGCCCGGCGTACCGCCTGCAATACTGGCTGCATGTGCGCCAGTTTCAATACCTTTACCGGCAGCTTCTACGGCGATAATTTCCACATCTTTATCATCAAGGAATGGATGGAACAGGCCAATGGCGTTGGAACCGCCGCCGACACAGGCAATCAAGCTTGAAGGCAGACGCCCTTCCGCTTCCAGTATTTGCGCACGCGCTTCTGTTCCAATCACGCTTTGAAAGTCGCGAACCATGGCGGGATAAGGATGCGGACCAGCGGCTGATCCAATAATGTAGAAAGTATCATCCACATTGGTCACCCAGTCCCGCAGGGCTTCATTCATCGCGTCTTTCAGTGTGGCGGACCCAGATGTCACAGGGACCACCTCTGCGCCAAGCAAACGAATGCGGAAAACATTGGGCTTTTGCCGCTCCATGTCCCGCGCACCCATATAAATCACGCAAGGCAGGCCAAAGCGTGCAGCCACAGTGGCGGTCGCGACGCCATGTTGCCCGGCGCCCGTTTCCGCAATGATGCGTTTCTTGCCCATGCGCTTCGCCAGCAAAATCTGGCCGACGGTGTTATTAATTTTATGCGCGCCTGTGTGGTTCAGCTCATCGCGCTTGAAATAGATTTTCGCGCCGCCCAGATGCTCGGTCAGCTTTTCCGCAAAATACAATGGGGACGGGCGGCCTACATAATTAGTGAGCAGGTCGTTGAACTCCGCCTGGAACGCCGGGTCGGTTTTGGAGGCTTCATAAGCTTGCTCCAATTCCAAAATCAGTGGCATCAGGGTCTCAGCCACATAACGTCCGCCGAACTGACCAAAGTGGCCATCTTTATCGGGACCCATGCGATAACTATTGGGCTGTTCCACGCGTCTTACTCACTTTCTTTTGCAGCATTTAAAAAGTCTGCGATTTTGCTCATATCTTTCACACCAGGTGTACTTTCCACGCCGGAGGAGACATCGACCATCGGCGCTTTTGTCAGCGCCAGGGCGGTTTGAATATTTTCCACGGTCAAACCACCGGATAAAGCCCATGGCTTGGAAAATTCGACGCCGTCCAAAATGCGCCAGTCAAAGCTCAGTCCATTGCCTCCCGGCAGGGCTGCGCCTGATTTAGGCGGTTTCGCATCAAACAGCAACATGTCGGCGCCCGCAAATGCATCTTTTTGCGCCAAAACCTCTTCTCGGCTTGAAACGGCAACGGCTTTTATAAGGGGAAGGTCAAGGCGGGCCTTAATCTCTTCAATGCGCGCAGGGCTTTCAGAACCATGAAGCTGAACCATATCAAAGCCCGCATCTTTAATACCGTTTAATAGCGTATCATCGGCATTGACGACCACAGCGACGGTTTTAGCTCGGCCTTCAACCATCAAAACCAATTCACGTGCCTTATCCAGCGTTATATTGCGCGGGGAGCGGTCGAAAAATACGAAGCCTAAATAGGCCGCACCATTGGCTATGGCTGTCTCAATGGCTTCTTTCGTGCTTAAGCCACAGATTTTAACCTGTGCGCCCATCATTAAACCATTTCGGCTGCGATTGAGGCCGCCGCTTCTGCCGGGTCATCGGCTTGAGTGATAGGGCGACCAATGACCAGAATATCCGCACCGGCATCCAGGGCTTCCGATGGGGTCATCACGCGCTTCTGATCACCTATGTCGGCCCCTGCAGGGCGAATACCAGGAACGATAAGATATGTGTCTTCACCCAATGTTTTGCGCATGGCTGCAACTTCAAAAGGAGAACAGACAATGCCGTCAATCTTTGAGCTTTGCGCCAATGTCGCAAGTCGCTCAACCTGGGCGGATACATCGCCATCACCGCCCTGCGCTTTCAAATCATCGCTATCAAGGCTGGTTAAGATGGTCACGCCTAATAGCAGCGGTCGACCTGTACCAAGTCTCTCAGCTTCTTGTTCGACAGTCCTGGCCGCCGCTTCCATCATGGCCGCACCGCCTTGGGTATGAAGCGTGATGAAGGCTGGTGCCAATGGGGCCAGAGACCGTAAGGCCCCTGCCACCGTATTTGGAATATCGTGGAGTTTCAAATCGAGGAAAATGGGCAAATCCAAAGTGCTTAATTGCTTCACGGCCTCCGGCCCACCAGCCATGAAAAACTCGAGGCCCAATTTCAAGCCACCGACTTTGCCCTTCAGGCTTTCGCCAAGCGCGAGTGCCTTTTCCACATCGGGTGTATCAAGGGCAACAAATATAGGGTTTTGAAACTGGGTTTTTTGCATGGTGGGGCAGCTTAATTTTCTTTGGTTTCAGCTTGTTGTTCAATCAGCGGGGCTTGAGCTGCTTCAATCTTCTGGTCATCCGGGCGGACCTGAGCTTTCAACTGGTCACGCTCAGCCGTGACAAGTTCCAACTCTTTTGTCAGCTTTGAAGTCTGCATCTCGGCTTTTTTTAAGTCGCGCCTTAAGCGCCATCTTTGCCAGGCATTGCGCGGCCCAAGGGCGATAACGCCGAGAAACAGCCCGATAACCATGACGAAAAAGAGGGGTAAATCAATTGCATAGTCTAAAGGCGCAAGACTGATTGTGGCCGGACCACGATTAGCCACAGCCAGCCAGATAAAAATCAGGCCAAGGGCCCCATATAAGATCATGAAAATAAAGCGCACGCGCTTTGCTCCCACCTGTGGTTGCCCGACGACCTTTCAGGCATTAGCCTGTTTTGCCCCCCACAAGCAGATCTGTCCAAGGGTTTTTACACGAGCCGCATTATTTATCGTTAAGGCGCTCTCTTAATTCCTTACCGGTTTTAAAGAACGGCACCCATTTACGTTCCACACGAACAGATTCACCAGTACGCGGATTGCGCCCAATCCGCCCCGGACGTTCCTTTGTGGAGAAGGCGCCAAAGCCACGTAGTTCAACCCGGTCCCCACGGGCAAGTGCGGCTGTGATTTCTTCAAAGATGGATGAAACGATCCGCTCCACATCGCGTTGATACAGATGCGGATTGGCCTCAACTAATTTTGCTACGAGTTCTGATTTAATCATCTGGACGATTTCCCCTCGCGTCCCCCAATTTCCCCCAAAACGCTATACATACGCTCTCTCTCAAATAGACGGTGCCAAAGCTTGAGGTCCAGCGTCAAGTCTTGCCAGGGTTTGGAGGCTTAAAACCCTCGGTTTTCTCAGTTTTTCGCACTTATTATAGTGTTTTTAGCAAGAAAAAGACCCCATGGCGAACCATGAGGTCTTTGTATTTGTTTCGGTGCTTGCCTGATTCGCATCAGGCTCAACACGCAATTATTCGTCGCCTTTTTCAGCTTTTTGCAGCGCGGCACCCAGAATATCACCCAGGCTTGCACCGGAATCACTGGAACCATATTGCGCCACAGCGGCTTTCTCTTCAGCCATTTCAAGCGCTTTGATGGACAGGCTGAGTTTCTGGCCGGAGCGATCGATATTGGTGATCATTGCATCCAGTTTCTCGCCTTCGGCAAAACGTTCCGGGCGTTGCTCGCCACGGTCGCGGGCCAGATCCGCACGGCGGATGAAGCCTTTAGGACCGTCTTCGCCGACTTGAACATGAAGGCCATTGTCGGCAACTTCCGTAACCGTGCAAGTGACTGTGTCGCCTTTTTTCTTGCCTTCGATGGCATTGAGCGGGGCTTCAGCCAATTGTTTGATGCCGAGAGAGATACGCTCTTTCTCAACATCAACGTCGAGAACAACAGCTTTAACAACTTCACCTTTATGGAAGTCTTTCAAGGCATCCTCGCCAGATTTCTCCCAGGAAAGATCGGACAAGTGAACCATGCCGTCCACATCGCCTTCGAGGCCGATGAACAGACCGAATTCGGTGGTGTTCTTGATTTCGCCTTCGATGACGGTGCCTTGTGTGTATTTCTCAGCAAAGGCTTCCCAAGGATTGGCTTGAACTTGTTTCAGGCCAAGAGAAATACGGCGCTTCTCTGGATCGACTTCGAGAACCTGCACATCGACTTCCTGGCTGGTGGAAACGATTTTGCCAGGATGAACGTTTTTCTTGGTCCAGGACATTTCGGATACGTGGACCAGGCCTTCGACGCCGGATTCCAGCTCAACAAAGGCACCATAGTCGGTGATGTTGGTCACGCGGCCTGAGAAACGGCCACCCAATGGGTATTTGGCTTCGACACCTTCCCATGGGTCCGCTTGCAATTGCTTCATGCCGAGGCTGATGCGTTGCGTGTCGCGATTGATACGGATGATTTGAACGTCGATTGTATCGCCGATGTTAAGGATTTCGGACGGATGACCCACCCGGCTCCAAGACATGTCGGTGACGTGCAACAGACCGTCGATACCACCCAGATCCACGAAGGCACCATAATCGGTGATGTTTTTGACAACACCTTTGACGCTTTGACCTTCGGCCAGGTCTTCCAGCAGGCCTGAACGTTGTTCAGCGCGGGTTTCTTCGAGAACGGCCCGGCGGGATACAACGATATTGCCACGCAGACGGTCCATTTTCAGAATTTGGAACGGCTGAGCAATGCCCATCAGCGGGGTAACGTCGCGCACAGGGCGAACATCAACCTGGCTGCCAGGCAAGAAGGCAATGGCGCCGGACAAATCAACGGTGAAGCCACCTTTGACACGGCCGAAGATGACGCCTTCAACACGGCCACCCTCACCATAAGAGGCTTCGAGTTTATCCCATGCTTCCTCACGACGGGCTTTGTCGCGGGACAGAATGGCTTCGCCCATGGCGTTTTCAATACGCTCAACAAAGACGTCAACCTCGCCGCCCACTTCAGGGACACCGGGTTCGCCATGGCGGGTAAATTCTTTGGCTGCAATGCGGCCTTCGGCTTTTAAGCCGATATCAACAAGCACCTGGTCATTTTCAACGGCGACCACTGTGCCTTTTACTACACGACCTTCAAAACCGGCTTCGCCACCTAAGCTTTCTTCCAAAAGCGCGGCGAAATCGTCACGGGTCGGTGTTTCAACTGCTTGTACCATTATAGCTCCATTCAAAATCAGTTTATTCTGGCCAGTCGGTTTTCTCCGACGGTCTTTCCTTTACGCGCTAGAACAAGGGTGAGGGGTCGCCACAAACACATATAAAAGGACGCCTCCAGAAGACCCTGTCTTCCGGTGGATGTCCTGCAACCAGTTTCCTTGCTTGCGGTTCAGCGCACCAATTGCTTACTTCGAATTTACAATCTTCAAAGCAGCAGCAAGCGCGGCTTCTATATCTAAGTTCGAGGCATCTAGCAAGACCGCGTCTTGTGCAGGCTTTAGAGGGGCCACTTCACGCTCCTCATCCTGGCGGTCGCGCTCTTTGATTTCAGCGATTAATTTGGCTCGGTCAACGCTTTCGCCACGGCCTTCCAATTCCAGTGCGCGACGTTCAGCGCGCACCTTGGGACTCGCTGTTAGAAAGATTTTCACATCCGCATCGGGACACACGATGGTCCCGATATCTCGACCATCGATGACAGCGCCGGGCGGCGTTTTTGCAAAGCGTCTTTGAAAATCCAGAAGCGCTTTTCGCACGCCTGGATATTTCGCGACTTGCGATGCGGCACGACCCACATGTTCAAGGCGAAGCTCCGGCGTGCCTAGAAGCGCCTCATCAAGATGCTCTGCCGCCTTAACGGCAGCACTTTCGTCATCCAGACTTATCCTTGAATTTAAAAGGCTTAGCGCCACTGCGCGATAGAGTGAGCCGCTATCTAAGTGACGCAGACCAAGATGAGAGCTTAAATTCCGCGCAAGGGTTCCTTTACCCGAAGCGGCCGGACCATCGATGGCGATGGTGAATGATTTCTGCGCTTTGTTCATAAATTGCGCTTATAAATGCTCAAATTGTGCATAACAAGCCCTGCAGAATGTCCTTATGCTTGCAGTGGCGCTGAATGCGAAGGAGGAGGTGCTCATGGTTAAAAAATCAACGCCTGTTTTATGTGCTGAACGTATCGAGCCACTGATCGGTTTTTTTGAGGCTTTAGGATTCAGCAAAACAGTTGAAGTGCCCCATGGGGAAAATCTCGGCTTTGCCATTTTGGATAAAGACGGGGTCGAAGTCATGGCTCAAAGCTACGCCAGTATTGAGGACGATGTGCCGCAAATCGCCGATGCGATTCGCAATGCGCCATCAGTCCTGTTTATCGAAGTCGAGAATCTCGATAAGGCCGCCGCCCAAGTGGCCAGCTATGAATTGGTCATGCCACGGCGGGAGACTTTTTACGGGGCGATAGAAATCACCGTGAAAGCCCCCGGCGGTCATCTGGTGACTTTGGCTGAATTTAAAGAACAGGCCGTAGCCTAGCTCAAATCAGCCCCAAGCCCGCGCATCAAGTCGAGGAAATTGGGGAAAGACGTTGCAATCGCCCGTCCGTCATCAATGCGGACGGGCTTTTGCGCTGCGCCGCCTAAGACAGCAAAGCTCATAGCAATGCGATGGTCGAAATGGCTGGTGACAGAGCCACCACCGGGCACGCCGCCCTGACCGCAGCCTTCAACACTTAAGCTATCCGCCGTTTCATGAACGACAACGCCATTGGCTTCCAGCCCACGGGCTGTGGCACCGATTCGGTCTGTTTCCTTCACACGCAGTTCTTCAACGCCTTGCATCAAAGTCGTGCCTTCGGCATTGGCGGCAGCAATGGCAAGGATCGGATACTCGTCAATCATGCGCGGGGCGATATCCGCCGATACCTCTATGCCTTTTAACTGGCTTGAGCGCGCGATGATATCCGCCACCGGCTCACCGGCGACTTCGCGTTCATTGACGAATTCGATATCGCCGCCCATAGCTTTTAAAACTTCAAACAAGCCGGTACGGGTCGGATTCATACCTATATTTTGCACACAGATTTCAGAACCGGGTGTAATCAGCGCTGCAACAACCAGGAAAGCGGCAGAGGATGGGTCGCCCGCCACTTGAACATCAGTCGCATAAAGCTCTCTTTGCCCAACAACTGTGATCACACGACCTTTGCCACCCTTCGCATCTTCAATATGCAGTTCAGCACCAAAGGCGCGCATCATTCGCTCACTATGGTCCCGGGTTGGCCAGGGTTCGATGACAGTGGTTTCGCCAGGCGTATTCAATCCAGCCAATAATACTGCCGATTTCACTTGGGCAGAAGCTACGGGCAGCTCATAACGAATGGGCAACGGATGCTGTGCGCCTTTCATGGTAAGCGGCAGGCGTCCGCCTTCACGGCTTTGGAAACTAGCACCCATTTGTTCCAGCGGATTTGTCACCCGGCCCATGGGACGCGATGACAGCGACTCGTCGCCAATAAATGTCGCCGTTAAATCATGAGAAGCAAGGAGGCCCATTAAAAGACGTGCGGCAGTGCCGGAATTGCCCATATCAAGCGCGGATTGGGGTTCTTTTAATGCGCCCAGACCCACACCATGAACGCTCCATTTACCGGGGCCGTGGTGAATGACTTGTGCGCCAAGCGCCTCAACAGCGCGTGCCGTGCACAGAACATCATCACCTTCCAAAAGCCCTTCAATCTGCGTTTCACCCAAAGACACAAGGCCAAACATCAAGGCCCGGTGAGACATGGATTTGTCGCCAGGAACCTGGATAGTGCCCTTCAAGGCTTTGCTCTTACGAGCGCTTAAGGGTTGAACCGGTGCGGATGACATATTTTAAAGGTCCCCATTAGGTAAAGCGTGTCTTCTTGGCGCGCCCTTTAGCATAAGAGGACGTCCGAGCACATAAAACTTTTGACAAGTTGTGGAGTGCATGGCAAGTGACGCCACTCTTACTGATAAGCTGCTCAAGACATGAGCGAAGGAGAGCGACGTGGCTAAACCGGAATGGGGCACAAAACAAACCTGCCCGAAATGCGGCACACGCTTTTATGATTTGGAAAAAGAACCAGCAGTTTGTGTAAGCTGTGGTCATAGTTTTGTTCCAGAACCGATTTTGAAATCTAAACAGCCTATGCCTGCTGATGAGGCAAAGCCTGAGAAGAAGAAAAAAGACGATGACGACGACATCGAATTGGATGACGATGATGATATCGACGTCGATGACGATGATGTCGCGGATGTCAGCCTTGATGATGACGACGCTGATTTGTCTGATGTCGTTGACACAAAATTGGATGACGACGACGAATAAAATCACTTGCGCTTTGCGGAAGCCTTGATTAGTTTCCGCATCGCTTTGGGGCCGTAGCTCAGTTGGGAGAGCGCTACAATGGCATTGTAGAGGTCAGGGGTTCGATTCCCCTCGGCTCCACCAAATCCTCCCAGATTTGGTTCCGCCTCGGACATTATTGTTTTTTTGAGGCTCCACCAATTACCTCCCGGATTTGGTTTCGCCTCGGAGTTTATTGAACCTGGGGGCTCCACCTGATCGGTGTGTAGCCCTCATCTCTAACACCCTCCATCAGCTATCAAGGTCAAGATAATGAGACTGTCGATTAACCCGGCACGGCTTTTAGGCAATATCCAGAAACTTGCGCAAGTAGGCGCGGATGAAAAAGGTGGGAATTCCCGCCTGGCTGCTACGGACGCAGATCGTGACGGGCGTGATCTCGTGGTTGGCTGGATGAAGGCAGCAGGCCTTGAAATCAGCATTGATGAAATCGGCAATATTTTCGGAACTCGCGCCGGACGGCAGGATATCGCGCCGATTATGACAGGCTCACACATCGATACGGTGCGCAGTGGCGGTGCCTTGGATGGCTGCTATGGCGTGTTGGCAGGGTTGGAAGTGGTTGAAACCTTGAATGACAATTGCATCACCACCGAACGCCCCATCATCGTTGGTATTTTCACCAATGAGGAAGGAGCGCGCTTTCAGCCGGATATGATGGGCTCCCTGGTTCACGCAGGCGGCTTAAGCGTTGAAGAAGCGCTGTCAGCAACTGACCGCGATGGTGTGAGTTTGAAAGAGGAACTTGCGCGTATCGGCTATGCCGGGGACATGCGATGCGGGACAATTACGCCGCATAAATTCGTTGAACTTCATATTGAGCAAGGCCCTATCCTTGAACAGGAAGGCATTTCCATCGGCGTCGTTGAAAACCTGCAGGGGATTTCCTGGACCGAGGTGAACATTAAAGGGCAATCCAACCACGCTGGCACAACGCCCATGTATTTACGTCATGATGCAGGCTATGGCGCAGCGGCGATTACCGTTCGTGTGCGTGAGATTGTGAAGGAATTGGGCGGCACCCAAGTGGGCACAATCGGTAAGATTGACCTTGGCCCCAATGTCATCAATGTGGTGGCCGGTCATGCTCATATGACTGTTGATTTGCGCAATACGGATAAAGAATTGCTGCATAAATCAGAGCAGATATTTGAAAGCTTTCTTGAAGAGTTGGCGGAGGTCGAAGGCCTTGAAATTTCTTCAAAGAGATTGGTTCAATTTGACCCTGTCGCCTTTGATGCAGGCGTTGCTGACGCGATTGAAGCCAGCGCCAAAAGCCGGGAGCTCAGCTTTAAGCGCATGACATCGGGTGCAGGCCATGATGCCCAAATGATGGCACGCATCTGCCCAACCGCCATGATTTTCGTGCCCTCCCATAACGGGGTAAGCCACAATCCGGCAGAACATACCGACGACCATCACCTGGAAGCCGGTGCCAATATCCTTTTGGATGTCATGGCTGAGATGGCTGAGGCTTAAGCTGATCGTTTCTGCCTCACAGTGATGACGGAGGCTGATAGAATTAACAGTGCGCCTGCAAAGACCCAGGCGTTGATAGCATCGCCGAAATATAATGTGCCAATGGCAGACGCTGCAATAAGGCGGAGATAGTCAATCGGCAGGACTGCACTCGCTTCGGCATAATGAAATGCTTTTGCCATTGCATATTGCACAGCGCTAAAGCCAACACCGATACCCAGCAACGGCAGGATATGGTGAACCTCTGGGGTCGTCCAGTTAAACGCCGCAATGATTGCGCTTATTGGCAGAAGTATGAAAAAGGGTAAGGCGACGACCGTTGGCGCCTTTTCAGTCGTCGCCAGCGTCTTAACCAGAAGAAAGGCAGCAGCGGTGGCTATGGCTCCAATAAAGGCTGCAACAATACCGCTTAAATCCCCAGCCATGCTTGGGCGCGCAACGAAGGATGCCCCCATAAAGCCGAGGCCTAACGCAAACAGCTTCGCAACTGTGGCAGGCTCTTTATAGAAAAGTATTGCAACAAGGCTGGCAAAAATTGGGGCAGCAAAGGTGATTGCAACAACGGTGCCCAAAGGTGCATGCTCAACAGCATAATAAAGCGTCAGCGCACCAGCACCCGATGCTAGGGCGCGCCAGAAATGCGTCATAAATCTCTGCGTCTCAAACAAGCCTCGTCCATGTTTAAATAACATTGGCGATAAAGTGATTACGCCAATGAGATTACGGAAGAAAAATAAGGTTTCCGTGGACAGTTCGTTACCCAACCCACGGACTATGGCCCAAATCAAAGCTTGCAACACAGCATAGGCTGCCATGAAACTAATGCCGAGACGCAGAGAAGATGACATTTTACCGCTTCTTCACCAGCTCTTCGACTTTCCAGTTCAGAATATCGCTGACATAAACGCTGCCTTTATGCTGAAGCACGCCATGGAGAAAGCCGTATTTCCCAAGGCTTTTTCCAGGACCGCCGAAGCGGTCCAGGACCTTGCCGTCCTTCGAGAGCTTCACAAGCTGGTCAACACGTGCATCAGTCATCCAGAACGTACCGCCCTTACCTTGTGCAAGCACATAAGGATGGCCGATATCATTCCATTCGCCTTGATATTTTCCATCGAGATTAAAGATTTGGATGCGTTTATTCTCACGGTCCGCAACCAACAGCCGCCCATTTTCATCAACAATCAGGGAATGTGGAAAATTGAACTGACCCGGTTCGCTGCCTTTTTCGCCGAAAAATTCTACGGTGTCGCCAGTCTTAGAGTATTTGACGATACGGAAGTTACCGCCGTCAGCCACATAGATATTCCCATCACTGTCGAAGGCAATATCACTGGGCTTATTCAAAAAGACCTGATTATAATCGCGGTCGAACCAGCCGGGGCTGCCCGTGCCGCGCTTGCCTAATACCATCAGAACTTCACCACTGGGCGCAAATTTCAAGACGAGGTGGTTACCCGTATCCGCGGTCCAGATATTTCCATCCTCATCAACGCGCAGGCCATGAGGCACTTCAAATAGCCCTTGCCCAATTTCTCTAAGGAAATTTCCGTCACCATCAAACACAAGCAGAGCGTGGGCACCGCGGTTGAAAACATAAAATTCACTGCCATCAGGGGAGAATGCAAAGGCAGGGGTTTCTTCGATATAAACGCCTTCAGGAGCGTCTAATGTGACAGGCTTCGGACTGAAGCCTTCATCCGCAGAAACGGCGGCCAGGGGTACAGCCAGAAAAAGGCTGAGCAGTAATGGTTTAAACACGGTGGAACTCCAAACAAGTTTCAAGAGGGCCGCATATTATTGGCCTCGAACATATAGTAAAAATAATATATAAATATCGAATTGATAAATTTTATAGATCAATACCTATGGACCTGAAACAGCTTCGTTATTTCACTGAGATCGTTGACGCGGGCAGCGTCCGCCAGGCGAGTCAGAGCGTAAATATAAGCCAACCGGCGCTAACTGTCGCTGTTCAAAACCTTGAGACGGAACTCGGTGTCTCCTTATTTGCGCGTACAGGTCGCAAACTGATACCGACTAATGAAGGGCGATATTTCTACCGCCATGCGCGAGCGCTTCTATCGCAATCCGAGCGATTAAAGGTCGATATGCGAGCGTTAAAAACACTGGACAAGGCTGAAATTAAGATTGCCGCACCGGTCATGATTGCCAGCACGGTATTGGCCCGACCCATAGCGACCTTTATGAAACAATATCCCGGTATTCACATCCAATTCGTTCAAAAAGGCGGACCGGAAGTAGAGCGTGCGCTCCTTCAAGGCGAAATTGACATAGGCTTTTTAAGCCGACCGCCGCAAAGTGCTGATGTAACAGCACACAAGATTTGCGGGAGCGAGATAAAGGCATTTGTTAACCGGCAACACAAATTGGCATCCGCACACTCAATAAGCTGGCTCGACTTATTGGAACACCCAATTGTAACTCTTCCCAAGGACTATGTGCTTCACCAAAACATTAAAAAGAAGGCCGTATTTTATCATATGGAGTCGGACATCGTTTTGGAAAGCGACGTACTTGGCCTGATCCTGCAACTTATCCTGTCCAACCCTGTCGTGGGCATCCTCCTGGAAGGCGTATCGGACATGGCGCCAGAACTTGTAAATCTGTCCATCCATGACGTAAAAGACGCAGACCAGCGCATAGAAGCCTCAATCTTTGCCTGTCATCTTAGCAAAATACCACCGAGTCACTCCGCCGAGTCTTTTTTGAGCTTCCTCGAGAGTGGATTAGATAAATAATCAATGCTGTGGTATAAAAAACTATAATAGCAAGGGTCCTAAGCTATCAAAGACCACCAGACTGCAGAGCGACGCTCCTGGGGGAGGATGTGGCCGAGCATACGCAAGACCAAGCATCCAATCATCACACATCCGATGGTGGCGGCACTGATCTGTTTTTCTGGTGCTCTTTAATTGCGGTCATTGCGTTATACGCTTTCACTTGGCTTTCAATCCCAACACTTATTGACTTACCCTGGATGAATTCTTTGAGCGGTGCGGTCTTTGACCTCATGAACACAATTTGGTGGGGCTGATCGGGTGGAAATGGACTATCGCTTTCATCGTTCTTTCCCTCGTCGTAGCAATCATCACAGGTTTATTGTTTGAACATCTTGTGACAAAGGGGACCCTTCCGGACAATCCTAATACAACCAATCTACCCTCCGATTTCCGCTTTAGAACGGCCGCATGGGAAGGCTTAAGAAACACGAGATTTGGGCGGCATTTTTGGCAATCGCTGATAATTGATGGTTATAAAAGCAGCCGACCCATATTGCGCTGGATATTGTTCGGCGTCATCCTGGCTGCATTTGTAAAAGCCTTTGTGGATACACAGAATTTACAAACATATTTCGGCCCTAGCCTTGCTGGGCTTGGATTGACCATCGTAGCCGCAACGATAATTGAAGTTTGCTCCGAAGGAAGCGCACCAATCGCAGCGGACCTGCTCAGCAGGGCAGGCGCGCCAGGCAATGGTTTTGCATTTCTTATGACAGGCGTTTCCACAGATTATACAGAAATCGTAATTCTACGGGAAACCACGCATTCCTGGAAAATTGCATTTTTCCTCCCATTGCTGACAGTACCGCAGGTCCTGTTGATAAGTTGGGTTTTAAACACCGGTTCCATATGAGAATCTATATGAGAAAAAGGAGATGGCAAAATGAAAATAGATGAATTGGCATTTGCGAAAGCCCTGGCCCTAACCAGCGCAATACTCTGGATTATTTGTGCGGCCATTGTAGCTGTTCTGCCCGACATGATGATGAGCATGACAGGTGACATGATGCATATGGATTTAAGCGACAGAGCTTGGGCCCTGGATTGGACAGGATTCCTGATCGGACTGGTCCTATGGAGCGTGATTGCAGGCATCTTCGGGTGGTTAATTGCCAGTTTTTATAACCGCTTCAACAAATCTGCCTGAGTCTGCAAACGCTTTTTGTTAGACTAGAAATTGGTTTTTAGCCGGGTGCCCGCACTATAAAGCACCCGACGTTTCGAGCTTTCAAGCTATCACAAGCTTGTTGGGCTGAATTGCGGTCTGAGAATGGACCGAATTGTGCGCGGTGGAACACACCTTTTGCGCCCAAGTCCACCTCAAAATTAAAGAACTGATAGCGACTCAATATGTCTCCATATTGTGCCTTCAGCTTTTCCCATTCACTATTCGCATTATAGACACTGCGATAAGCGCCGATTTGAACCCGCCAGACATCAGCCACCTGGGCTGGTTCTGATGTTGGGCGGGACGTGGTGGCGGATTCGGTCTTGGGCAAGTTAATGCTTGCACTCGCACCGGACCCACCTTCCCGCGGCGTAATCTGCGCTAAGGGTGGTGTCGTGGGTGTGGTTCGGGGTTCAGGCTTAGGTGCCGGCGGAGCCGCTTGTTTTTGAACAGGCGGTAGAGCCTGTTCAGTTTGGGCAAGCTGGACAGGGGTTTCTGCTTTTGCTTCCGTTTGAGCCGACGCTTGAGAGAGCAGGCCCTTTAGAATCCGGTCAGCTTCGGTTTTTTGCGCAGCATTTAAATGCGCAGACATTTCCTTGCGCGCACTAATGGCTTCAGCAACGCCACCTTGTTCTGCCAATGTTGCCCAGGCATAAGCCACAGGCCAATTTTTCTCGACATTATCACCATTAAAATACAGCACAGACAGCATATATTGAGAGCGCGCATCGCCATTGCGTGCAGCAACCGTCCACCAGCTAATGGCGTCTTCCACACGACGTAATGGA
The DNA here is from genome assembly GCA_050114795.1 of Sphingomonadales bacterium. GTDB lineage: Bacteria > Pseudomonadota > Alphaproteobacteria > Sphingomonadales > CAKZYD01 > JASFRS01. Next base: position 18,471 of record JASFRS010000005.1, read on the forward strand.
GGTTCTGCAAAATAATAAAGCGTTCCCAGATTACCCTGTGCCGCAACATGATTCAGATTGGCAGCGCGGGAATAATAATATTCGGCAATGCCTAAATCCACATCCACACCGCGGCCCAGACGATAGACCTGACCTAAAAAAAACAATGCATAAGGATTATCGCGTGCAGCTTCTATCAGCCATTCTTCAATTGCACCTTCATAATCCCCGGCTTTATATTTAGCGACGCCTTCTTCCACATCAGCATGAACAGCAATTCCGCTCATGCCAAGAGCAATCATCAAGGCCAAACAACAGCCTATTCGTGCAGCCAATCTGGAAATAGTCTTGATATTCAAGGACGTGGGCACCGTATCTATTCCGTTTTCAATCGCTACATTCACTTAGGCAGTCTGAATACTCAGACTGGAAATCTCGCTCAGGGCCCCCTTCCCAATCAGACTTTTAAACATATTCAAGTCAAATAGGCAATCACCGAGCGTGTATGCAAATATTAGCACCCTAATGCACCTGTAAAAGTTGCGAACAAATTTATAAATCTCAAATTAAGCCTAATTTTAGCCGATCTCTGCTGCCAATTTACTGTTTCTTAAACCCGATCCCCTTAAATCGACAGGTAACGGCCGAACGGGCTGTTGACGGCATTAGCGAATGCGTCGGCACCCGGGGCCCCCAAGGACATGAGGATAAGCCATGCGCGTTGTGGCCATCGCATCACAAAAAGGTGGTTCAGGCAAAACAACTATGAGCGGCCATATAGCAGTGGCCGCAGAGCGTGCGGGTGCCGGACCCGTCGTTCTCATAGATACAGACCCCCAAGGGAGTCTGGCTGCCTGGTGGAATGAACGGGAAGACCCCGCCCCCGCCTTTGCTCAAGCATCCATCGCCCGGCTAAACTCCGATCTGGAGGAATTACGGGCGCAAGGTTTCAAACTTGCCATTGTTGACACTCCTCCGGCCATTACCATGGCAATTCAAAGCGTCGTCTCCGTAGCTGAACTCATTGTTGTCCCGACCCGGCCAAGTCCTCATGATTTGCGTGCCGCCGGTGCAACTGTTGAGCTTTGCGAACGCGCAGGTAAGCCACTGATTTTCGTTGTAAACGCAGCAACACCGCGAGCGCGCATTAGCTCAGAGGCCGCAATCGCCTTGTCTCAACACGGGACCGTAGCCCCAATCACTATCCACCATCGCACAGATTTTGCCGCCAGCATGATTGATGGCCGCACGGTGATGGAAATTAATCCCGATTCGCCATCGGCCCATGAAATGGAAGAACTTTGGGCTTATCTGGCCGATCGACTTGAAAAGAATTTCAGGCGCACGGTTTTCCAAAATCGCGTCACTTTGGGGGGCAGCTCAACATCGGCCCGACCGGGTTTTGGTCGCCGCTCGAATGGGGCAGGAGCAGCGTAACAAAGGGGCGTCCGACCAATGAAATCGGCAGGTAAATTAACGGCCAAACTTTTAGTGCGTAAGGGTGGAGCGTCCCCGGCGGGATCTCAAAACATTACCCAGCTGAAGCCGTTAATTCAAAAACAGAATGAAGCGAAGATAAACGGGGCAGGCGGGCTTGAAGAAACCGCGCAATCAGATGAAGAATCCCTGGACAAGCGCATTGCAATGACTTTGCGATTAGACGGGGAACGTCATGTAAAACTGCGTGTTCTTGCAGCTCTTCAGGGGCGGTCGTGCCAGGGTCTGTTAACAGAAGCGCTGGACGCTTATCTGGATGAACAGGCAGCGGAACTAGATCCGCACATCTGGCGCAGTCTTAGCAGAGATAATGACGAATAAGCCCTTTACGAAGGGCCTGGATAAAGAGTCAGGCAAATGATGAAAACAGCTCCAACATTTACACCGGAGGCGCTCGCGCCTTTGTCCTCTATGAGGCCACGCGTCAAACAGCTTTGTAGTGTCTTGGCTTTAAGCCTGGCGCTGGGAGCCTGTGCCAGCAACGCAAATGTTCAAAGTGCACGCGTGAATGCACCAGATGCGCCATTAACAGACCTTGCATGGGCAGCCGCTGAACGCGGCGACTATTATGCGGCCATTCCTATTTTCCGCCGCGCCCACCGGGCAGATAGCGGTGATGCGGAACCGCTTTATGGCTTAGGCAAAACCTTGATGGCGGTCGGCCAATATGCTGACGCCGTTCAAGTCCTACAAAAAGCCGTTAATAACGACAGCAGTCATGGCGCGTCCTATCAGGCGCTTGGCCAAGCGTTGTTAATGCTGGGTGATTATACCGGGGCTGTAGAGGCCATGCGCAGCGCCGTCGCAAATCAGGGTCGTCGAGCTTCCACCGTGGCGGCGCTTGGCATTGCGCTTGATGCCTATGGTTCTCATGATGAAGCCGTGCAGATGTTGCGTGAAGCACGTTCAACATCACCCGATGATTTAGATATTTTAAGCAATCTTGGCTTGTCCCTCGCCCTCCATGGCAATGTTGATGAATCCATAGAGATTCTCGAAGAAGCTGTCCGCGACGGCCGCTCTAAAGCCAAACACCGGCAGAATCTAGCACTCGCTTATGCTTTGGCAGATGAATTTGATAAAGCCGTTGCTATGGCATCCATTGATTTGGATTATCGCTCCGTTCAAGCCAATATCACTTTTATCGATATGATTCGCGCGCTGCCTGCCCAACAACGCATGGCAACGCTTCTACGAGCATCCGTAAATACCAAACGCACAACCGATGGTCATGCCTTCCGCGGTAAGACGGTTGAGAATGAGACAACACGGGCAACACTGGCCCGCTTATTACCGGATCAACGCGCTGAAGATATGTCTATGCAGGTTGCCCAAGTCGAAGAAGACGTTGACCCCGTGGGCCTTGGCGGCGTACCGCCGCTGTTGGAACCGACCGGCTGGGCCGTACAAATCGCAGCTTATCGTAAGATTGAACATCTTGCTCCTGGTTGGACATATTTATCCACCAAATATGCCCATATTATTGGTGGTCTTGAACCACGCCGCTCAGAAGTCGACCACCCGCCAAGCGATCGCGGCCCCGTCGGCTTTTTCTATCGGTTGAATGCAGGGCCTTTAACCAGCAAAGAAGAAGCCGTCGCCGTCTGCAATCAAATGCAGGCAGAAGGCGGCGAATGTTGGGTTCGCCCACCAGAGCCTGCTGAAGGAAAGCTGCCTCAAGACCCAGCAGCCGAACAGGACTTCATTTCCTCAGCCGACCATGATGCGGTCATGAATCAAGTGGCCCTTGATGTCATAAAAAAAGCCTCACCCGCACCTGAACAAATGGTGGCGGAAACGACGGTTGAAGAAGTAGAAGTTGAAGCCCGTGAAGACGTAGCTGAAGTCACAGCCCCGGACTCCCTGCAAGTTGAGACACGCGAAGGCGTTGCAGAAATTGTCAGCCCGGTTGCCATGACTGTCGAGGCCAATGATGGGGTACGCGAAATCACACCAGCAACGAGCACCATGGTGGCAGCGACTGAAGACGCGGATGAAGAAGAACTGATCGTCTTTGGTGGCGATGAAAATGAGATCACGCGGGACACACCCACGGTCGATACATTGGCTGCCGACGAGACACCCAAAGAGGTTCTGCCCGCCAATTTCGGTACAGATGGTGTGATTAACCTCAGCAAGAAAGACGAGGAGTCCTCGGTTAATGTGATTTCTGCTTTTGAAGAGGCCGAAAAGTCCCTGTTTGAAGAAGCCGTCGTGGGCTTCCCTTCGGAGCTTGAAGAGCCACCGCTTGAAGAAACAGGTTCAGAAGATGAGGAAGGCCAGCATTAAGCTGGCCTTTTTCTTTTATGCAGCATTAGCATGGCTTTGGGTCAAAAGCGCATAAATCGCATCTTTGTCTTTCCCGCCGCGCAATTTTTCGCACATGCTTTTATCACGCAACAGTCTGGAGATCCGAGCCAGTGCTTTTAAATGATCCGCGCCAGCGTGATCCGGGGCCAGCAACAGGAACATCAAATCCACCGGTTGATTATCAATAGAATCAAAATCAACGGGTTTAGCGAGCTGCGCAAAGACAGCAACGATCTCATCAAGGCCTTCCAGTTTACCATGCGGAATGGCAACACCTTGACCAACACCCGTTGTGCCTAAGCGTTCCCGTTCAAAGACTTTTGCGAAAATATCACGTTCTTCAAGGCCGGTGAGCTCACTGGCCTTGGCGCATAATATCTGTAAGGCTTGCTTTTTACTGCTCGCCTTTACCTGTGCGAGGACCGCGTCCGGCGCGACCAAGTCAAGGATTTCCATCTGTCATCCCAGTGTTTGATAAACACCTATTAGACCAGCCTATTGCCCCCAGACTGGTCGGCACCGGATATTCTATCCAGCGCTAGGCGTGGGGTCTATCCAACCGATATTTCCATCGGAACGACGATAGACCACATTCAATTCCTTATTCTTGCTGTTGCGAAACATCAGCGCCGGTACATCGTTCAAATCCATAAGCATGACGGCATCGCCGACAGAGACTTCCGGAATTTGAGTCCTGGTCTCAGCTATGATGATGGGCTGATCTTCGCTTTCAGCCACTTCCCCCAATTCATCATCTTCTTTCTCCGGTGCGATGACATAAGATTGCGCATTCTGCAAGACTTGATCGTCGCGACCATGCGAATTGTGATGATTTTTCAGCCTTCTTTTATAGCGGCGGAGCTGTTTTTCAACTTTATCAACCGCAGCATCCACCGCCGCATAAGCATCAGATGCCTGCCCGCTGCTTTGTAAATTGACCCCTTGATTCGCATGTAACTGGCAATCTGCAATGAAAAGATGTCCTTCTTTGGCCAAAGTGATATTGGCGGCAATGGAGCGGTTGAAAAGTTTACTTACAGCTGTTTGTAGGCGATCTTCCACATGAGCGCGAAATGCGTCACTTACATCGACATGACGGCCAGTTACTCGAATATCCATATTTTTTATTCCCGTTGTTTATCGACAAGCTTGATATGTGCCGATCCCTTAAGGGACGTTTGAAAGGTCCAAAAACCTTAGCCTTAACGACCGGTTTTCTTTTTAACTTGCCATTTTCTTTGCACGCCGCCGTTGAACGCTGGACGGTATGCGCATGGCTTCCCGGTATTTTGCAACAGTCCGGCGCGCAATATCAATCTCTTCTCGCTTCAGCGCTTCAACAATAGCGTCATCTGATAAGATATTATCTAATGTCTCAGCTTCAATAAGTGAGCGAATACGATCTCTTACGGCCTCTGCACTATGATCTCCTTCCCCGCTGGATGAGGCAATGGCCGAGGTAAAGAAATATTTCAATTCAAAGACCCCGCGATTACAGGAGAGATATTTATTGGACGTCACCCGACTCACAGTACTTTCATGCATATCAATGGCTTCTGCAATAATTCGCAAATTAAGCGGCTTCAAATGCCGCACGCCATGTTCAAAAAAGGCTTCCTGCTGCCGGACCAATTCCGTCGCCACGCGAACGATGGTCTTAGCCCTTTGATCCAGTGCTTTAACCAGCCAATTGGCATCCGCCAAACAATCGGATAGAAACTCCCGCGCTTTCGCATCTTTAGCTCCGGCTTTGAGCTCGCTGTAATAACGTTGGCTGACCAGGACGCGGGGAAGCGTGGCGCTGTTCAACTCAACATGCCATAGACCTTGGGCATTTCGTTTAACATAAATATCCGGAACCACCGTCTGAACAGCCTCGCCGCCAAATAACAGGCCGGGTTTTGGGTTCAAGGCTTGAATCTCTTTGATCATATCGCTCAGGTCTTCCTGGCTGACCTGGCAGACACGTTTGAGCGACGCTAATTCCCCACGTGCGAGCAGATCCAGATGGTCGAGCAATTTTTCCATCATCGGATCCAAGCGGTCATTTTCCCGCTGCTGGATTTTCAAACATTCGGATAGCGAACGGGCGCAGACCCCAATCGGGTCCATCGTTTGCAAGCGATCTAAAACCCGCTGAGCATCTTCCGGTCCACACCCCAGCCGTTTCGGCACATCTGCATAATCCGCAGCGGCAATATAGCCCGCGTCATCAACCAGATCGATCAAATGGCTGGCAATCATGATATCTTGTGGGTCATCAAACATGCAGCCCATCTGCCCAAGCAAATGGTCCTGAAGGCTTTCCGCCTCACTTAATGTCGCATCAAAGGCCTGATCTTCCCCACTAAAAGATCCCCCACCTCCTTCAATACGACCGCTGCCATTTAAACCCAGGCCGCTTTCAGAAGGCGCGCCAGCGCTGTCGCTTGGGCCGTCATGATTGTAAACGCTGTCCTCATAATCCGCATCCAGCGGCGCATCGGATGTCTGCGCATTTTCCAATGCAGTATCAGACGCTTGAAGCTCCCTATCCGGCTCAGCTTTATCAGGCGTATCATCCGTCGCATCTTGACCATCGCGCTCTTCCCCGCTTTCAAGAAGAGGGTTGCGCTCCAATTCTTCCGCGACAAATGCGGTTAACTCAATGTTATTAAGTTGAAGAAGTTTAATGGCTTGCTGCAGCTGGGGCGTCATGACCAGCTGTTGACTTTGTCTAAGATCCAGACGCGGTCCTAAAGCCATTTTTCTCCTGTCTACCTCGCAAATCCCTGCCCCAGATAGACCCGGCGAACCTCTTCATTTTGAACGACGTCAGAGGGGCTGCCTTCATCCAGCACCCGACCGTCATAAATGATATAAGCCCGATCAATGATATCCAGGGTTTCCCGTACATTATGATCTGTAATCAGAACGCCGATCCCACGGTCCTTCAAATGCGCCACGAGATCACGAATGTCGCCAATGGTTATGGGGTCAATACCAGCAAAAGGCTCATCAAGCAGGATGATTGATGGATTGCCAGCCAAAGCCCGGGCAATTTCACAGCGACGCCTCTCCCCGCCTGATAATGCTAAAGCAGAGGTGTTGCGCAGATGCGTAATCGAAAATTCTTCCAGCAACTGTTCAAGCGCTTGGGCCCGGCGTTTCAAATCCGGCTCCACAATTTCCAATACTGCGCTGATATTTTCTTCAACTGTCATGCCCCGGAAAATGGATGTTTCCTGCGGTAGATACCCAATACCCATAGCGGCTCTACGATACATGGGCAGCTTCGTGACATTCACACCATCGAGCAGGATATCTCCATGGTCCGGCGCGACCAGTCCGACGATTGAGTAGAAACAGGTGGTTTTCCCAGCACCATTGGGGCCCAGCAAGCCGACCACTTCACCGCGCTTTACTTTTAAAGATACATCACGCAGCACCAGACGCTTGCCATAGGTCTTGGCGATCGACGCAACAGTCAAGCCGGATTCAACGACCTGCACATCTTCAGACCCGTCAACATGGCTATGGGGATCCATGTCGATGACGTTTTCACTGTTTAATGCCATAGGTATTTCCACCCCTTCAGCTACCCTATTGAAACCCATAGGGCTTAATAATTCCTAAGTTATACCGGAATTGGCGCAAAATATGCATGTCTAATTGACATAGGGGCCAGAATCCCTATGCGCAACCCCCTTTGAATGCATGAAGTCCTATAAAATTAACGGCATTAACCGCCGTTTGAATCGGATTCAGATTTTTTGGGAACGGTAAAGCGGCCACGCACGCGCTCATTCTGCTCCGTCGAGGTGCCGCCATCCAATGTCGATTGCCCGGTGCGCAGGTTTAACACCATGCGTTCACCATTCAGCTTTGTATCACCGCGGGCCATTTTAACAGTGCCGCCCATGGTAATAACTTCATTTTCAACGTCATAAATGCCCCATTGGCTATCCACGACCTCGGACGGAGAGGTCAAACGAACAGCGCCCTGGGCATCAAGACGCAGGATGGTCAAGCCATCGCCATTTTCACCTGTGCGCCCATAATAGACCCTTAGCTCATTAGCGATGAGATTGAGCTTGCCTTGCACCACCTGTACGTCACCGGAAAACACAGCGAGATTTTCTCTTTCCTCAACCTGGACCCGTTCGGCACTGACATCGATGAGCTGGTCCACATCATGTTCTTTCAACGCAGAAAGCTGCTGCGCCTGGGCTGCGCTGCTAAAGAACATCAAAGCAGTCATATAAATCAGGGGCGCTTTCATGGCTGTGCCTTTTCGTTTATCTCAGTAATGGAGCTGGTGTACGCCTTTTTAGGATCCAGTACAGAGCGCACACCACCACTGAAGGTCAATATTTCATGTTCAATATCGGCTGAAAAGCCCTTTGCTTCAAAGCGACCATGAGGGCCAGTGCCTAAAACCGGCATTTCACTGCTGACCATACGCGTTTCTAGGTCGATGGCTGCATCTTCAGCTTCCACCGTATATTCATTGCTGGTCGTGACGATCACATCGCCAACCAAACCTAATTCCCTGATTTCAGGGAAATAGACACCCTGATTGGCATGGGCCGCGACTTCGATATCCCCATCCAGCACCATTTGCGCTTCAATCTTATTCAATGAGACTTTTTCCGCGTCTTGATTTTCCTGGATGGCGCTTTCCGCCTTGATAAGGAAAGGGCGGTGCTGGGAATCTGTGCCGTAATATTCCGGCTTCACCATGCGCAAACGTTCAGGCGATAGCTCGACTTTGTCAACCGCCAACAAGAAGCTAAATTCGGAAGGGTTAAGTGCCGGCCAAAGAACAACCAGGATTGTAATCGCCAAAGCAATGGCAGGCAGCGTCACCCGCATCAGACTTACAAAACGGTCATAAAGCCCACCGACCCGCGGTGCTGCACGATTGTTCGAGCGCTGCGCGGGGGCGTTGGAAATGTCCAGATAATCATGCGATGGACTGGCCATTGCGGTCACTTGCCTTCATGCAAATTCGAATTTTGGTTTCTTATGCCACTATATGTTAAATTGCGCCAGAAATAGGGTGACATCCCTTCACTTTTCAGTGCGCATCAATGCGCAAAAATATCGGGATCATCATAGCCCAGCAAATCCAGTTCTGCCCGCGCAGGCAGAAAATCAAAACAGGCCTGTGCTAATTCCAAACGCCCTTCCCGCACCAAACGGCGATCCAATTCTTCTTTCATGCCATGAAGATAGAGCACGTCAGAGGCTGCATAATCACGTTGTGCAGAACTGATTTCATCCGCACCCCAGTCGGAGGACTGCTGTTGTTTGGAGATATCCGCGCCAACTAAATCCTTGGATAAATCCTTCAGCCCATGACGGTCAGTAAACGTTCGCACCAGCTTGGATGCGATTTTCGTGCAGTAAACGGGCGCTGTCACAACACCCAGATAATGCTTGATAACAGCCAGATCAAAACGCGCGAAATGGAAGATTTTCAAAATATTCGGGTCAGTAAGCAGCGCCTTTAAATTCGGAGCGTCATATTGACCTTGTTTCAACTGCACCAGATGCGCATTGCCATCCCCGCTCGACAACTGCACTAGACACAACCGATCACGATGCGGGTTTAACCCCATTGTCTCTGTATCAATAGCAATGCTTGGGCCTGTCAACGCGTCTGCGGGCAGGTCGCCTTCATGGAAATAGATGGTCATCCGGCTCTCCTAATCTTCATCAGGGCTTAACTCATGGTGAAGGTTTCGGCAAGCCGGATGACGTCATTACTGCATCAGCCATGCCCTTTTGGCGGCATAGGGATCAACATGGAGACCCGGCGCTTATATTCCACATATTGGGCGCCGAAGACCTCCGTCAGGTCTTTTTCCTCATAGCGGATTGCAATCAGGATATAGACCGTATAGCCAAGCGCGAATATGAGATGACCCAATGTCATAATCGGTGCCGCCCAAAACGCCAGCAGGAACCCGAAATATAACGGATGTCTCATATATTTATAAAACATCGGCTCACGCATGGATGGTGCTTTAATCACTCTGCCTTGCATGTTTGCCCACCCCTGGGCCAGGCCGAAAAGTTCAAAATGGCCCAGAAGGAAAGTGGATACAAAAACGACAAGCCAGCCAATCATCGATAAGCTGACCATGGCCAACGCCAACATATCATTTTGAATGGCCCAGACCGTGTCCGGGATGGGTCGCCATTGCCAGAAGGTCAAAATCAATATGGCCGACGTTAGTAAAACGAAGGTGGAGCGTTCCGCAGCCGGCGGTACAATTTTAGTCCACCAACGCTTGAAGCCCTTACGCGCCATCACGCTATGCTGGACACCAAATAAGGCAATAAGCCCCAGGTTAATCGCAATTGCCATTCCAAGAGATTGTGAAACAACCGGGCTATCAATTGTATTGTAAAAACCAAATTCTTGAAGTGCCGGATAATTTTCAACGAAGGCAATCAAATAAAGAAAAGTTACAAAAAAGATGAGGTAACATAAGACAGAATAGAGCAAGATCAGAATCTTTGACATGGTACTGTCCCCCACTATGTCCCTATGGGACGGATGCGGACATATTACACCCAAATGCGAATCTGGTCTAATGCTGCGACTTTAGTAATTGTTCTTATATTTCATAGACTTGTTCTTGCATTTGCAACCTTAAATTGTCACTCTTTGGTTTCGGCTGCGTATTTCAACCGAAAATATGAAAATACAAGGAAATAGACCGGCGGATGTATTGCCGTTCCCCACAACAAGCAAGGAATAAAAATGGCAATCAATAGATCCAAACCCCTTTTAAAGCCCCTCCTCTATTTAAGCCTCATTGCCTTTACATTGATAAGCGACCTTACTCTGATTGATGCACAAGCACAGCATTATCGCGGTCGCTGCGGCAGCCCACCGCGTGAGCCACATTGCATCACCAACCGCAATATGGATGATCGACGCATTCAGGATTGTCAGCGGCAGTTACAGGACTACGGCCGTCATGTGGATCGCTTTGCAAAATGTCTTAACAATGAGGGTAGCCAAAAGGAAAGAGAGGCCCAAAAGTTAGTGGATGAGGTGCAGTCTATACGTACTGCACAACAAGCCATAGCCTCAGCAACGCAAGATGCAAATCGCAAATTCTCTTGCGCCTTAAGCGGTAAAAGCTATTGCCGTTAGAATAAGCGATTTGAGATATTTTGGGTGGAGTTCTCATGTTCCACCCTATATCAGCGCGTCAAGGTTGCGAGCTTTACCCCAAAGCCGACAAAGACTGTTCCCGTTATTGCTTTTAACCAACGCTGGAACCCTCCGCCTCTGGCGACAGTTGCAAGCCGTGTGAACAGCAAAACCAAGGTTGAGAACCAAATCAGATTCAGCAAAGAATGAATGAACACTAGGGTGAAGGAGGAGGCGATAGCACTGCCCTCTTGAGGTATGAATTGGGGAAATGCGGCCAAGTAAAACATTGAGACTTTCGGGTTCAAAGCATTTGTTAGAAAACCTTCAAAGAAAGCCTTGGACAGGGTTCTCTTGTTTTTAGCCGGGTCTATTTTCTGCGGGGCTGCAATGCCCTTTCTTGCATCGTTCAACGCTTTGAAGCCCAGCCAGAGAAGATAGGCGGCGCCTAATGTCTTAACGATGAAAAATGCTTGGGCGCTTTGAACCAATAGGACGGAAATCCCGAGGATAGACAAAGTGCCGTGCACATAAAAAGCGGCCACAAATCCTGCCACATTCGCAAAGCCTGCCGCTTTGCCTGATGTTGGAACGGTCTTGGCGATAAGGACGCCATTCGGACCAGGAGACATAACAAGAAGTGAGGCGATGAAGATAAAGCTAAAGACCGTCGTCCAATCCATATAACAAACTCCCAAACAATTTGTTGCTTATCGCCCGGGGGAGGCAGAACTGCAACGCAATTTTGCAGCTGCAAAGACTGGGTTCAGGCTGCCGCTCTGGTCAAAGTGGCTAGTTTCACACCAAAACCAATAAAGACCGTACCGGTGATGACTTTGAGCCAGCGCTGAAAGGTTCCACCTTGTGCGACTTTTGTCAGCCTGGAGAGCAGTAAAATCATGCCTGAAAACCAAATCAAATTCAGCACTGCATGGATGGTAAGCAGAATAAGCGCCACGCCAAAAGCGCCTTCTTTCTGCGTAATGAATTGGGGGAAGACAGCCAGATAGAACATGGAAACCTTAGGGCTTAACAAGCTGGTTAAAAGCCCCTCATTAAATGCGGTCACCAGTGTTCTTTGTCTTTTACCCGGCTCAACCATCGGAGCGGTTTTTAAGGGCGAGCGCGCCG
>JASFRS010000006.1:0-30329 GCA_050114795.1 Sphingomonadales bacterium
CCGATACCAGCTATTCCCCTGATGATGTGAAATTCATGCAGGACATGATACCGCATCACGCTCAAGCAGTGGAAATGGCAGCACTTGTTAAAAACCGTACCAACAGACAGGAGCTATTGGACGTTGCGGGGCGTATCGATGCATCGCAAAAAGATGAAATCGCCTTCATGGAGCAATGGCTGGAGCAGCGCGGTGAGGCCGTCAAAGGTCCCGATGGCATGATGCACACATCCCATACCATGTCCGGTATGGCGACCCCCGAGCAGATGGCAGCATTGGCCAGTGCCGAAGGTGTGGACTTTGACCGGATGTTTCTAGAGCTGATGATTAAGCATCATAATGGCGCAGTCAAAATGGTCAAAAACCTGCATAAACACCCAGGTGCCGCCTATGACCCGGTCCTATTTGATTTCACTAATGATATTGTCAATGACCAGACGGCAGAAGTGAAGCGGATGAATGTTTTGCTTGCTAGCCTGTCTAATGATCCTCGGGTTGGTTTATCTGCCGGACTACATGACGCAGGTAGCGCCATTTCAAATTTAAACTTGGTTACATCACTCCCCAAACCTAACGGATTTTTTGACCCGCAAAACCCTGCCGGCCTCCCGCCCCTAAAAACCGACAAGCAAAAACAAAAGGATGACGGTCAGAGTGCTAAAGGAACGGAATGGAGCGAGCGCTCTCCACTTTTAAGCTTTTCCAATACGGATATGGCTTTTGCCGACGATACACTTGTCGTTGGAAGCTATCATGGATTTAATGCCTATAAATTGAACGGCAATGGCGCACCTGAGCATTATAGTTCAGTCGTCTGCCCTGGTGGGCAAGGCGATGTGTCCATTGTTGGTGATATCCTCATCATGTCTGTTGAACAAACACGTGGGCGCGTGGATTGTGGCTTACAAGGTGTGGCCGAAGATGTGAGTGCAGAACGTTTCCGCGGTCTGCGTATCTTTGACATTAGCGATTTGAAACAGCCCCGACAAGTGGGACAGGTTCAAACCTGTCGCGGGTCTCATACACATAGCGTTGTATCCCAGGATGACGACAAAATTATCGTCTATAACTCCGGCACCTCGTCCGTGCGGAAGGGAGAGGAACTCGAAGGCTGCGTCGGGGACGTTCCCGGTGATGATCGCACCGCTTTGTTCCGCATTGACGTGATTGAAATTCCTGTTGATGACCCGTCAAAAGCGCACATTGTTGACAGCCCGGCCGTCTTTGCCGATGAGGAAACAGGGCGCATCGCCGGTCTTTGGAAAGGGGGTGACCATGGGGAAAACACCCAAACCACCCGTCAAACCAATCAATGCCACGACATCACAGTTTTTCCTTCTGCCAAAATCGCGGCAGGGGCTTGTTCCGGCAATGGCATCATCTTTGACATTTCCGACCCGCTTAACCCAAAGCGTATTGATGATGTGACTGATAAAGGATTTGCTTATTGGCACAGCGCCACATTCAACAACGACGGCACTAAAGTGTTGTTTACGGATGAATGGGGTGGTGGTGCACGCCCCCGTTGCCGGGCTTCTGACCCTAAATCTTGGGGAGCGGATGCATTTTATGACATTGTCGATGGCAAGTTAGAATATAAAGGCCACTTCAAATTACCAGCACCACAAACCGAAATGGAAAATTGCGTAGCGCACAATGGCTCCGTCATTCCCGTTCCCGGGCGCGACATCTTTGTTCAGGCCTGGTATCAAGGCGGGCTTTCAGTGATTGATTTTACAGATTCATCCAATCCCACTGAAATTGCTTATTTCGACCGTGGGCCTATTCATGAAAAGGTCCGCGTCTTAGGCGGATACTGGTCAACTTATTGGTATAACGGGAAAATCTATGGCAGTGAAATCGCGCGCGGCCTGGATGTATTCAGCTTGAAACCCAGCGAATATCTGAGCGCGAATGAAATTGCTGCGGCTGAATTAGCTAATCAAGGGCAAGTGTTCAACCCACAACAGCAATTCCCTGTCACTTGGCCAGCAGAGCCCGTCGTGGCGAAAGCTTATGTGGACCAACTGGAGCGCTCTGGCGGATTATCAAGCAAAGCTATAGAAGATTTACGGAGCGCATTGAATGCGGCCGATAAAAGTCTCACGAAAAAAGCTAAAGACCGCAAACTGGCCCAAAGCTTAAAGTCCATGGCCAAAAAACTGGACCATGAGGCTTTAAGCCAGGTTCTTAAAGATATCGCTGAAAGGCTTTAGGCCTTTCATTCAGGAATACTTTCCGTTTCCTTCAGCGCTTGCAGCATTTCAAGGTTCTTTGCTGCAAGCGCATAGAAGGACGGGCTTTTCTCCATCGCCCGATTCAGCAAAGCTTCCGCATTTACAAAATCCCCACGCGATAAGGCCGCCACGCCTGCATTATTCAAAAGCGCCCTTAGCTCCTTAGCATTTGCCCCTGCAAGAGCAGCTACATAATCGCCCTTGAGAGCCATAGCGAGGCGTAAATTCGTACGCGCAACCCCTAAATCATTGCGCAAACGCAGGGCTTCTGAAAAAGAGTCAATGGCTGCGTTTAAATCCCCGCTCAACAAATAGGAAAAACCGAGATTATTAATAATTTCAGGCCGATTAGGTTGGATCGCGGAGGCTTGCGCATAAGCTTGCTGCGCCTTCTCATAATCAGCTTCGCGGTCGTAAATAACACCCAATGCGTTCCATGCCCGCCAAAGCTGGGCATCCCCCTGTGTCGCTGAAAGCAGAGCTTCGGACGCGCCTGCGAAATCACCCGTTTGAATGAGCGAGAGACCGAGGCCCTGATAGACACGAGCTTGAATGCCTTCCTCATCCAACAGCCGAGTAAATTCTGCGCCGGACATTTGCGGTGAACCATTAGCGAGATGAAATTCCGCAAGCAACAGCTCATATTGCGCACCGCCCTGCTTTGCAAGTGCAGCTTGTTCCAACAGGTTTTTAGCAAGGATGAGATTGCCGCTTTCCAGCGCCTTCTCAATATTGGAGAAGTCGACTTCATCGACTAAAGGCGTTGAAAACGGTGGCTTTGCAACTTCTTCCGTCGCCGTGGATGAACATGCACCAAGCATGAGCATAAAGGAAAAAAAGACAAGATTTTTCAAGGCGCTGCCCCCCAGCTAAACTCTTGATCGGTCAGAGCATAACAGACTTTTGCAATTGTGTGTCAAATTCTTGTGCATCACCGCCCAAACGCAGCCGCAAATCGGTCCGCAATTTGGTGCTTTCTGCAAATTTGACTTTGAAAGGCAATGTTTTTGCTAAAGCTTCCGCATCGTCACGGTGACTTGGCGCATAGAATAAAGTGGTCTCCATAAAGCTAAAATGCCGTGCATTCGTCAGATGCTTGACCTTCACTTCCGTGGTCTTGAGATATCCACGCATCCGCGCCGCCATACCACGTACACCAGCACCATTTGAAACTTCCACAGTCGCAGAAGCCAATTTCACAGTCGCACTGCGCTGACGAACAGCAGCCATCATCACCGGCGGCTCGGGCTTTCTCGTGACAATATGAATGACTGAAGGTCTATGGCTACGTTTAATTGGGGCGGCAAGGCTTGGATCCACATCCGCCTTCATAGCGGTACGAATAAACCCGGCATCAGGCCTTAGAACTAGCCTTTGCACGCCCCTGCTAACCCGCACCAGCATTGGTCTGGGCTTTTGCTCAGCCCGCAGGTCCAAAGCTCTGGTCGCACGTCTTGCCAGCTCAAGATTATCCGTCATCATATTCGCTTGAACCAGCAGGGCCTCCGCTTCATGCGGTTTATTTTGCAACAACAACGAATACCCAAAATTATTGAGTGCCACGCGGTCATCTGGGTTGGCTTTCAAGGCCTCCTTGTAAAAGCGGCGGCTTAAATCGAAACGCCCGATTTTATCATAGGCCACAGCAAGACCATTCATTGCCTTGGTATCGGAACGATCCATCTGATAACGCTTAAGGTAATAATCCGCAGCGAGGCCATAATGTCCGGCGGTTAAGAACCGCGCCCCTGGGTCATCCGTAGCCTCATCCTGCCCGGTCATCTGCTTCATCAACTTTGCCCTGCAGGCTTTAATGTCTTGCCCCTCACAAGCGCTGCCACGTTCAACAACTTTGATATCGGTTTGCACCTCATCACCAGCAAAAGCCGGGGTGATTTGGAGCGCAACAAAGGCAACACCTGTTAAGGCAAATGACTTCAATCGGTTTTTTGAGCGTTTCATGTCATGACCCCTCAATATTCCCGTAAAGTGCAGGCAGCACTTTGCGGATAATCACGATAATGCCAGGCAGTAACACCGCACCAACCATCACCGGCAGGATGAAAAACATCAGCGGTACAGTCAGAAGCACCGGCAAACGGTGCGCCTTTTCCTCAGCCCGCATCATGCGTTTTTCCCGCATTTCTGCGGAATAGACATTGAGCGACTGCGCAACACTTGCGCCTAATTTGTCAGATTGGATGAGCAGTGCCACGAAGGACCTCAGCTCCTCTACGCCCGTACGCTCCGCCATACGCCGCAGAGCTTCTTCCCTGGATTGACCGGCACGCAGCTCGACCGCCACAACGGCGAATTCTTCTGATAATAATGGGTGAGCGCGCCATAGCTCCTTACCGACACGGTTGAAGCTTGCATCAATACCCAGACCTGCTTCCACACAGACAGTCATCAAATCAAGTGCATCTGGGAACGCATTTATGATTTCCCGTTCCCGCTTGGCGATACGCTGCATCAGCCAGAGCTTTGGAGAATAAAGCCCAAAGGCCAGTAAAATCAGCGCGACAAACAGCACATTAGCTATATCCACCGCGCGACTTAGTTCCGGCGAAAAATAGAGATATGTCGCGGGCAACCCAATCGCTAAAACCGTACGTGTTAGGATAAAAATATAAGGCGCGGCCGGACTTCTCACACCCGCCTTCACCATTTGCTGGCGTAAAAGGCTGATATTTTTCGGATCACCCATAAGGTCACTTTTGGCAACTTTATCGATGAAACGGCTCCAGACATCTGCATTACTTTTATCGCGCAGACGGAGTTGGACGGGCGGCTGTTCCTCCACCCCCACATGCTCAATGCGCCGACGCACGGCATAACGCGAGGCCATATAACTTTGTAGCGCCAAGGTCACAAAGATGATGGCCGCAAAGATACAGGCGAGAAGCGCATAATATTGAATAGATCCGCCTTCGAATGAAATCATGTTTAATAGACCACTCATAAGCGCCTCACACCTTGATTTGAACCATGCGGCGGATGACCATCACGCCGATGACATAATTGACCAAAATACCGATGGCGATCGGCCAGAATAGCGGATCATCAATAACGCGCAGATAGAATTTCGGTTGAAATGTAATGATCAGCAGGACTGTTAGGACCGGCAACACACTCAGTAGAACGGCTGAAATACGCGCTTCACTGGATAGCGCTTTAACTTTACGTCCCAGAGTAAAGCGGGCCCGAATGACCTGAGATAGCTGGCTCAAAACTTCAGCCAGATTACCTCCGGTTTCCACTTGAATGGAGACGGAGACCGCGAAATAACGCACATCTTCCAGTTCGACACGTTCAGCCAGATTATCAAGCGCCTGGCGGAAGTCGAGACCATAGGTAATTTCATCAGCCATAATGCCAAACTCAGTGCCTAAAGGGTCCCCCATTTCCTGTGTGACCAACTCCACCGCAGCGGCAACCGGATGGCCGGCGCGCAGGGCGCGAACCATGACATCCAAAGATACCGGGAATTGTTCGGCAAATTTGTTCAACCGACGTTGATGTAAATGGTGCAGGATTAGAACGGGTAAAGCGATACCACCCAAAAAGGCTGCTGCCGTAGTGGCAGGTAAAGCAGCCAAACCCAGATTTAACTGGGGTTGAAGCAAAACCGGCGTGGCAATGAAAAAGATTAATAAGGTAGCCAGCGCCATCCAGATCAATATACGGGTCGGCTTTACAGCTATGCCCGCGCCATGAACCATCTTTTCAAGACGGAAATAATAAGGGGCCAACCAGCCAATATTATTCACCCAATCAGGTGGCCTTGACCACAAAGCGTTATAGACAGAACGTGGGTCCCGCCCTTCACTTAACATACGCAAACGGCGGTTGACGCTTACTTTGCCCCTTCTGCCTGAGGAATAGATATAGAGAAACGCCTCTACCAGCAGCAGTGCTGCAAAGAACACCGTGCCATATAGGAATATCGGATGTTCTATGAAATTCATCAGACTGCCTCCAAAACCCTATTGGGATCAAAGATATGATTGGGTAACTCAATGCCACGGGATTTTACTTCCTCTAGGAATTTTGGACGAATACCAGTGGCTTCGAACTTGCCGTGAATATTGCCGTCCGCATCTGTTGAGATGCGTTTAAAGACGAAAATATCCTGCATGGTAATGACATTGCCTTCCATGCCGACAATTTCACTCAAGCTGGTTAAGCGACGACGGCCATCGCTTAAACGCTGCAGCTGGATCACTACATGAATGGCTGAGGCAATCTGGCTGCGCACAGCGGACGGTGCGATATCAATGCCGCTCATCCCGACCATTTGTTCCAAACGTGATAAGGCATCACGACAGCTGTTGGCATGGATCGTAGTCATGGAGCCTTCATGGCCCGTATTCATAGCCTGGAGCATGTCAAAGGCTTCGCCCGCACGCACCTCACCGACGATGATCCGGTCCGGCCGCATCCGCAGAGCGTTTTTTACCAACTCGCGCTGCGTAATTTCTCCACGCCCTTCAATATTAGGCGGGCGAGTTTCAAGACGCCCAACATGGAATTGCTGCAATTGAAGCTCTGCAGAGTCTTCAATGGTGATGATACGTTCAGACCCGTCAATATTGGCGGACATAGCATTCAGCAATGTGGTTTTACCAGCACCCGTCCCACCGGAAATCAAGACGTTCCGCCTCGAAGCCACGACTGCTTTCAGCACCTCGGCAATTTCTGCAGGCACACTGCCCAATGCGATCAAGCGATCCATATCAATGGGCACTTTGGCGAATTTCCGGATGGACAATAAGGGTCCATCCACAGCCAAAGGCGGCACAATCGCATTCACACGAGAACCATCAGGCAAGCGCGCATCAACCATGGGCTGAGATTCATCAATCCGACGGCCAACACGGTTCACGATTTTGGAAATAATCCGCAACAGATGCTGGTCGTCTTTGAACACCACACGGGTAAAATCGAGCTTACCTTCCCGTTCAACAAAGACTTGGCGATGCGTGTTGACTAAGATATCAGATACCCGTGGGTCTTTAAGCAAAGGCTCAATCGGGCCAAGGCCTAGCAACTCATCCATGATATCGTCGGTCAGGCTTTCACGCTCGGTCGCATTTAGGGGCTCATTTTGCTCCGCGAGCAGCTCATTAACGATTTCAGCGATTTGAGCGCGTAGCTCAGTCGGCGACATCTGATCAATCAATGACAATTTAATCATTGATAAAATCCGCCGATGGAGATTGACCTTCAGATCCGTGTGTAACGGATCGCCCGCATCAACAGCATGAAGCTGCTCGACGCCTTTTAGATCATCCTTCGCAGCAGGCTTTGGAGCCTCGGCTGCTTTTTCTGTGGATTGCCAAAACATGATCAAAGCCCCCTAATTACGCCACATGAACATCGGCTTCGCTGAGCGCACACTGTTGGCCCAGGTGATAAATCGCCTGCTCATATTTGCTGTTACGGTTAAATTGAGATACGGGCAGACCCGCATTCAAAGCCTTGGACACCAGGTCATAGTCATTTGGAATGGTGTCCGTGAAATCGCGGCCTAAGCATTTTTTATAATCGTCGAGACCGATATCCCCGAAAAGCTTCTTACGATAGCGGTTGGCGACCAGCCGCAATGGCTTGATCGACAAATCCTGATTATCCAACATGGCAAGCTGACGTTTGGTCTGATTAACGTTGTAAATCGACGTTTCTGTAATCAGAACAATGTCATCGCTTAATTGCAGCGCCCTGTTCGTCCATTCATTCCAAACGCCCGGCAGGTCAATAAGGACAATATCAAATTCCTGCTTGGCGATAGATAAGATGGTCTCAACAAGAGCCGAATTCAGGGTCTCAAGTGGTACAATCTGCGGCGGTGCTGCCAAGACATGCACACCGCTTTCATGGCGGGCCATGATCGAACGCAGCAAAGCACCATCCATTTTCCCTTCATAACGTGTTAAATCCAGCATATTGCGCTTCGGCAGCAGATCCATATAAAGCGCCGTCGCACCAGACTGAAGGTCGAAGTCAATAATACAAATCTTCTTTTCTTCATGGCGGGATGCCAGAACATGAGCCATTTGCACGACCGTTGCTGTGGCCCCTACCCCACCACCACCTTTTAAGAAGGAAATGATTTTGCCTTTTTGATTGTAACCACCGCCACCGCGATGCGTCGGCATATGATGGCGCGCTTTTTCAAGGGCAATCAGTAGCGCAGATTGGCTGACAGGCTGCGGTAACACATCAACCGCACCCGCATTTAATAACGCCCTGGTTGTCGCCAGATTGACATCTTCGCAAGTGGCAATCACAGGGTGATCTTTGAATGAGGTCTCACATAATTTGCGAAAACATTCGAGATCAGCTTCGTCATTGGCATCAACCTCCAGGATGAAGACATCAGCCTGCTCCAGATTGCGAACTTCACCGTTGAGCTGCCCCAATGAGCCTAAGCACATTTCAAATTGGACGTCGCCAAGGCTTTCCGCCACAAGACGGATTTCATCGCCGACCGTCTGGCTTTTCAGCACAGCAGCAACGCGTGCGTGATCGCTTAACTCATCACTTTTGAAAGCTGGAAACTCTAAGCATTCTTTCACTTTGCGACCCTCCATGGCTCAAGAGCCATAATCTTCACCGGTTAGCGTCGTGGCATATGCCGGCAGGTTTACGGAACCGAGGCCAAGGAGCGTCGGTGTTACAAAATCAAAAGTCATGCCCGTCAATCGCACTGTGACCGTGGGCGAGTAATCCGGACCAAATGGGTTGCCAGCAAAGCCCAGCCCAACGTGGCGATAAGTAATCGTCACATTTTCCGGCTGGATTTGCGGCATCATCATCTGCATACGGAAAACAATGTCTTCGAAAGCGGTATCGTCTGTTGATTCATTGGGCAAAGCAGCGCAATTACCGCCTGCTGTTTCCGTGCAGGTGCAGGTCGTGCTGGTGCATGTGACCTCGCCCAAGGCCAAGGGGCCCAAGCGTTCTCCATTTCCAACAGCGACACCTGCATCAATGGCGTCAAAATCCTGCAATGTCGGGTAAACAGGAAGGGCCACCACTGCATAGCGGGCGCCCACCTGCGTGGCCTTTTCAGCCACATTATATGTGTACCAAAGCCGACCAAAATCCAGGATGGCAAAGAAGATGACGAAGAAGAACAAGGCCACAATGGCGAGTTCCACCGCTGCCGCGCCGTCTTCCCGCTTTAAAAGTTGATATGGAGAGCGCATATTCATGTCATTCTCCAATCGACACTTGCTGATTGATGGCACCCAAAGTGGTGCTTGCATCGGTAAAAATCAGGCCGGCGAACAGATAATTAAAAGTGATTGCCGCCCGAACTGTGATAAGAGGGATCTGATCCTGATCCTCATAAAGCCCGCTATAGGCATCAGATGAATTATCAAAACAGGTGGCCGTAACCGTGATCGTCGTATTGTCAGTCCAACCGGCAATCACAGGATCACCGGACCCATCAATGGTGCCGGTCCGCGTGAGCTGTTGAACATATAAGACATCACTCGCATTGATCAGACCACTACAATCAGCGGGCAAACGGGAGGCAAAGCGCGCGCCATCCCGCACAGCCTTTGTCAGCACATGATAATCCCAGAACAGCCGTCCGCCTTCAAATGCACCCACGAACAAGACCAGCAAAAAGGGCACAATCATCGCAAATTCAACACCTGCGGCCCCTTTGTTGCCAAAGCCTATGGCGCGAAGCGCCTTATATGTCGCTTGCTTCATCATTCGTACAATTGCACCACGTTAAAAAAGGTTTCTTCACCAACGATGCTGACGTCTGAAGTTTCACCTATGATTTCTGCATAGATCACCCGGTCATTACCGTCTTTGCTCATCGGTTCTGTTATGAACAGGTCGATATGAGCGATGGGTTCTTTCGTGAAGCGGCCGGACTCACCCGTGCAATCCATCACCACTGCCGAGATATAACGACGGTCGGGATCTGCCTGTGCGACCGGAGTGGGTGAGGCACACACAGGCAGTCCTTGTTCACCCGCCGGCAAATTCCCTGCAAAGGCGGGATTGTTATAAAGCTGGTCTTTTTCCCACTCATAAACCTCACGACGAGAGGGAACTGGATCCGCCGCCGTCAGGCCTAAAGCCGCACGCCAGTCGACGATACCGTGCATGGTTTCAAAATAAGTGCCAATCGGCCAATCGCCATTCCCCACACGGCCACCACTGACGGGTGTACAAGGTGCGGGATCCCCCACGCCTTGGACATAATCCGGATAGGCGCAGCGGTCACGTGGCAGCGCCATGGTGTCTGCCCCATCAGGGTCAGCATCCCCCGTATAGGGGTTGGCAGGGTCTTCCCACCCATTAGCGCCCAAGCTGCATTTTGCCCCCGTCCGCACCAGACCTTTAATAGTGTTTCTTGCGGGGCGATATTGCGGATCGCTGGCAAGGCCTTTGGAATTACCACTGTAAATATCAAAGCGTGTGTTAAATCCATCACGGACAGCATCATTTTGCCCCGGCTCAGTGGTCACCACCTCGCCAAGACATGCCGCCTGAGGGTTAATACGCCCCAACGCATCACGAAGCTCATCCGCACCCAACGACACGGTATCAGGTGCGAGAAATCCAAAATTGCCATCAACCCAAGCGGCACCACCACCAACGCTGCGCATGATAATGCCGTAGCCAGCCAACGCATCAGCATTCGTCAGGTCAACAGACGGTATCTGACACATCATAAGTGGAGGTACTTTGCAAAGGGCCGAACCAAGACCCGCGACAGCACGCGCTGACATATCTTCAGCAAAGAAATTACCGACAATACCACCGAAGATAAAAGTTACATCTCGCGGGTCGGCGGTCACCTCTATGAAATTTGCATCTGAATCCGTTGTTGCTACTGTGCGGGTTGTCAGATCGACTAGAAATTTAATGTTGCTCGTCGAAATCGAGACATTACCGCCCAAGCCATCCGTTGCAAAACGCTGGAAATTAGTCACAAGAGACGAGGTGACCGCCTGAGTTGCCCGGGTGCGCGCGCCGTCTTCCCCATCAAGCTGCGTCGCACCGGACAAGGCTGCCGCATCCACGGCATCCTGCAACTCCGTATGCAGGTTGAACATGCGAGCGCCATCAATGGCTAAGGCCATCAACCCAAAGAGCGCAACAAGACCGACAGCGGTCATAGGTGCGATAGCACCACGCTCTTCCCGTCCCAAATGTTCAATTTTCTTATGCATCTGCCTTATTCCCCCAAATATGGCTTTCGAAGCTAAGCTATAGCTCAGCCTCCACCTCCGGAATTACCGACTGTGGTGGTCCTCAGAATTACAAGGTCCTCCACTTTGTCAGTCTTGTAACGTTCCATAGCGATGGCCGCTTTCGCCCCCGAAGACGTTGCCGGACCCTCATAAGTCGGTGCCGGGTTGGCAACCTGCAGGGCCTTGTTTTGCAGCAAGCTATTCCCATAGCCGGGGTGAATAGCTTCATGGTGGGCAAAGCAGCCCTGCAACGTTAGTGCCGCACCGCTTAGCAAAAGAATTTTATATGTTTTACGCATTGTCCTATATCCCCCTATCAATGCAGCACATGGCCGAATTCACCATCAATTCCGGCACCGCTTTGCCCTTCAAGCATCACCCGTGCACGGTCTGTTGGTGATTGACGGTTTTTCCATCCATTCAGCTTACCTAGGGCAAACAGCTCAAAGTCGCTGGGCGGCACGAAATTGTCAGTCGGTGCAGCCAAAGTTCCCGCACGGGCCGGTGTCACCAGCCGTGGCGTGACAATAATGACCAGCTCTGTTTCGTTGCGCAGAAAATCTGTGCTGCGGAACAAAGACCCAAGAATGGGAATGTCACCCAATACCGGGAACTGGTTGATCGTGTCTTGGAAATCGCTTTGCAACAGGCCGGCGATCGCGAAGGATTCACCGTCACGCAACTCAACCGTCGTCGCCGCACGACGTGTTTGCAGCCCCGGTACACTAAAGCCGGAAAGAGTGACCGCCGTTGTTGGGTCAATCGCGCTAACCTCTGGCGCCACATCCAGGCTGATTAAGCCGCCATCCAATACCGTTGGTGTAAAGGCCAGGCTGACGCCAAATTCACGGAATTGAACGGTAATAGCAATATTATTACTGCCAACTTGTGAGCTTTGCGCGACTGGTACTGGAAATTCACCACCGGCGAGGAAGCTGGCCGTATCACCTGAACGCGCAACCAATGTTGGCTCCGCCAGCGTCTTAACCAGCCCCTTTTCTTCCAAAGTATCGAATAGAAGATTGACCGTTGACGCACCTGGGTGCAGAGATAACGCCCCCAGTCCAAATGTCCCTTCAGGTATAATGTCCGTATTGAACACATTGCCAGAGAAGAATTGGAAATCTAGGTCATTGTCGAAGAACTCGAAGTTCAAGCCTAATTGCTTTGCAGTTGTGCGTTGAATTTCAGAAAAGCGCACCTCCAACATGACCTGTTGTGGCGAACCCACGCCCAATAGATTGATCACATGGTCAGGTGCAAAAGTCTCTGCAATGGCAATGGCTTTATCAAGCCGCCCAGCGCTGGACATAACACCGGACAATAGAACTGAGCCATTGGCTGGACGGATGGAAATTTCTTCCTCCGGCATCAATTCATAAAGCCGTTGCTTCAAGCCATCCACATCCGGTGTCACCACCAGATCCAGAACGGCAATTAATTGTTTTTTACGATCATAAAAAGTCAGGCTAGTCGAACCTGTCTTTTTCCCCAGAACATAAACAGACTTATCAGTCAATGGCAGGATATCAGCGATTTCCGCATTCCCTACCAATGCTTGATCATAAGCTACGTCCAATTCCAAAACCTGAGATTTGGAGACAGGGACCATGAGTTCACCAGCATGGCGGGATGTTTCCGCGGCCTGGGTCACGACGCCTTGCGCGTAGCTTGGGTTGAGTTCGCCGCTGAACAACAGCGGTGCGCATAAAAGCGCCAAAGTGAGTGCACCTGTTTTTCGAAGTGCCGAAGCCATGGTCTTATCCCCCGATTTGAACCAAGATTCCAAATATGTTTATGCCTTAGCCCAGCTTTCCTTAGTTGCTGGCTAAAGCGTCCGAATCCACGGACTTATCTGCGGGCGTCGGTGACGCCGGTTTTTGATCCTTTTGCACTTTGTAGGATGTGCTTTCCAAAGCCCGGAAAACTTTTACCGTGGAGTCACCCGACGGGCGTGCCACACGGCGACGTACCGGCGCTTTGGGTGTCGAATTCGCTTGAGCGAAACGTAAGTCATTAACGTCAATACGCTGCACGCGATCCGCATCCTTATAACTCAGATTGCGAAGAGCCAGACCCAAAGTGCCAACTTGCTGCGCCAGATGAAGTTTCTGCGCTTGCAGCGGTGTGACCTCCAACGTCACGGAACGCGCAACTGTTGGTTGGTCTTTTGCCTCATTCGCATCCTGATCAATGCCCAGAACCCGTACATTTTGTAGGATAATATCATTAATTGTGCGTTTACTGGCGTTTTGCATATTTCGTGTAATCATCACGTCAACCCGGTCACCGGGTAAAACAAAACCACCAACGCCTACGATATCATTCACACGAATGGTGGCTGCACGCATATTGCCTTCAATCAAACCAGACAAAGACAAGCGCCCGCCTTTACCGGATACTTTGCTTGTCAAGATAGGCTCATTTATCTCCATAGGACGAAGTGCTACACGCCCTTCTTCCTCAGATAAAACAGCGTCTATGGATTGAAACGCACCGGGCGGCACTGCATCTGCAGGCCATTTTACAATGCGTAAATGCTCAGGACCGATTTTATTCCCGAAAAAAAGCGGCGTCTTTGCAACAACAATGTCGACGGTCTCCATTTCCGGTGTCGACGTTGCCACAATGGTGGGCTGCTCCATCCGAGAGATATAGCTTTGGACCAGAAAAACCGCAGCGATGGCTAAAACAAGCCCGACTGCGAGAAAAATAATTGGTCGGTTATTCATCTATTCACCCTCCCCCGAAGGACTGAGATGGAAATGGAAAATCAGGCGGCGGCCCCTTCCGCCGCCCGATTTGGTCAAGCGATATTAGTCGCTGTTACTCGTGCCGCATTCCGTAGCTGTGATGGAATCTGGGCTGGAGTTAATGTCGTCCAAGCAGGTATCAACATTGGTCAGCGCTGTATCAACACCTTCACCAACGTTAAACGCAGCAATAGCGACACCAGCCGCAACGATGGCCAACAGCAAAGCATATTCGGCAGCAGCCGCGCCTTTTTCTTGGCCCAGAAATTTAATAAGTAATGCACGCATGTCTAAGTGCTCCCTTGTCACATTCAAAACTGCCCAGGGCTTGGAGCACGAGGCTGGTTTCCCAAGTTATGTTGAGGCACCCCCAACGCCAACTCCCCCAAGATGGACTGCCCCTCACGTATCAAGGACCGTGCCAAAAAAGTTAAAATATATATATTTCAGCTATTTAAGGCTTTTTTATATACATATAATAAGGGGGGTGCACGGATGTCCCCCCCTGCTTTACCCCCACTGTCACCCTCTACGACTCCATCAATAGGGGGACAACACTACCCTTAAAGCGCCAGCCATATACCTCATTTGCAGTATAGGTCCTGCCAACTACAGTATAGAGCTACCTCCATATGCCGAAAATTGAAACTACAAGGTAGAATGCAAGCATAACCGAAATTCAATGACTTAAGGCAAAATCCCACATGCACACAGTCTATTAAGTTTCGTATTTACATTATTTTTTGTAATTTCGTTACAAAAATATTAACGCTATAGGTATTGTAAATTTCTCCGACACCCAAATTTTAACTTTTGAAATTACATTTCAAAAAATACGTATAAAATTCAATGATTAATTCACTTTGAAGCAATTTTTAAGAGATTCCGCCGATGATCGGATTTGGGATTCCCGGGATTTCAGTGTAAGCTAAACTGCACTAAGAGAGAATTTGCTTGGGCGCGGCTGGAGTTAAGGGGTAAAAGCGTGGAATAATTCACGCAATGAATACCGCGAGTGGGGGCGCGTATCATGGCGTATTCAGAAGAGATGGTTGAGGTCATATCAGCGATCCAATCGGCATCGTTGGACCAGGATAAATGGCCGGTAGCCTTTAAGGGGCTTGCGGATTTGACGCGCAGCCCTGCTTTCAACTTTTGCATTATAGACGGCGAACGCCACATAGGTGTTCACGCTGAATTCTCTGGCGTTCCAGAAGACGCAATGCGGGAGTATTGTGCGGGCCAATTGCGCCGCGACCCATTTATAAAATATGCGAACAGAATGCCGATCGGGGCCACCATCCATGACCATCTTCACACGCAAGAAGCTGAAATGGAGGGCCACCCTTTTTACAAATGGTGGCGGGAGGCAAGCGGCTTACATTATGCGATTGGAAGCCGGTTATGCGACGTTGGCGGAACTAACGCTTATCTGACCATGCACCGTACTTTGCAGGACGGTCCTGCGAATAGTGAAACCATCGACCAGTTTTCCCTCATTATGCCTCATTTGCTGAATGGCATCGAAGTCAGCAAAAGACTGACCAGCATTGGCGCAATTGAAGGATCATTGACGGGGATTATTGACACATTACCCCGCGGGCTTGCTCTCATTCGCAAAGACGGAAGCATTGCCTTCGCAAATGAATATCTACGTCGTATCCTTTCTTCTAATGACGGTCTTTCTATTGAAGGGGGCTTTTTTGCAACAGGGCGTTATTTGGATCAAGACGCATTAAACAAAGCCATTCGGCTTGCCATTTCGTCGCGGGATACACGCGCTGAAAGGCGCGGCGGCCATGTTGTGGTTTCCCGCGCATCTGGCAAAATGCCCTATCGGGTTTTCACATCGCCCCTTCCGAATAGCGTCATGTTTAATCTGCAGCCGATCGCCGCAATGCTGTTCATTGTTGATCCGGATGAAAAGATTTCCTGTGACCGGTTTACGCTAATGGACGCTTTAGATTTGACGGACAGAGAGGCAGAGATTGCTGTCAAGCTCGCCAATGGTGAGGATCTCTGCCATATCGCAGAGGATATTGGTATTTCTATCATGACTGCGCGCAAGCATTTACAGAATATTTATAAGAAGTCCCATGTCAGTCGACAGGGCGAATTAGTATCCCTACTTTGCAATATCGCTGTTACAACACCCGGCGAACCTTCATTCAACAGGCATTCCAGCTATAAATAGCAACTATTGGTTTTCAGGTGTTTCAGTGTCTTTGGGAGCGTCCGGAGTCGCGCTCTGCTGCGCGTCAAGCTCGACCACTGGCTGTCGCGTCCAATGATATGCAGCCAGAAGAAACACACCAACAATCAAAACAAAAACGATCTGCGCCAAGCGCTTCACAGCACGTGGATCCGACAAAACAGCGGATGCTAATAGTATAGTAATTACAATGAGAAAGATGATTTCTGGAGTAAGTGCTTCATACCAGCCAACGACAAATTCCCACATCAGACTACCCCCCCTTTTCGCCCAATTTGAATTGAGACGCGTTAACCAATTTCATTTAGCTTAAGATGAATTATAGCATGTTTTGCGCGACTTAACCTCTATTGGTTAAAATTTTAATTAGATTTCTTCTAAATTTTCCTGTTATCCTTTTTCCACTCGATCAGACGAGGTCGAAAAAGGTGTACAGATGACACGAGCGACGCAAATATCCTTGGTATATCTTGCCTATGCGGCAATAGCTGCCGTTGGGATTTTGCCGCTTACATCATCCAATGGTTTTGGCGTTCTCGCTGGGATTATGGCGCCAGACATTATTTCCATGTGCTACCGTAATAAAGGCGAACACCGTCTGGTTCTTCCCGACCATATTTTGTACATCATCGGCGGGATGGCCTTAGGGCTGTCAATATTATTGCCACAGGTTTCAACACCTATAATTCTCTTCCTATTCGCTGTCAGCGCCCGCATTTGGGTGGCCCTTCATACAGAAAGCGGTGTTCAATTTGCCTTGAGTGGCGCTGCACCAAAACATGGGCGATTAAAAATCAGTCTGACCAAACCAAGGGAACTTGCCCTGCGTTGGATATGCTGCTGCCTCACTATCACCTTGATCGCAGACACAATCGTCCCACGGTCCATGCACCAGGGCTTTGCCTTGATTGCCGAGCTGCACAAGCAAGGCCTCATCTAATACGACAGTACGTTCGTTCACAGTTTGTTAAATCAGAAATAGAAAGGGCTGTGATGAAAGCATCACCACAGCCCTTTCTTTAACGATCGGCATGTCTATAAATCAAAACGATCAAGCCGCATCACTTTCACCCACGCATCAACAAAATCGCTGACAAAACGTTCTTCTGCATTGTCATAGGCATAAGCTTCTGCAACGGCCCTCAATTCAGAGTTTGATCCGAATATAAGGTCTACAGGTGTCGCTGTGTATTTGACTTCACCGGTCTGACGGTCAACACCTTCATAAAGCCCTTCGGTTTTAGTCTGCCGCCATTGGGTAGACATATCTAGCAGGTTCACAAAGAAATCATTGCTAAGAGCGCCGGGATTATCGGTGAAAACGCCATGTTTTGCGCCGCCCGCATTTGCGTTGAGCGCGCGCATGCCACCAAGAAGCACCGTCATCTCAGGTACCGTTAAGTCAAGCTGGTCCGCTTTATCCACCAACATCTCTGTAGGCGAACGATAGCTGGCACCCTCATCAAAATAATTGCGGAACGCATCTGCCTTTGGCTCTAAGAGGGCAAAGGACTGGACATCAGTCTGATCCTGCGTTGCATCCGTCCGGCCCGGCGCAAAAGGCACCTCTACATCGACCCCAGCATCCCGCGCGGCTTTTTCAATAGCCGCTGCGCCGCCAAGAACAATCAGGTCAGCCAAAGACACCCTCTTGCCTTTACGCGCCTTATCATTGAAGTCTTCTTGGATAGACTTCAGCGTGCTCAACACTTTAGCAAGCTCATCAGGCGAGTTAGCTTCCCAGCCTTTCATGGGCGCGAGTTGAACGCGCGCACCATTTGCACCGCCCCTCATATCGGAGGCGCGGAAGCTTGAAGCTGATGACCAGGCTGCCCGCACCAGTTCCGGAACCGTTAGACCTGATTTCAATATCTTGTCTTTAAGCTTGCGAACATCCTTGTCATTGACCAGAGGATGATCCACTGCTGGAACCGGGTCCTGCCAGATAAGCTCTTCACTCGGCACTTCACTGCCCAGATAGCGTGAACGCGGCCCCATGTCACGATGAGTGAGTTTGTACCAGGCTTTTGCAAAAGCCTTCTGATACTCATCTGGATTAGCCAAAAACCGCTCAGCGATCTTTTTATATGCCGGGTCAAATTTAAGAGCTAAGTCCGCAGTCGTCATGACAGGCGCATTGAATTTGCCTTCGACATGCGCATCAGGAACGCTTGCATGAACTGACTCATCAACGGGCATCCATTGAATGGCGCCAGCAGGGCTACGGGTCTCTTTCCACTCAAGATTCAGCAAGTTCTCAAGATATAGAGAGGTCCATTGCGTTGGAGCTTGCGTCCAGGCGCCTTCCAATCCGCTGGTTATTGTGTCTTCAGAATGGCCTTTGCCACATTTATTCTTCCAACCCAGGCCCTGCTCTTCAAGTGAAGCCGCACCTGGTTCAGGGCCGAGGCAATCACTTGCTTTGTGTGCGCCATGCATTTTTCCGAAAGTATGACCCCCGGCAACCAAGGCGACTGTCTCTTCATCATTCATGGCCATGCGGCCAAAAGCGACCCGGATATTTTTCGCAGAGCCGATTGGATCTGGTTTACCTTTAGGCCCTTCAGGGTTTACATAGATCAAACCCATGTGGGTTGCACCAAGGGGTGTCTGAAGAACACCGCCTTTATCTTCACGGTCACTCGCAAGCATCTCGACTTCTGGCCCCCAATAAACAAGATCAGGCTCCCAATCGTCAGTACGCCCACCGGCAAATCCATAGGTTTCAAAACCCATATTTTCCAAGGCGACATTCCCGGTTAAAACCATCAGATCACCCCAGGATAATGCTTCCCCATATTTTTGCTTGATGGGCCAAAGTAGTCGACGCGCCTTATCAAGATTGCCATTGTCGGGCCAACTGTTGAGAGGGTCGAAACGCATTTGGCCGCCGCTCCCGCCCCCGCGTCCGTCAAGGGTCCTATAGGTTCCGGTGCTGTGCCAGGCCATGCGGATGAAGAATGGGCCATAATTGCCAAAATCTGCAGGCCACCAATCCTGCGGCGTGGTCAAAAGCTTGTCGATATCGCTTTTAACTTCCTCCAGGTCTAGCTGGTTAAAGGCTTCCGCATAGTTGAAATCTTCCCCAAGCGGATTCGAACGTGCATCATGGTCGCGCAAGGGAGCCAGATCAAGCTGATCCGGCCACCAGAATTGGTTCGACCTGGGCTGGCCTTGCCGAGCCTCTTCAGATCCCATCATATTATCAGATGCAGCAACTTCATCTTGAGTGGCAACGGCTTGCGGCACAAATAAAGTTACCAAAGCCGTTGTCATTAATAAGCTTCGAATTGTCATAATTCCCCCTCCGAGTTCCCCCACGAACTCTAAGCTCCACTGCTTGGTTGCAAAACTTGATTACGAAAATACGCTTTTTCGAAGTATATAATATGACTCCAGCCTACGTGAGTGAAATGATTTTCTTCTATTACACTGATCGCATCCTTCGATTGTAATAGCAGTTCTTTTTGTAGAGCACTGGCGTGCTCAATATTTTTTCAACACTCACAAGCAAATCTATTTACGTCTCATTAATCAAAAACGCTGACCTGCTTAAGGCAGGTATTTTTTAGAGCGACAACCCACGCAGGCCAAATTACTTTAATGTCCGGTTTTTGTTTCCCAGGCCACTCTCTGCAGCCGAGACAAGATAGCGAGTATGAACGGCATTGATAGCGCCGAAAAAGGAGTCTGAACACCCGTGCGCTTCGCGCACAGTTAAATATTGGGGGCGCTTCGCGCACAGTTAAATATTGGGGGGTTCGTATCGGGAGGTTCTGGTAGCTGGCGGAGAGGAAGGGATTCGAACCCTCGAAGGGCGTTAACCCTTACTCCCTTAGCAGGGGAGCGCCTTCGACCACTCGGCCACCTCTCCGCCGCCGGTGATAGCGAAGCCGGTCGCATAATTCAATAGCTAGGATTCAAAATCTGAAATTTATTCGGCTGCAGACATGACCGCTGTTTCCCCATTACAACAAGGGACCACGTTTAACCCGCAGATTGTGCATTGATAATGGCCATGAACAAACACTGTCGGTGGTTGGAATGGTCGGGCACCGCAAGGGCATGGCGTACGCGCGCATGACGCTTTAGCTAAAGCATCGAAAGCGGCTTTTGCTTCACTCATGAATCACTCTCATTCGCTGCCCGGTGAATTTGCAGGTCGCGACCCGCTGATGGCTCACGCGCCTCTGTTTCAATCGGGGTGAGTTCTGCAATGGGATCCCCGGTCCCTTCCACTTGCAAGTCTTGGAATTTTCTAGCTTGGGGAAAGACAGAACGCTCAAGACTGCCAACCATATCGTTATATTTGCGCACGGCCTGATCCAGCCCACGCCCCATGCCAACCACATGATCACCCATTTTGGCGAGACGACGATAGAGGTCCCGCCCAAGCTCAGCCACGTGGCGCGCGTTTTCAGCCATGCTTTCCTGACGCCAGCCATAGGCAATGGCTTTTGCCAGCGCAATCATCGTCGTTGGTGTAACGATGAGGACCCTATTAGCCACACCATCTTCAAACAGCTTAGGATCACGCTCTATAGCAGCAGCAAAAAAATTCTCACCGGGAATGAACATCGCAACAAAGTCCGGCGTCACATCCAAGGCGTCCCAATAGCGCTTGGCACCAAGCTGCTTTAAATGGTCACGAACATGTTTGATGTGCCGCGCAAAATGTCGCTCGCGCACATCATCATCAGTCGCTTCGACAGCATCTATATAGGCCGAGAGAGGCGTCTTCGCATCGACGACGATCGCACGCCCTCCAGGAAGGCGGATAACAGCATCAGGAATAAGCCGGCCTTCCTCCCCGTCCATGGAGACTTGTGTGCTGAAATCGACATATTCAGTCATGCCAGAAAGTTCCAGAACGTTACGCAACTGATGCTCCCCCCAACGACCTCTGGTCTTAGGCGATGCACGCAAAGCATTCACAAGCTTCGCTGCTTCTTCTTTCACTGCCATTTGCCCGGCGGCAACTTGTTTCAGCTCATTAGACAGAGACCCATAAGCCTCCTGACGCACTCGCTCCAGCTCCGTCAGATTCGTTTCATAGCGCTTGAGGCTTTCATGAACGGGCTTGATAAGATTTTGAATAGACTCCTGCCGCGCCTTTAAATCCCCCTCAGCCGCCTGTTTATGCTTGGCGAAGGTTTCGTTCGCCAGCTCGAGAAAATGTGACTGATTGGCCTTAAGAGCTTCTCCGGCAAGGCTTTGAAATTGCTTGGTCATCTGTTCTCGCAACTCATTGAGTTGCGCAATCTGCTTATCATAAGCCGCCTGACGCTCGGATATGGTGGCCTCATCCGCGGCAAGTTTGGCTGAGAGCTGCGTATTCTGCTGGCGCAGGTCTCGCACTTCCGCCAATAGGCTTTCATGATCAGCAAGCTTCGCATCAGCGCTTGCCATATCACGGGCTGCATTCATCAGTTTCTCGCGAAATTGTTCAGCCTTTTCCCGCGCATCATTAACCTGACGGCCCCGTAAGACCCAGCCAATCAAAGCGGTCAAACCCATCAAAGCGAGAGCGATAAAAATCACCGCCGACGCATTGGTTTCAATCCATGTCGTTATCCAGTCCATGCCCCAATGTGGCCTTTATGAAGAAATTACACAAGCCGCCTTGTCTTAACCCCTATCAGAAAGCTCTATTCCTTTGGCTTTGCAATCTCATCCATGAACTTACCCGCAATAATACCGCTTGGTAGAGCAACGGTCCCAAGCCCAAGAAAAGCTATGGAGCCAGCAACAACTTTGCCCGCCGTCGTGATGGGATAGACATCCCCATAACCAACAGTCGTTAGCGTCACGACGCTCCACCACATAGACAGCCAGATATTCCCAAAAGCCTCCGGCTGGGCGGAACCTTCGGCATAGTAAAGTGCTAATGCTGAAAGATACCAAAGGATAAGTGCCAACGAGAATGCCGCAGCAAGCTCTCGCCAGCATCCTTGAATGACATCCAGCACCACTCGCATTGCCTGAAAATGTCGGGCTAATTTGAATAGTCTGAAAAGCCTCAACAGTTTGACCCACTCGGGCACCGTCGCGCCTATCAATAGAGCAACCAATTCCGGGAAAAATGCAGCAAAATCCACATACAACATCCCGTCTTTGGCGGCGTTCTTAAATTTCAATAGGGACCCATCCCCTGGAATTTCCACCAATTTGTCATAGAATCGGTAACAAAATTCAAAAGCGAAAAATAAAATCACTAAGAAATTAGTGAGATAAATAGGCTGCGACGCCGATTCCATGAATTCCGCGTCAGTAGATACAGCGATCAACCCCAAGCTAATGAATATGTTAACAATTGAAATTCGATCGAGTGCCGTTTCATGTATTTTGATAAATAGATACGCTTTTTCAACAAAGCTATAGGATTGCCGCACTTCCGTCATGTCACCCCCCTCAGCTATATGACGTGGTCAAAACGCAGAGCTACGACACAACAGAACAAAAAAAGGCAGGCCGGATGGTCCGACCTGCCCCAGACCTCATACGCAACTGTACGCAACACATGAGGTAAAGTTCAAATATTTAAAAGCGAAAGCTCGCTTCCACTCCAACCGTACGCAAGGGCCCTGGGTGGATAAATGTCCCGCCGAATTCAGGAGCTGCAATAACTTCTTCCAAATACGCGTTCTTCGTCAGGTTTTTGGCAAACCCCATAAGTGACCAGTTTTCACCTTGGAATCCTGCGCGTAAATCAATGGTGTGATAGGTACTGCGTCTTGTGTTGGAAAAATCTGTAAAGCCCAGCGGCCCTGACCCCGGTCCCGTGACAGGTGCGATTTCAAAGAAAGCCGAAAAAATTGTCGGGCGTTGCTGATCTTGCACCGTATGGAACCACGTCGGCCCAATCACCTGCGCATCAAGACGCGTTAGGAAATTAATGCCATCCGCAATGGGTATACTAAACTCAGCGCCTGCATTAATCGTGTAATCCGGTGTGTAGGGTGACTTATTTCCCACGGTATCCGGTCTGGACGTGTTGTTTTTGATTTCACTGTCGGTGACAGCAATACTCCCGTAAAGGTTTAAATACTCATGCACCTGCGCATTTGCACCAAGCTCGAAACCGTAAATCGTCACATCATCCAAATTTGATACGACGCGGAGCAGCCCAAAGGGACCGACAAAGAATTCGAAGAATTGCATGTCATCAACTTTGGTATAAAAACCCGCGCCTTCAAATTGCAGACGCCCATCGAGCAGTCGGCCTTTAATACCGGCCTCGAAGGAAGATGATGTTTCTTTGTCATAGACGTCTTCAATCGTAACCGGCGGCAGGTCCAACGTATCCAGAAATGGCGCTGTAAAGCCATTAATGAAGATATCGATCGTAGCCGCACTGCCTTGATTGTTAAAACCACCGGCTTTAAAGCCCACCCCCCAACTGGCGAACAGCGTCAGTTCATCAGTCGCATCCCAGGTTGCGGAGATTTTTGGCTGTACCTGCTCAAATGTCCGCTTTTGATCAGGAATGATGCCTGATGGATTGACCGCTTGAGATAAACCGGGATTGAGGGGATCATCGAATATGCCATTCCCGTCCAAATCGATAACGGTGGATAACACATCCGTC
This sequence comes from Sphingomonadales bacterium, assembly GCA_050114795.1. GTDB lineage: Bacteria > Pseudomonadota > Alphaproteobacteria > Sphingomonadales > CAKZYD01 > JASFRS01. The sequence continues at coordinate 24,018 of JASFRS010000006.1, forward strand.
GGAACCAAATTACTAACTTTTCGTTCCTCACGGTCATATCGCAGCGCGGCGGACAATTCGATGTCATCAGTTAAGTCAAATTCAAGCTGACCAAAGACCGCGAAGACCTGACTGTCAAAGGCATCATAAACCAGTGCCTCCGTCCGATTGGGACCAGAGGTTTGAACCAGGCCACGAATTGGCGTCATGCCTGAATCCCGTGCAAGAGACACGCCTGTCTCACGTTCAATATCCAGGAAATAAACGCCGCCCATCCAGCGTAGCGCCTGGTCGTCCGGGGAAGCCAGGCGAAACTCAAATGAGATATCTTCCTGCTTTCTCAATTGCTCTTGCAGGCCATCGCATGTGGTTGGTGTATAAGGGCCGAAGAACGAGCCGGAAAAATCCGGGGTAAAGATGATGCCATCTGGAACTTGACCTAGAATTTGGGGCGGCGGCAACACCACCCCTGCTGCGTTTAAATCAGCCGTACTTGTGCGGCAGGTTTCATCCGCATTAAAAAAGCCAAAAGCGGCAGATGTCCCATCCGCGATGAAATTACTGTCTATATCAGAATAAAGGACCCAACCCGTAAGCGATGCCCAATCCATGTCATAATCGAATTTCGCCGACAGCTCGAAAGTCTCCTGATCATTGTTAGAGATAATATTTGGCTGGAACACGAATTGATGGTCATTCACATCTTCATCCGCCGCAGGGTTGCCAAAGGCAGCCGCAAAATTAGGTAAATTGAATGTAGCATTGAAGGTAATCGCACTTGCATCCACCTCACCGTAATGGGCGCGCAAGTCAACTTCCAGCGCCTCATTTGGTTCCCATAAGAGGCGTCCGTCCACATTATAGCTTTCGAAATTATCAACGATAGGCGCATTGTCCTGAAAACTGTTGCGATAAAAGCCGTCTGTATCCCGATAATCACCGGACAGAAGGAAGCGCAGATTTTCACCAGCTAATGGCCCTTCAATTGCGGCTGACGCATAAACACTGTCATTATTCGCAAAACTGGCTTTGCCGGAAACCTGTAACTCTTCCGACGGGTCGCGCGTTGTGATGATGATCGCACCCGCCGCAGCATTACGGCCATAAATAGCGCCCTGAGGGCCTTTAAAAATCTCGATTTGCTGGAGATTTGTGAATTCCCTATTAAAGGCTGCTGGGTTGGTGTGAAGGATGCCATCGATAATAAAAGCGAAGCTGTTTTCAGCATCCCTTGCCCCGTTAATGCCACGAATATTGACCTGTGTATCTCCGACTTCCGCCGCATCAACAATAGTCACACCAGGTGTCAGCCCGATAAAATCTTCTGCCCGCTGGATATTCGCATTTTCGATAACCCGCGACGTGATTGCCGTCACCGTCCCAGGGACATCAATCAAGCTTTCCGACCGCCGCCGCGCCGTGACGACAATTTCCTCAATAGCAAATTCTTCCTGATCGCCGGCCTGGTCTTGCAAGGCTGTCGCATCAGTTGTCATCAGCACAGATACAGCGACTGACGTAAGAAATATGGATTTTAACCTTTGGTGAGCCACGGCGTCTTCCCCCTGAATACCCGCACTCGAAGGAACATTTCCCTTCCGGATGTTAAATATTGTATACATTTTTACGAAGGTCAAGCACCTTCAAGTGCACAATTGACAAGTGCGGATGCAAGGATGATACATATGCGTCCAGGGGAGAGAGCGGGTGTCCAGAGCATCAGAACGGGCCTATCAAATCATCAGGCGGCTTATTTTGGATGCAAAATTAGCGCCGGGCGAGCATTTGAAAGAAGAAGAACTTGCCGAAACCTGCGGTGTATCCAGAACACCCGTCAGAGATGCCCTGCGCCAACTTGAATCCGAGTATTATGTCACCCGCGCCGCCAACCAGCGCACTTTTGTCAGCGAATGGACCAAAGGGGACATTGAAGACATATTCGCCCTTCGCGCCATGATGGAGGGCTATGCCGCCGAACGCGCCGCCAGCCGGATCAGCGCGGAAGCCGTAGAAGAACTTCGCCATCACCACAGCGAAATTGATAAGGCCCTGAGAATACAGGGTGAGATTGATGCGGACACGTTCCTAAGCCACAACCGCAGCTTCCACGCCCTCATCACGGAGGCTGCCGCCTCTCAACGCCTCACCTTGATGCTTCAACGCCTGGTGGAACAGCCTGTCGTCATGCGCACATTCATCGCATATAGGCGGGAAGACTTACTGCGCTCCAACCAGCACCATGGTGAGTTAGTAGACGCCCTTGCCATACATGATGCGGATTGGGCTCGTTCCGTCATGACCAGTCATATTCAAGCCGCCTACCATGTGCATAAACGCGCCTTTGACGAAGATCAGGGTTGATAATTTTCCAGATACGTCAGCACCTCATCAGACCTAACGATATCCGCATATTTAGCCCCCAAATCAAAAAGATTAGCCTTTTGCACCTCTGCATCGCGGTCCCCGCAGGCATCAGAAATCACGATGGGAATAAAGCCATGCTGAAGAGCATCAAGCGCTGACGCCCGAACGCAGCCCGACGTAGTCAAACCAGTCACAAATACCGTATCCACATCCAAAGCCTTCAGCTTTTCCGCCAAACCCGTTCCGAAAAACGCTGATGGATATTGTTTGGTGACAACTAATTCATTGGCATTGGGCCGCAAATCTTCAGGAAAAGCACCTAGCGCCCCACCCCTGTCAAAAACTTTCAAGGCATCAACTTTACGATAAAAATGGCCGCCATTCGCGCCACCCGGTTCATATTCCACATTCGTCCAGATGACCTGAACATGCGCCTCTCGCGCAGCGGAGACGAGACGCTTTAGTACCTCCAACTCTTTCTCAACACCCGCATAAAGTGGCGAGGATGGATCCAGATAAGCCATGACGAAGTCAACGACCAACAGGACTGGTCTGCGGCCAAAGCCCAAGGCCCGACCAAAGCCGGACGCGCTGTAATCAGCGGCCTTGTCCACATTCCATTTGACCATCCCCGCCTCCCTCAGGACCTTATTTTTCAAGCGGCCCTTATATGATGCCTTCTTGCGCCAAGCTGTTCATCTCTTCGCGCGAAAGGCCAAGAAGGCCACAATAAACATCTTCATTATGCGCGCCAAGAGCTTCTCCCGCCCAGGCCACTTCCCCGGGCGTTTCCGACAATTTCGGAAAGACATTCTGCATATAGATGTTCTCGAAATCCGGGTGGTCGACTTTCACGACTGCATCACGCGCCTTATAATGTGGGTCAATCATCATATCCGGAGCTTTAAAGATTTTCCCCGCCGGAACCCCATATTCATTCATCAAATCAAGCAGGTCTTCACTGGTGAAATTCTTTGACCAGTCATTAATTAAATCATCAAGTTCTGCCTGATTTTCGCCCCGCGCAACATGGGTCGCATATTTGGGATCCGTCGCCAGTTCAGGCCGCCCCATGGCCTCCGCCATGCGAGCCCAAACGCTATCCTGATTGGCCCCAATCAAGATTTCCCCGTCCTTTGTTGGATAAACATTAGAAGGCGCGACCTTTGGCAAAATAGAGCCCGTACGTTCACGGATAAACCCCGCCTCCGTATATTCGGGGATTGTGGATTCCATCATGGCCAGCACCGCCTCATAAATGGCCGAATCCACCACCTGACCTTTCCCCGTGATATGACGGCGGTGCAGAGCCATTAGACCACCTAGACAGGCATAAGTCGCCGCCAGAGAGTCACCAATGGACAAGCCCACACGACTAGGCGGCGTAGACGGGTCGCCAGCCAAATTCCGCATACCGCCCATAGCCTCCCCAATGGAGCCATAGCCTGCTCGTTTCGCATAAGGCCCACTTTGCCCATAGCCCGAGACACGAATCATAATAAGCCCGGGGTTTGTCTTGGATAATTCCTCATATCCCATACCCCATTTTTCCATTGTGCCGGGGCGGAAATTCTCAAGTAGGAAGTCGGAGCCATCAATAAGTTTTTTAGCTAAGGCCTGCCCCTTAGGGTCGCGCAAATTCAAAGTGATGGATTTTTTGTTCCTCGCAACGACGGGCCACCAGACCGGCTTATTCCTCCCCCATTGACGCATGGCATCGCCCACTTTGGGCGGCTCAATTTTTATGACTTCAGCCCCATGGTCCGCCATGAGCTGCCCACAAAACGGACCAGCAATCAACTGACCCATTTCAACAACCCGCAAACCCTCTAGCGCGCCTTTACCCATATTTTTTATCTCTTTTACGCTCAACACTTGGAAAATCGGACCTCTTGGTACAGCTTAAGACCCAGAAGCCATCTCAAAAAATGCGTGAGGATGGCCATATATGTCTAATCATGTATACAAATCTTGCCAGTAATTGTATACAATTTTGCGAATAGAGAATGAAGGGTCAGGTCCCCAATGAGCCAGAACAAAGTGTCTATCGTAGAAGTCGGCGCCCGCGATGGATTGCAGAATGAGCCAGAAGTCATTGCGACAGACATTAAAGTTGCCCTGATTAACCGCATGATGGATGCTGGGGTTAAACGCATCGAAGTTGCAAGTTTTGTTCACCCCAAACGCGTCCCGCAAATGGCAGATGCGGAAGCCGTCATTGCTGCCCTGCCCGACCGCAAGGATGTCTCTTATATTGGCCTCGTGCTGAACAAGCGCGGCGTGATGCGTGCGCTTGAGACACGCGCCGGCAATAAACGCGGCGTGGACGAAGCAGGCTGCGTTGTTGTCGCCACCAACACCTTTGGCCAAAAGAACCAGGGCCAAACAATTGAAGAAGGTGTGCGGGAAAACCAGGAAATGATCCGTTTGGCGAAGGCCGAGGGGATGCGCGCTCAGATCACAATTTCAGCGAGTTTCGGCTGTCCCTTTGAAGGGGAAGTCCCACCCCAACAGGTTTTAGACGTCGTAAAACGCGTAGCAGAAGCAGAACCGGAAGAAATCGCCCTAGCGGACACCATCGGCGTCGCTGTGCCAGGACAAGTTCGGGATCTGGTCGGCATGGTCAAAGACGCCCTGCCCCATATTCGCCTGCGCGCGCATTTCCATAATACGCGCAACACCGGCATTGCGAATGCCCTAGCAGCTTATGAAGCGGGTTGCGAAGTCTTGGATTCCAGCGTTGGCGGTTTAGGCGGTTGCCCCTTTGCGCCGAAAGCAACCGGCAATATCGCCACGGAAGACCTGCTTTTCATGCTCCACCGGTCCAAAATTGAAACCGGTATGGACTTAGACAAGGTCATTGAAACAGCCAATTGGTTTGAAGAGCATTTAGGGCGCAAAGTCCCAAGCATGGTTTCAAAAGCGGGTAATTTTCCAAAGAAACAGACAGAGGTCTGCATATAATATTGGGGGAGGCACTTTATGTCATATCGCTTAGGCGTGGATGTGGGCGGGACATTTACGGACCTGCTTCTCATCGACGAGGAAAATGGCCGAAGCTTTCGCGATAAAGTGCCTTCAACCCCACAAGATCCCTCCATCGCCGTTGTTGAAGGGTCAGCCAAAATCTGCGCTGCCGCAGGCGTATCCCCAGAACAAATTCGTTACTTCCTACATGGGACAACAGTTGCGACCAACGCCGTGCTTGAACATAAAGTCGCACGTGTCGGGTTAGTAACGACAGACGGCTTTCGCCACATTCTCCAAGTCGCGCGCTCGCTTGTTCCAGGCGGTTTGGCGGCCTGGATTATCTGGCCAAAGCCTAAGCCTATGGCTCCGCTTGAATGCACGATTGAAGCTGATGAACGCATGGACGCCCAAGGAAATGTGGTACGCCCTTTGAATGAAGAAAAGCTGCGGGAAAGCCTCATCACACTCCGCGATGAGGAAGATATTGAAGCCCTTACCATTTCTCTCATTAACAGCTATACCAATCCCGCTCATGAAAAACGCGCAGCGGAAATTGCCACGGAAATCTTTCCCGACCTGCCCATCACCATATCCAATGATATTTTGCCGGAAATGCAGGAATATGAGCGCACTTTAACCACCGTCGCCAATAGCGCCGTACGCCCTGCCGTTGCCCGCTATGTCGCGAATTTAAAAAGCGAATTAGACAACTGGGGCATGACGGGGAAAATCAATCTGCTGCGTTCAGATGGTGGCTTGATGTCAGCGGAGAAATCAAGGCAGGCCCCGGTTAATCTTCTGATGTCCGGCCCAGCAGGCGGTGTGTCCGGTGCATTATGGGTCGCCAAAGCCGCTGGTCATAAAAACATCCTCACTCTCGATATGGGCGGCACTTCAACGGATGTCGCATTGATCGAGAATGGCGAACCACGCCTTCGCCGTGAAACCTCGGTTGGGGACTTAACGGTCCGGGCATCCTCGCTTGATATTAAGACGGTT
>JASFRS010000007.1:0-27735 GCA_050114795.1 Sphingomonadales bacterium
AAAAAAGGTTCAAAAGAAAGACCCTTTTATTGATGCCTGTGAGGAAATGGCCCGAAGATTAAGCCGGTTTCCCGAGCATGGGGACATCCTCATGGATTGGCTCGATCCCTTATTCAATGGGAGTGAAAATGCGGAAGATCGTCGGATTCGTCATGGCGTCTGTTTAACCAGTGATATTGGCTGGCGCGCGCATCCGGATTATAGGGCAGAATCCGCTATGTACGCTTCGTTATATGGGTGGTTTGTCGGCGTTGATGCGCGTGCGCGTGCAATGATGGGTGTGGCATTATTCACCTGTTATGGTGGGTCCGTTTCTCATGAGCTTGCTGCATCAGCTTTGTCAGTCTTAGACAAATCCGATCAAACGCGTGCCATGGCCATCGGCCGTGCGTTGCGACTGGCCCAGAGGTTGTCCGGGGGAACCGCATCTCCGTTACAGAAATGCCGACTTCTTATGCAAGGTGACAGATTGATTTTGAAGGTGTTGCGTAGAGATGCGCCGATGTTGGGAGAAGTTGTGGTCAAACGCTTAAGCGCACTGGCCATTACACTCGATGTACCTTATGGCATCCTAGTCTGTGATGAGCTTTAGGCTGTAATTCTCAGACGTCAAAGAAAAGGATATTTCCGTCATCCATCCGGAAGGCCAGTTTCCCTTCTTTAAGTTTTTCAGCATCCTCGCCAAAAATCTCTTTTCGCCAGCCTTTCATTATAGCCAAATCCTGATGGTCGTTCATTGCAAAGCGCTCGACTTCATCATTTGTCGCAATGAGCTTTTGTGCCACGCCTGTTTCTTTCGCTTTGATTTTCAGAAGCAGTTTCAGCATGTCAGATAGGGAGCTGTTATTTGGCGTGTGAGAACGGTCAAATTTTTTCGCCAAGTGGCTTTTATCGATTGGCGTTGCGTTTTCTAAAGCAGAAAAAAGCGTTTTAGCCAATGGGCCATTTGCGAATTTGTCGCTGATTCCACGGACCTTGGCTAAATCTTTCGCATTTTTTGGGGGATGGGCTGCCATCTCCATAAGGGCTTCATCCCGAACAATACGATTGCGGGGGAGATCTCGGGTTTGCGCTTCGGTTTCGCGCCAGGCGGCGAGGGCTTGTAATCGACCAAGAAATTTAACATCGCGGCTGCGATGCTTAATCCGCTTCCAGGCGGCTTGTGGGTCAATGTCATAGGTTGAAGGAGACACGAGGACCTTCATTTCTTCATCTATCCAATTGAGACGACCATTGTCGCCTAATTGATCTTTCAGCCCGCGATATATTGTCCGTAAATGTGTAACGTCTGAAAGCGCATATTGAATCTGCCGATCGCTCAACGGACGTCTTGACCAATCGGTAAAGCGAGCTGACTTATCAACATCTGCATCTGTAAACTGTCGGACTAGGGTTTGGTAGCCAACCGAATCACCGAATCCACAGACCATCGCGGCGACCTGTGTATCGAATATTTTATTTGGCAACTGATTTGATAATTTATAAAAAATCTCAAGATCCTGTCGTGCGGCATGAAAGACTTTTAATGGTGTACCTTCGTTCAGCAATTCCAAAAACGGTGTTAGATCCAAGTCAGGTGACAGGACGTCAATGGCGGCGGCTTCTTCCTCGCTTGCAGCCTGAATCAAGCAAAGCTTGGCCCAAAAGGTGCGTTCCCGCATAAATTCTGTATCAATCGTTATGTAGGGATGCTCAGATAAGCGTGCGCAAAACTGCTCAAGTGTGGGGGTATCAGTGATAAGTTGCAAAGGCCGACTCCGTTTCTTCCCACAGATATACGGCGGTCCTGAGATAACCACAAGCCTGCTTTCATTCACAAAGCTTGACAAATGGTGTGAAAATATGTGCTTTTGCGCGGCTTTTTCAAATAAACCTGCCGATATAACGAGCAAAAGATGATGCATTCCTATCGTAGCCATACTTGTACTGATTTACGCCTGTCCCATGTGGGAGAAACAGTCCGCCTTTCAGGGTGGGTTCACCGCAAGCGGGACCATGGTAATCTGCTGTTTATTGACCTTCGAGATCATTATGGTCTGACGCAGGTCGTTCTGGATACAGATAGTGAGGCTTTTGCACTTGCTGAAGCTCTGCGTTCGGAAAGTGTTATCACTGTCACGGGTAACGTGGTTGCACGCACGCCAGACACCATCAACAATGATTTGCCGACAGGGCAGGTGGAGGTTCAAGCAGCCACCATTGAGGTGCAAAGCGCTGCTTCTGAACTTCCTATGCCGGTATTTGGCGATGTCGAGTATCCTGAGGATATTCGGCTACGCTATCGTTATCTCGATTTGCGTCGTGAAAAAATGCACCAAAACATCGTTCTACGTTCAAAGGTGATTTCCTCCATTCGTAGTCGGATGACTGAAGCAGGCTTCATGGAATTTCAAACGCCAATTTTGACGGCGTCTTCACCGGAAGGCGCGCGGGATTTCTTGGTGCCGTCACGTTTGCACCCTGGTAAATTCTATGCGCTGCCGCAGGCACCGCAGATGTTCAAGCAATTGATCATGGTTGCCGGTTTTGATCGTTATTTCCAAATTGCACCATGTTTCCGTGATGAAGATGCACGCGCAGATCGCAGCCCTGGCGAATTTTACCAGCTCGATGTGGAAATGAGCTTTGTAACCCAGGAAGATGTCTTCAACGCGATTGAGCCTGTTCTTCATGGCGTTTTTAAAGAATTCTCGGATCGTCAGGTTACAGACTTGCCATTCCCACGCATTCCATATCGGGAATCCATGTTGAAATACGGCAATGACAAGCCTGATTTACGCAATCCCATTATTATCCAAGATGTGACGGAAATTTTCCGCGGTTCTGGCTTTGGGATTTTTGCGAAAATGATCGATGGTGGAGCCGTTGTGCGCGCCATTCCTGCACCAGGTGCGGGCGTAAACCCACGTTCCTTTTTCGATAAAATGAATGATTGGGCCCGTGGCGAGGGCTTTGCAGGTCTTGGTTATATTAACTTCAAAGACGGTGTGGGTGGTGGCCCTATCGCCAAAAACCTTGGACCGGAGAAGACAGAGGAATTGGTTGAAGCGCTTGGCCTGGAAGCCAATGACGGCGTGTTCTTTGCTTGTGATAAGGAACCAGGTGCTGCCCGTCTTGCTGGCTTGGCCCGGACGAAAGTTGGTGAGGCCTTGGATCTGATTGAGAAAGACGCCTATCGCTTCTGTTGGATTGTTGATTATCCGATGTATGAGTGGGATGAGCAGGAAAAACGTGTCGATTTTTCCCACAACCCATTTTCAATGCCGCAGGGCGAGATGGAAGCATTGGAGAGCCAAGACCCGCTTGAGGTTCTAGCTTATCAATATGATATCGTCTGTAACGGTATTGAGCTGTCTTCAGGGGCTATTCGGAACCATCGTCCGGATATCATGTATAAAGCCTTCGAAATCGCAGGTTATAGCCAGGAAGATGTTGATAAGGAATTTCCTGGGATGATCAACGCCTTCAAGCTTGGTGCGCCGCCTCATGGTGGCTTGGCTCCAGGTGTGGATCGTATTGTGATGTTGCTGGCTGATGAGCCCAATATTCGTGAGGTCATTTTATTCCCGATGAATCAACGGGCGGAAGATTTGATGATGGGCGCGCCTTCAAATGTGGAGTTGAAGCAACTACGTGAGCTTCATATTCGCTCGGTGCTGCCAGATAGTTCAAAATAAGAGAACAAAGAAAAACGCCCCGATAAAATGTCGGGGCGTTTTTTTTATGCTTTGGCATTTTCCGCAGAGCTCTGAGCCATTTTTATCGGCTCTTTCGCCTTTGGTAGGGCATCTTGTGTCGGAGGTGGAGACTTCTTGCCCAGTGGGTCGTCACTGTGGCTGAATGTACCTTCGATCACAGCACCAGCCTCAATAGAGAGCGTGGAGTGATAGACATCACCTGTTACCCGTGCTGTACGTTCCATAACAACGCTGCGCCCGCGGATAGAGCCTTTGACTTGCCCGCGAATGATGATTTTTTCAGCAACAATAGTGCCTTCAAGCACGCCTTGCTCACCCATGGTGATGGATGCAGCGCTAACATCACCTTTTACAACGCCATCTAGTTGGATTTCACCGGCGGTTGAAACATCGCCTTTAATACGGACATTCGCTCCAATAATAGATGGAGCGGCTGATTGAGCGCGGGGAGCCTTAGCGCCATTGCCATTTGTAGGTTTAGCCATTTCCGGCTCGTCTTTGGATTTCGAGAACATGTTGAGAAGCCTCTAAATAGGGAGTTGGATCAACTGGTTTACCTTTAAACCAGACTTCGTAGTGCAAATGCGGCCCTGTACTCCGTCCCGTATTCCCTGATTCCGCGACTTTTTCGCCCATTTTTACCGCTTTGCCACGCTTTACCGTTATCCGGCGAAGATGACCAAAACGTGTCTTAAATCCATTTCCATGGTCAATTTCGACCATTTTCCCATAACCTGATCTATAGCCAGCAAAGCTAATCACACCATCAGTGGGTGCCATAACTTTGCTGCCATACCAGACACCAAGGTCCAGACCAGAATGAAAGGCCCAGGACCCCTTGATGATGGGATCCTCGCGTCGCCCAAACTTGCTGGATATAAAATATTCTTTTGCTGGGCGCATGGAGGGTATGGATTGGATGACAGAGCGAATCCGACGTAAATAGTCCCAGTCGGCCATAAGGTCTTCCAGGCTATCATCATTGAGATCAGAACGAGCGTCGCTTTCCGTTTCCAGAAGAGGACCGCCGGTCCCGCCCAAACCCGTAGTTTTTGAATTGTGCACGACATCAGACCCAAGAAGGTCGCCCGTGGACAAATTCATAGTGGTCAAAGTTTCTTCAACCTTCTCCATCTCCACTCGGGCCATGTCCCGCAAATAGGTCACTAACCCATCCTGCCGTGCTTCAATGGAAGAATAACGATCTAAATATACATCTGGTAGTGCGCCCTCGGGCATACTCATCAATGCAGATGAGCTTTTCATCAAAGGCACCAGAGCTTGTGTGTTTTCAGTGGCGTCTGGAATTTCGAGATTGACCTCATTGCCAAGCAATTCAGACAAAACACTGTTGATTTGATTTTGACGTTGCTCAAGAAGGCTAGCTTGGCTTAGGACCTGAGTTTCCATAACGCCGAGATCTTGAGTGAGGGCATCAAAGCGATCGTTCATTTCAGCAATAATGCGATCTTTGGCAGCTAGCCGATCCGCTTCACCGAAATAACTCCAACTCGCGACGGCACTCCAAGTCAATCCGATGGCTACAACGCTAAGCGCTGTTACTTGGGTAGCGGTGGATACGGTAAAAAATCGCACCTTGCCATTTGCGCGCAAATATATCTGATGTTCCGGCAGCTTTTCACGCACAACATGCGCAAGCTGTTGAACCTTTGCCTGAGCCTTTTTTAACACCCCTGGTCCTCTACTTGTTTTACAGCACTATTTTTTCATTTGTTCGGTCATATCGAACAGAATCTCTCACCGGACCTGTGAGAGAGTGGGGGGATTATTCACATAAAACATTAAGAACAAGCAACTGTGAATTACAAGGAAATGCGATAAGTCGATAAAATTTTGTCATAATTGATAGAATGAAGCAGGAAATCCTGCTTCATTTCGTGCAGATTCGTTGAAAGGAGGCTTTAAAATACCTTTAAAATAAGCTTTAACGCAGCGTTTGAATTCTGATTCCGCGTCAATGTCTTTCTCTTGGCAATAATGCATAAACCAGGACACGCCTTTGGCTACATGGCCAATTTCATCATTATAAATGATGTCCAGACATTCCGCGCTTTTTTCGTCACCAACTCGATACAAGCGTTCAATCGTTGCAGGTGAGACGTCCAGCCCACGAGCTTCAAGAACCATGGGGACAATAGCAAGTCGTGCGGTCAAATCATGGCCGGTATCGATGGCGGCCTGCCAAAGCCCGTCATGTGCGGGTAGGGCGCCATAATAACTTTCCAGTTCCTTTAATCTATTTTGTAACAGAAGAAAGTGCCGTGCCTCATCGTCCGCAACTTCCAGCCAATCCTGTGTGAATTTACGGTCCATAGAAGCACCGAATCGTAAAACAATATCCCAAGCCAAGTCGATCGCATTGAGTTCAATATGCGCGAGCGCATGTAATAAGGTGATGCGGTTTGTTAAAGAACCAGCCTTACCCCGTTTCGGCATTTGGTTTGGCGGGAGAAGTTCCGGTTTCTCAGGTCGCGCCGGGCGAGAAGGAGGGATTTCGGTGAATGTAAAATCCAATTTCCCTCGTTGCCACAGTGAAAAGTAAAAGCGGCTGATTTCAGCTTTCGCCTTAGCATCTGCCGTGGAAAGAGCTGCGAAAGCCGCTTCGCTTATATTTTTAGGATCGGACACAAGATTATAAGGCTTTTACAGCCTCTAATACGGCTTCTGCGTGGTCTTTGACTTTTACCTTGCGCCAGACATTTCGCACGATGCCATTCTCGTCAATAAGAAATGTGCTGCGCTCAATCCCCATATATTTCCGGCCATACATATTTTTCTCGACCCATGCACCATAGCGCTCGATCATTTCGCCACTCTCGTCTGAGGCAAGCACAACGTCCAAATCATGTTTCGCGCGGAATTTTGCGTGTTTGGCGACGGTATCTTTTGATACGCCAATGATAACCGTGTTTAATTTCTCGAATTCAGATTTTAAAGCTGTAAAGGCAATGGACTCCTTCGTGCATCCAGGCGTGTCATCTTTTGGATAAAAATATAAGACGATGTTCTTGCCTTTAAACGCATCTAAGCTCGCATTTAGATCAGCATCAGTCGGCAAGTCAAAATCTGGGGCCTTGTCACCAATCTCAATAGCTTTTGTCACGAAATGTCCTTTCCTAAGTCTCTGACGGGCAGGCGTGAAATATCTGGATACCCTATCTGCTCGTTGAATATGCGGGCGATATCCACTTTTGCCTGAGCAATCGCGCTGCAACTACCCTGGAAATTAGCGTGGCCCAGCAATTTGGCAAGACCCTGTTTGATCACGTCCGGTGCTTTTTCAATTTCAGACTCAGGGCCCAGCAACAGACGTTTTAAGGCTCGAGCCTTAAATAATATCGTCCAAGCTTCAAATAGGGCTTTGCTGTCACTTTGAGAAAGAATATTGGCTTGCCTGATGGTTTCAATCTGGGCTGCAAATTCAGTTTGAAATGCTTTCGCTTTGCTATGACCAATTAATAGCGCTTGAACCAGCCAGTTGGCGTCTGAGAGGCCACCGGGTGCCGTCATAAGTGACCATAAGCTTTTATCTTTGAATTCCTGATCATAACGCTCCCGCATGGCCCGGATATCATTTTTCAGATTATCGTAAGAGCGCGTGCGAGATAATATAGTGTTGAGACTGTCTTCAATTTTACCCTGTAAGTCTTCAGATACTGCAATGGGTCGCGCTTTGGTTAGGCTCATATGTTCCCAGGACCAGGCGTCTTCGTCTTGGTAGTTTTCAAAGGCATTTAAACTAACGGCAATAATACCAGCACGCCCGGAAGGTCGCAGGCGCATATCGATTTCAAATAACCGCCCCTCTGAGGTTAAAACACTGAGCGCACTGATCAACCGTTGGGAGAGACGAGAATAATATTGATTGGCGGCGAAAGACCGTCGGCCACCTTCAGAAGAGGAGCCCTCTGGGCATTCATAAAGAAACACCAGGTCAAGATCGGAGGTATATGTCAAAGCCCGCGCGCCATAGCCACCAAGGGCAAGGATGATAAAATGCCCTTCGGGAATTGCTCCGGCGCTTTCCTTAAAATCAGCTATGACTTCGGGTAAAAGGGACTGGATACAAGCATCGGCTAATCGGGTTAGACTTTGCGATGCAGATATGGGATCCAATAGCCCCTCAAGCATAAGAACCCCAATTTGAAAACGCCGTTCATTCACCCATATGCGCGTTCGGTCCAAAATGTCTTCATAGTCCCTGGCGAAACGTTGAAATGATTTCAAGTCCTTCCGCAAATCATCCGTTTTTGCCAGATCGGAGAAGAAATCAACACTGAGAAAGGAGTCCAATAAGACAGGACGTCGCGCCAATTGGTCTGCCAAGGCTGGCGCATACCCCATGATGTTCGAAATGAGCCCTAATAATTTAGGATTGGCCTTGAAAAGGGAAAAAAGCTGAACCCCAGAAGGGAGTTGTGATAAAAACTTATCAAATCTCTTTAAGCTTAGTTCTGGATCAGCCGTTTCAGCAAAAGCCCGCAAGAGGTCCGGCAATAATTGCTCTAGGAGCTGCTGAGCTCTTGCTGTTCGCAAAGCGCGATAGCGGCCACTACGCCAGCCTTCAATCAAAGTTTCAATATATGCAGGATTAGGAAATTCCTTCTTTATCTGCGCTAAGTTGATACTGCTGCTTTTGGCTTCAGGCAGAAGCTTCTCATAATGCCCATGCGTGGTTTTTAAGTGGTTTAAAAACTGGGCCTGTAACTCCATAGGGTCGTCATAGCCGGCGAAATGACAAAAGGAAGAAATTTTCGCCGTGTCGGTGGGAATGCGATGAGTTTGCTGGTCATCAATCATCTGCAGGCGGTGCTCTATTGTCCTATAAAAAACATAGGCTTGCTGGAGGTCCTGCCAGATTTCAACGCTAATATCTCCCGCTTTGGATAAGGATTTGAGCGTCTTCAATGTTGGGCGCTTTTGTAAATCGGGACGCCGACCACCTGAAATGAGTTGGTGAATTTGGGCGTAAAACTCGATCTCTCTTATGCCACCAATGCCTAATTTAACGTCATGCCCGGCGAAGCTCATGTCCTTGTGTGCATGATGTTCATGAACGCGGGCTTTCATCGCGTGAATGTCATCAATTGCCGCAAAATCTAGATGCCGTCGCCAAATAAACGGCCTTAAGCGTTCAAGAAATTTATTAGCGGAGGTTTTGTCTCCCGCGCAGTATCGCGCTTTAATAAAAGCTGAGCGTTCCCATGTTTGCGCCATGCTTTGATAATAGGTTTCGGCGGCTTGAGCTGAAACAGCAACAGGCGTCGCGCCAGGGTCAGGACGCAGCCTCAAGTCAACGCGGAATACATAGCCATCTTCGGTGCGGTCCTGGAGCAGAGATGTAAGTTTGCGCGTTATTTTTACAGCACAATCCCCGGCGCTTTTGCGGCCCGTGTAGGGAAAATTGTCATTATCAAAAATGGCGATAATATCAATATCGCTTGAGAAATTTAGCTCGTGTCCGCCAAGTTTGCCCAAAGCAAGAACAAAAAAACCTCGCAGATCGCCTTCAACTTCTCCTTTCGACTGAAACTGTGACCAGATGTTTTGAAGGGCGAGCTCACAAGCTAGATCAGCAAATTCGGAGAGTGTCCAGGTTACTTCCTCCAATGTCCAGAGGCCACCGATGTCTGCCAAAGCGGTTAAAAGTGCGGTACGGTCTTTTGCCTTCCGAAGTTCAGCCATAACCTCTATTTCTGAAGCATTTACGCAATTAGACCGTAAATTAGCGAATATATTCTGGCTGATTTGATGGAGTTCGGTTTCTTCATGATCGCGAAAAAAATCCGCGTTCTTTTCGAGAAGCCTACTTAAATAGGGGCTGAATTCGAATAAACCGGCAAAAACTTGAGATGATCCATTGCTCCAATCTTTGTTGGTAGACTTGCAGAAATTTTGAAATTTTAACGAATCTGTGGGGTTAGGATAGGATGATGGCGCCTTTAACTGGCTTAGAAACCGGGGAGTTTGGAATAATGCGGCCATATTTTGTCACAGTTTCTGTGCAAGTCTCTATTTCGTCTGTATAGGGCAAAGGGTATATAGTCGCAATTCCAGGTCAATGGGGTTTGGAATTATTCCACTAATATTTGGAAGATTTGTGACGCTCATCAAGCGCATCATAATTGCCATAATTTTAGGCACTTTTTTAGCATCCATAGCGTTGGGGCTTTTTCTTTGGCGCATCCAGAATACGCCTACATCGATTACTATTTTTGAAAAACTCATAGAGACGCGAATTTCTGATGCTTTACCGAATGCCGATCTTAGCTTTGAATCTTTAGAAATTTTTTGGGACCGCGCAGATGGTGATGTTGAATTACATCTCACCAATGTGTCAGTCGTTGGGAATAGTGGTGATATAGATGAAGCTACGATTTCAGATTTACTCCTCCATTTGTCATCGAAAGCCTTTGTTGAAGGGGATATTGCGGTTCTGTCCGCCAATGCTGATGGGATACAAATAGACTTATTTGCGCCGGACGCAGTTCTGACTGAAACGATATTTGATTATGGACGGCTTCGAAACGAGGCGGTTACGGCCATTAAACAGGCTTTTCAATCAACGGCATTTGCACAATTGTCACGTTTTGACCTCACTAATCTTAAACTCAATCGAACTGATATTGCGGCCTCGATTGCGTTTGACTTGGTAATGTTTGAGAGGATGGAACAAGGGAGTGAACTGCATTTAAGTGGGGCCATTATCAGCCCGACTGGGCAGGTAGCGTTGACTACGGCTTTATTCGTTCCCCGGGCTGCCGATACTGCGAAGTTTGAGACACAAATTCAGTCGAGTCATATCGCGCCTTTAATCGCTGATCTCATAGGTGATGAATGGCGGGACGTTTTTGACGGGCCTTTTAATGCGACTTCCATATTAACTTTCGGACAAAATGCCACCGACGACAAATTAGAGATAAAAGCGGCTTTTGGCAGTGGTAACTTCATTTATCCTGAAATTTATGAGGGGCCAAGAAGGCTTGAAAGATTGGATTTGTCTGCATCCTATAGCCCGGTTTCTGAAATTTTGGACGTTGAGAAACTTAGACTTGAATTTGATACGGTCGTGCTTGCCCTGACAGGGGCGCTAAATGGTCCATTTGACCGCCCAGCAATACAGCTTGAAGGCCGCCTTGATGGCTTGGATGCCAATTCGCTTAAATATTATTGGCCCATAGGGGTTGCAGAGGGTGGTCTGACTTGGATTAAGGACAATATTGAGCAGGGCAGGCTTCCAAATGGTCGGCTAAATTTTGGGGTTACACCTGCTATGTGGGGGGGCACACTTCCTTCAGATGCGTTGCAATTCAGCTTTGATATTGAAGATCTGACAGCTCATTACAACAGACCAATGCCACCTTTGACACGTGCCTATGGGCAGGGTCTGTTGACACTTGACCAACTTGTTCTAACGATCAACGAAGGTCTTCTCGCGGGGCTGTCGATTTCTGAGAGTGAGATCATCATTGCGCCGTTTTCACAGGGTCCGCAAATTGCGGATGTTGATTTAAAATTCAATGGCCCGATCACCAACGTTCTCCTCGTGTTGGACAGTGAACCACTAGGTTATATTTCAGAATTTGGTCTCGACCCTAAAACGATTTCCGGAAAAGCTGATGCTCAATTGCTTTTGAGTATTCCCTTATTGAAGGACTTGAAGATCGAAGAGGTTCAGTTCGATGGCAGTGTTGAGGGCAACGACATAGCTCTAGCCAAAATCTTGGGTGAAAATAATCTGGAAAACGGGAGGGCGAATTTCAAAGTCGATAGCAACGGCCTTCGAACCGTAGGGATAATCGAGTATCAAACCATTGAAGCAGCGATCGACTGGTATGAAGATTTTACCGGGAATGTAGAGCACCCCACCAAAGCTAAAGTTGAATTTACACTTGATGATAAGCAGCTCAAAGACCTGGGAATTGATGCGGGAAGTCGATTTAAAGGGGAGGTTTTTACGACCATTGAAATTGAAGGCCAAGGCGCAGAAGTTGCGAGAGGAACGTGGACATCCGACCTTAGGCAGGCGACGTTATATGAGCCCGTTCTAAACTGGAGAAAACCCCTTGGCGTAGAGGCAAGTTTTACGTCAGCTTTGCATGTGATGAATGGCAAGGCTTCTCTGATTGATGCTCAGCTCATGGGGGCCGGGCTTAATGCACAATTCGATTTTTCCGTAAATGATCAAGGCATGGTTCTTTCAGCGAATACTATTAAATATGGGGCAAATGATTTCTCATTTGTTGCTCAAAGGGAAGGGGATCGCTGGGCTTTGGACATGAGTGGGGCGAGCCTTGATATTGGGCCTGTCTTAAAAACCCTTTATGAGGCAGGCGAAGAAGAGGACGAGTCTGAACAGACCACAACGCCTTGGCCGGATATTCGCAGCCACGTCAATCTTGATCGATTGGTTATGGCGAATGAGACTTATTTGGAAAAAGCTCAAGCCTCATTAACTGTGGCTGAAGACCATATTACGCAACTTAGCCTGTCGGGCCTTTTGAATGGTACTGCAGATTTTAATTTGGGCCTTAATGAAGCGGGCGAAAATACGCGGCAGTTGACACTTACCTCAACGGATGCAGGTTTGGCAGCAAAGGGACTGGACCTTTTTACGGAAGGTAGAGGTGGGAAGTTGAATGTCGATGCGGAAATTCGGGGCCGTCAAGATGAGATCGAAATTGATGGTTTGGGTGAAATGCAGGATTTTCGCCTGACTAAAGCCCCAGTTCTTGCACGTATTTTAAGCATTGCCTCTCTGACAGGCATTGCGGATTTAGCTCGTGATGGGCGTATCAATTTTAGAAATGCGAAAGTACCATTTACCCTTAGGGATGGCATTTTTAATATCGATGAAGCTAGCGCTAATGGTCCGGCTATTGGCCTCACGATGAATGGACAGTTTGTGCAAAGTTTGAAGCAAGCAAATCTAAGCGGTGTGATCGTTCCGGCTTATGGCTTTAATTCGATTTTAAACAAGGTTCCTTTGATTGGAAATATTCTTACGGGCGGTAAGAACCAAGGCATTATCGCGATTAATTATGGCATTACCGGGCCGCTTACTGATCCGGAGCTTAGCGTTAATCCAGCCTCTATGTTGGCTCCTGGCATATTGCGTCGGATTTTCAGCAGCGGGAAACCAAAGGTCGTTGTGCCTGAATTAGATGAAGGCGAGCCGTCGGCTACGCCTTCACAATAAGAGCATGTTTCTTTTTGCCTGCTGACAGCTTGATTTTACCATCGCCGTTGAAATCATCTGCCTGCAACATCTGATTTTCATCGATAATTTTTACGTCATTCACTTTAGCGCCACCTCCGCGGATTAACCGGCGAGCTTCGCCTTTAGATGCGACTAGACCGGCGTCCACCAGTGCTTCAATAATGCTGAGGCCGCTATTTAAGCGTGCTTTATCGACGCTGATTTGAGGAAGGGCTGCCCCGGATATGCCTTGTTCAAAGGTTTTTTGTGCCGTGTCTGCGGCTGCTTCTGCGGCTTCACGCCCACGGCACATGGCTGTGGCCTCAGTTGCTAGGATTTTCTTGGCCTCGTTAATTTCCTGACCTTCAAGGGCTTCCAATCGGGTGATCTCGTCCAGCGGTAGATCCGTAAAAAT
This sequence comes from Sphingomonadales bacterium, assembly GCA_050114795.1. Classification (GTDB taxonomy): domain Bacteria; phylum Pseudomonadota; class Alphaproteobacteria; order Sphingomonadales; family CAKZYD01; genus JASFRS01. The sequence goes on from JASFRS010000007.1 coordinate 13,334, forward strand.
CCGCAGGAACCGGCCAACATCCGCATCTTGTGTATTGCGCCAAAACTGCCAGTAATCATAAGCGGGTAGGGCTTCTTCATTCAGCCAGACAGCGCCTTTTGCTGTCTTACCCATTTTCGCACCATCCGCAGTCGTAATCAAAGGTGTGGTTAGACCATAAACTGTATTGCCAGCGACGCGTCGTGTTAGATCGACACCATTGACGATATTGCCCCACTGATCAGAGCCGCCCATTTGCAGTGTGCAGTCAAAACGACGGTTGAGTTCAAGGAAATCATAAGCCTGAAGAATCATATAATTGAATTCCAAGAAGCTTAAGGGTTGTTCCCGCTCCAGTCGTAATTTCACACTATCCATGGTTAGCATGCGGTTGATGGAGAAATGTCGTCCGATGTCGCGCAGGAATGAGATATATTCCAGGTGGTCCAGCCAATCTGAATTGTCGATCATGATGGCATCAGTGGGGCCATCTCCGAATTTAAGAAACTGCTTGAACGCCTTGAGAATATTAGCTTTATTCTCATCAATCTGTTCTGAAGTTAGCAGCTTTCTGCTTGCATCTTTGCCTGATGGATCGCCAACTTTCGTTGTGCCGCCGCCCATGAGAACAATTGGGCGGTGACCAGCCTGCTGCAGGCGACGGAGAAGCATGATGGAAACCAAATTTCCGACATGGAGTGATGAGGCTGTCAGATCAAAGCCTACATAAGCCGTTATGGTGCCCTCTGCAGCTTTGGTATCCAATGCTGCTAAATCCGTTGCGTCCTGGATGTAGCCTCTTTGATCCAAGGCGTTAATGAGTTCAGATTTATGGCCCATGTCGTTTCCAAATGCTTTATAGATTTGGATGGCCTCTAGCACAGCTTCTCAAGGTGAGACAAGGACGAGATGTATACAGCATTAGGACTTATGAGTGGAACATCGATGGATGGCATCGATATCGCACTGATGAAAAGCGATGGAAAGCACATGCTGGACTTTGGTCCGACGGACTTTCTTGCCTATTCGCAAGACTTCAGATCTCGGCTGGCTGAAGCCATGTCAACATGCCGGGCATTGCCAACAGAGGCTTTGTTTTCTTCGCATTTTACCGAGTTGGAAGCCGAATTAACGCAATTGCACGTTGATGCGGTTCTTCAGTTTCTAAAAGGCCATGATTTGGAACCACAGGATATTGATGTCATCGGATTTCATGGCCAGACCCTTATTCACCGGCCAGATGAGCAATTTACTTGGCAGATCGGTGAAGGCGCAATGTTAGCGCACAAGACAGGCGTAAAAGTCGTGAATGACTTTCGAAGTGCTGATATGACGCAGGGCGGCGAGGGTGCTCCCTTGGCACCCATATATCATGAAGCTTTAGTCGCGTATCACAATATCGAACGCCCCACGCTTATGTTAAATCTCGGTGGTGTTGGGAACGTAACTTATATCGGGAATGACGGGCAGTTAATCGCCTTTGATACTGGGCCTGCAAATGCGCTGATTGATGATTGGGTTCAGCAAAAAACCGGGGAAACCCATGATATGGGGGGAAAGTTAGCACGCAAAGGCGTTGTGGATGAAGCTTATGTAAATGAATTGCTCACGCATCCGTATTTTCAAAAGCCGGTACCTAAGTCTTTGGACCGAAATGACTTTCAATTTGAGTTTTCAAATAAAATGTCGGTTGAAGATGGGGCCGCCACATTGACGGCATTCACAGTCGATTCTGTGAAGTCGGCCTTTAAATATTTCCCAGATCGCCCTAAGCAGATCATTGTCATGGGCGGAGGTCGCCATAATAAAACAATGATGGATATGCTTGAGACCCGGCTATCTATGCCTACCCGCTCTTGCGATGACTTGGGCATGAATGGCGATGCGGTTGAAGCGCAGGCGTTTGCCTATATGGCAATTCGTCGATTGCTTGACTTACCGATCAGTTTTCCAGGAACAACAGGCGTAAAGAAAGAGATAACCGGCGGCGTTATCCACACCGCCGGAAATTCGGTTTAAAGCGTGCCTTCAGCGGCGCGCATGTCCAGATAATCTTCTACGGCTTTGTTCATGCCATCCATTTCATTTTCGAAGAAATGGCCTGCGCCTGGAACCATGGTCTGAGTGATCGTGATGGCCTTCTGCGTTTTCAACTTTGCGACAAGCTTATCCACGGATGAAGGTGTCACAATGTCATCGGCAGTGCCTTGCACAATCAGCCCTGAGGACGGGCAGGGAGCCAAGAATGAGAAATCATACATATTTGCCGGTGGGGCAATTGATATGAAGCCGCGAATCTCAGGGCGGCGCATCAGCAATTGCATGCCAATCCAGGCCCCGAAGGAAAAGCCTGCAACCCAGCAACTGGCCGCATTTGGGTTAAAGGTTTGCATCCAGTCCAATGCGGAAGCGGCATCTGATAATTCGCCAATGCCATTATCGAACTCACCTTCGCTGCGCCCAACGCCACGGAAGTTAAAGCGAAGAACGGAAAAACCTCGCCGAACAAAGCTGTGATAAAGATTATAGGCAACTTTATTATTCATGGTGCCGCCACCCTTAGGGTGGGGGTGAAGAATAAGCGCAATAGGCGCGTTAGGAGATTTGCCTTGTTGATAACGACCTTCAAGGCGGCCTTCCGGCCCGTTCATAATTATATCAGGCATGAAATCTCAAATACCCCATGATCTAAAATTGGAGGCTTTTTCCCGCAAATCTGGCATAAGCCCTTTCAGCCTCTATATAAGGTCTTGAGCCTTTGGCGCAAGCTTTCTAAAGCTTATCCGCTTTTGCACAGGCTATGAAACTAAGCTATGACGGACGTGTCATGACATATTTGGATTATAATGCGGGTGCACCGGTTCATCAAAAGGTGCGTGAAAAGATGATGGAAGCCCTTGAGTTGCAGGGGAATCCGTCATCTGTGCATCGCTATGGCCGAGAAGCCCGTCAAGCGCTTGAGCAGGCACGGCGAACGATTGCGAATACAGTTGGTGCCACACCTGGTCAGGTCATCTTTGTATCTGGTGGTACAGAAGCAAATGCGCTTGCCTATCACCAGCATGCGCCTGAAAAACGTTTGGTAAGCGCTGTTGAGCATCCTTCAGCGACGGATGGGGCGTTGCAAATTGCAGTGACAAAGCAGGGTTGTGTTGATTTGGCAGACCTTCAGCAAAAACTAAAAGATCATGATGTTTCTTTGGTTTCAGTCATGGCGGCCAATAATGAAACCGGCGTTATCCAGCCTATAATCGAATGTGCGGACATTGCGCGTGAAGCTAGTGCAAAATTCCATGTCGACGCGGTTCAAATGCTGGGCAAAGCACCATGTTCTATTGCAGAATGGGACGCGGATAGTATCTCTTTGTCTTCCCATAAGATTGGCGGCCCAAAGGGAATAGGTGCTTTAGTAATTCGTGATGGCTTGCCAATTACACCTTTGATCGCGGGAGGTGGGCAGGAATTGCGGCGCCGTGGTGGGACTGAAAATCTCCCGGCTATTGTCGGCTTCGCAACTGCAGTCGAGGTCATGAGCGAGATGGATGGCTGGCAGAAAGAAGCAGCCAATTTGCGCGACTATGCCGAGCGCGAAATTGCAAATGTAGCTCCCGACGCGCGGTTCTTTGGGCAAGACACAGAACGGCTGTGTAACACCAGCACGATTTGCATGCCGGGTGTGAAGGCTGAAACGCAGCTTATGGCCTATGATTTGGCCGGAGTGGCGGTGTCTGCCGGGTCCGCTTGTTCCTCTGGAAAAGTCGCCGCAAGCCCCGTCTTAACGGCAATGGGCGCAAGCGATGAAGAGGCAGCCTCATCCATCCGTATGAGCCTTGGGTGGCGTAATCGTAAGCAGGATGTGGATTTGTTCATCTCAGCTTGGGTGAAACTTTATCAGCGCACCCGCGCAAATGCGGCTTGATAGGTGACTTATGGCAAAGCCCATATATCTTGATTATCAAGCAACGACGCCTTTAGACCAAAGGGCGTTCGAGGCTATGCGCCCCTATTTTGAAGAGAAGTTCGGTAACCCACATTCTTCAACCCACCGCTATGGCTGGGAGGCAGCAGCGGGAGTTGATGTGGCACGTGACCAGATTGCTGAATGTCTTGACGTAAAAAGCCCTGAAGTTCTTTTCACATCAGGGGCGACAGAGGCCAATAATCTGGCCATCAAAGGGGCTATGCGCACACATCATGGTGGGCATATGATCACCGTTGTGACGGAGCATAAATGCGTCTTAGAAAGTGCGCAGGCCTTGGAAGATGAGGGCTTTGAGGTTACTTATCTGCCCGTCAAAAGCGATGGCCTGATTGATCTTGATAAGCTACGTGCGTCGTTTCGAGAAGATACACGCCTTGTATCTATCATGGCGGTTAATAATGAAATCGGCGTGATTCAGCCGTTGGCCGATGTCGCTGAAATTGCCCATGGAAAAGGCGCTTTGTTTCATTGCGATGCGGCTCAAGCCTTTGGGAAGATGGCGTTTAAGCCCAAGACCCTCGGTGTTGATATCGCCAGTTTCTCAGGTCATAAAATTTACGGCCCGAAAGGTGTGGGGGCCATTTATATTCGATCCGGTTCACCTCTCATTCGCCTCAAACCACATATGGATGGTGGTGGGCAGGAAGGTGGTATCAGATCGGGCACGTTATCACCGGCTCTGTGCGTTGGCTTTGGCGTTGCGGCGTCTTTAGCTCATATGGAAATGGAGCATGAACAGCAACGGGCGCGGCGCCATTTTGAGCAACTGCTATCAGGGCTGCGCAAAGATATTCCTGACCTCATCCTGAATGGGTCTAAAGACAATCGGCTTTATTCCAATCTGAACATTAGTTTTCCTGGTATTGATGGGGAACGGTTGTTGAGTGATTTAAGACAGTTGGCTGTTTCCTCCGGTGCGGCTTGCGCGTCAGCATTAAGCGGACCTTCCTATGTATTGGAGGCATTGTCGGTGCCAAAAAGATTGGCGCAAGCCTCCTTGCGCATCGGCACGGGTCGATTTACCACAGATGCGGACATAGAAACCGCGATTGAGGCCATTAAAAACGCGGTCCAGATGCAGAAAGCAAAAGCATAGATGGTTAAATTAGTTTTCATTTTGCCTGACGGGAACAGCCGCCGGGAAGTTATCGCAGAAGAAGGTCAGTCTCTTTTGGATGTGGCGCGCGCCCAGGACATCGAAGAGATTGAAGGCGCTTGCGAAGGGGCAATGGCCTGTTCCACCTGTCACGTTATCCTCACCGACAGCGATTATGATAAATTACCTGAACCGTCTGAGAGTGAAGAAGACATGCTAGACCTAGCCTATGGCGCACGTCCGACATCGCGTCTTGGATGTCAGATAACGGTCAGCGCTGAAATGGAAGGTATGGTCATACAGCTACCAAAAACAACAAAAAACCTGTTGTTTTAAAATGGCCGTCTCTCGGGAATTTTTGGATTATATAGTCGAAATGCTGCACCCCATGGGCGAGGTTCAGGCGCGTCGTATGTTTGGCGGGGCAGGGGTCTTTCTTGATGGAATAATGTTTGCGCTTATTGCAGATGACCGTATTTACTTTAAACGGGATGCCATCAATCTGTGGCAGTTTGAAGAAGCAGGTTTGCCGCCGTTTATGTATCAGGCGAAGGGTGCGGAGCCTAAAGCCATGGCCTATCACGAAGCGCCAGATGGCGCGCTTGATGACCAAGAGCTTTTACTGCATTGGGCGCAAATTGGTTTTGAGGCCGCGCTTAGAGCGGCTTCAAAGAAGGTTAAGAAAGCCAAATAAGTCCTTTATTTGCCTTTGAATTTCGCTTTGCGTTTTTGCAGAAAGGCGCTCACCCCCTCAACAAAGTCAGATGTGCCACTTGCTTTACGCTGTGCAACGCGCTCCATCCGTAGTTGGGTCGAAAGGTCCGTGTCTGTGGATGCTGTTGCAAGTTCGCGGATCATACCAAGAGCCCTGGTGGGGCCTTCTGCGAGTTTTTTAGCAAGCGCATCAGCTTCTTCTGATAGCGCTTCATCATCAACAACTTTGTAAATCAGACCCCATTCTTCCGCTTTTTCAGCAGGCAACTTCTCACCCAACATCATCAAAGCGCGGGCGCGGGCGTTACCGACCAAACGGGATAGGAAATAAGTCGATCCAGCATCAGGAACTAACCCGATGTTTACAAAAGCTTGCAGAAAATAAGCCGAGCGCCCGGCAAGGACAATATCGGCTGCTAAGGCGAAGCTCATTCCTGCACCTGCAGCGACACCATTTACCGCACTGATAAAGGGAACCGACAAAGTCGCCAACCGCTCAATAAGTGGGTTGTAATGGCGTTCCAAGACTAATCCCGCGTCAAAGGGGCGTCCATCGGATACAGGAATGCTTCCGGCTGATAAATCGGCACCCGATGAAAATCCACGACCTTCACCTGTTAAGAGGAGACATCGCGCATCAGAGTCCGCTTGTTCCAGAATATCCAGCGCATGATCCATTTCCTCAACCATTCGAATGGAAATAGCATTCAGATTTTCAGGACGATTTAATGTAAGGCGGGCGATACCATCTGTAATTTCAAAGCGAATATGTTCAAAATTCATAATGGTAACCCTCAGTGTCAGCTTTTTATTTTTACCGGACGGAGCAGAAATGCGGGGACATGGTCGCCAAGGCCAACTACTGGGCCATCATTGTCCTCTTTATGCTTCCTATGTTTGGATTTCGGCTTTTCCTGTTTCGCAGGTGTGTCTTCTTTCGTCTTGTGTGTTTTCTTTTGGCTTTTGACTTTAACTTCCAAGGCCGGAATTTCTTTGCCTATCAGCTTTTCAACAGCAGAAAAGGCTTCATTTTCTGAGGGGGCGACGAGTGTTACCGCTTCGCCGCTGCGTCCGGCACGACCTGTACGACCAATGCGATGAACATAATCATCGGAAGATGTCGGCACATCGAAATTAAACACATGGCTAACGGCTGGGATATCCAGGCCTCGCGCTGCAACGTCGGAGGCGACCAATATTTTCGCATCGCCTGCTTTGAATTGCGCCAATGTTTTCATGCGTGTGCTTTGGTCCATATCGCCTTGAAGCTGTACCGCTGAAAATTTATGGCGTATCAGAGATTCATGCAGGGCGCGTACATCTTTCTTACGATTGCAGAAGATGATCGCAGTCGTCACTTCTTTTCGTTTTAAAAGCTCACGCAATGTCGTGCGTTTCGAGCGAGGTGCAACATTGACTTTAAATTGGGTTACTGTCTCCGCCGTCGCTGCGGGTTTCGAGACCTCAATTATTTTAGGATCTTTTAAAAATGCATCAGCGAGTTTTTTGACGGGACCAGGCATGGTTGCGGAAAAGAACAGCGTTTGTTGCTTTTGCGGCATTAAGCTGCAGATTTTTTCAACATCAGGGATGAAACCCATATCCAGCATGCGGTCAGCCTCGTCAATCACAAGGATATCCACGCCCGAAAGGAGAATTTTACCACGGCTGAAGTGATCAAGGAGACGACCTGGAGTGGCGATTAATACGTCAACACCGCGCTCCAAAGCAGCTTCCTGATCGCCAAAGGAAACGCCACCGATTAGAAGAGCTTTTGAAAGCTTCTGATAGCGTCCATATTTGTCAAAGTTTTCGGATACCTGGGCTGCAAGCTCCCTGGTTGGCTCCAGAATTAAGGATCGCGGCATACGTGCCCGGCTGCGTCCTTGGGCCAAGATATCGAGCATTGGCAGAGTGAAAGAAGCTGTCTTACCCGTACCCGTTTGGGCAATGCCTAAAACATCACGGCCCATGAGTACGACGGGAATAGCTTGTTTTTGAATGGGCGTCGGCTCTTCATAGCCAGCCTCACTCACAGCGCGCAGCAACTCGTCACTAAGTCCAAGTAAATCAAATCCCATGGTGGGGTTCTACTCCTCTTAAGTCAGCGCGAACATAGAGAAGTTGAAAGCCATGTCAATCGGGCTGTCTCAACATGGCTCATGCAAGAGCCCGATTTTTCCAATGTGTTGCATTTTTCCTTACACATCAACTTCTTCAACAAAGCGGGCATTTGCTTGAATAAAGTCAAAACGATGCTCAGCTTTTCGTCCCATTAGGCGCTCTACAAGATCGCGCGCATCCAGACGCTCATCATATTCAGCCGGAAGTGATACCCGGAGCAGGGTTCGTTTGGCCGGGTCCATGGTTGTTTCTTTCAATTGCGCAGGCGGCATTTCGCCCAAGCCCTTAAAACGAGAAACATCAATCTTTCCACGAGCGTTGAATTCTTTCTTCAGCAACTCATCCTTATGGGCATCATCGCGGGCGTAAAAGACTTTACCACCTTGGGCAATACGGAACAGCGGCGGCTGCGCCAGATACAAACGGCCATCACGGACAAGCCCAGGGAGTTCACGAAAGAAAAATGTCATCAACAAAGTGGCGATATGTGCACCATCGACGTCGGCGTCAGTCATAATGACAATTTTTTCATAACGAAGTGCACGGGGGTCAAAGTCGTTGCGCAGTCCGCAGCCAAGAGCAAGAGCAATATCCTTGATTTCCTGATTCTGCATGACTTTTTCTGACGTCGCAGAGGCCACGTTCAAGATTTTACCGCGGATCGGCAAAATCGCCTGTGTCTTGCGATTGCGCGCCTGTTTTGCAGATCCGCCGGCGCTGTCACCCTCGACAATGAATAACTCTGTACCTTCAGCAGAATTATTAGAGCAATCTGTAAGTTTGCCCGGCAAGCGAAGCTTGCGTTTGTTGATAGCAGCTTGCCGTTTAACTTCTTTTTCCTGACGGCGGCGGAGGCGTTCATCAACGCGCTCTAATACCCACTCAAGCAAAGCTTTTGCGCGGTCGGGATGTTCGGTTAGCCAGTGGTCAAAATGATCTTTTAAGGCCGTTTCAACCAGCCGTGATGCTTCAGGTGTGGTTAACTTATCTTTCGTTTGTCCTTGGAATTGCGGGTCACGAATAAAAACTGACAGGGCAAAGCAGGACGATCCAACGACATCTTCCGCAGTAATCGTGGAAGCCTGTTTGTGGCCGACTAACTCCGCATAATCTTTAAGGCCACGAGAGAGTGCCGTACGCATGCCGCTTTCATGAGTGCCGCCTTGGGGTGTTGGGATTGTATTACAATAAGAATCACCAAAGCCTTCCCCGTAAAGTGGCCATTGCACAGCCCATTCAACTGCGCCCGCTTCACCAGGGAAGTCTGCACGGCCTGAAAATGGCTCTTCGGAAATGGCCGCACGATCGCTGAGCGTTTCTTTCAAATAGTCTGCAACACCGCCCGGGAAATGTAACACGGCCTCTTCTGGCGTTTTGTCGTCGCTGATTAATTCAGGCGCACAACGCCAGCGAACTTCAACACCACGGAAAAGATAGGCCTTGGATCGCGCCATTTTATAAAGCCGTGATGGCTTGAACGTAGCCTTTTCACCGAAGATTTCTGGGTCAGGTAAGAATGTAACCTTCGTGCCGCGGCGGTTGGCAACCGAGCCCATATCTTTCAAATCAGAGGTTTTATGACCCCTGGAAAAGCTCTGTTGATAGAGCTTCCGGTCGCGAGCCACTTCCACAACGAAAGACTGTGAGAGCGCATTTACGACAGAAATACCCACGCCATGCAGACCGCCGGACGTTGCATAGGCCTTATTTGAGAATTTACCGCCTGAGTGCAAAGTTGTGACAATGACCTCAAGAGCCGACATTTTCGGAAATTTCGGGTGCGGGTCAATGGGAATACCGCGACCGTTATCAATGATGGTCAGCGCGCCATCGCGTTCCAACTCCATTTCAATCCGTGTGGCATGGCCTGCCACCGCTTCATCCATGGAATTATCCAGAACCTCGGCTGCAAGGTGATGCAAGGCGCGCTCATCTGTACCGCCAATATACATACCCGGTCGTCTGCGAACAGGCTCTAATCCTTCAAGAACCTCAATGTCATCCGCAGTATAGGAGTTCGCTGCGTCCCGTGATTTGGGAGGTGCAGATTTTTCCGGCTTATCCGCCGCATGGTCAAACAAGTCACTCATAGATGTTCGCATATCCGGTATTTCGCCGGAAAACAACGACTATATCTGGTTAGAATGCAGCAATTGTTTTCAAGGCGCAGTTTAACAGGATTTTAAAGCCATTGGTGTAATCTTTCTTACAAATGGCTTGAATTTCCGGCCGGCCAGGGGCTTGGGCGTGTTGGTGGGAAGAAGGAGCTCTTACATGCCCGCGTCTTCTTTTGGTTTTAACTGGCGTAATTTATTTCCTGCGTTTCGTATGGTTGACGCAGCAAAATTAAGACAGAATCTCCCCGAAATTGGTGACCAGTTTTTTGAAAACACTCCACCTTATCATGCGTGGCGGGTTGACCGTGTGGTCCGCTCGCAAATCTGTGAAATACCTCATGTGATTATTGAGCGTGCCGGGACTATCCCTGCCAGTAAGATTATCTCGCTTGCGGTCCTGCTCGATAAAAGGAAGTTCAAGCCAGATAGAAGGGATTCAATAAATTCTGCCGTATCATCAGATCAACGCCGTCGACGCAATGATGTGCCGTTGAAAGGCGAGGGGCCGCAGTTCTGAAGGCACCTCTTTTTTGATGCCCGTCTAACAAATTGCAATCGGTTGCGATTTTTTCCTTGCAATTATTCTGCTGCGCTGCAATAAAGATGTTGCTCCCTTGATGGAGCGATCCTCCCCAAGGATCCTGAACTTCGCCGCGCGATCTTTATCGCGCGGCTTTTTTCTTACTATCGCACGCTTTTCTTGTAACAAATAACCATGGCTTATGCCTCATCTAAGCTTCTTGCATGACTGTAAATTTCTTTGACTTTCCAGCTAAATTCTGGCAGAAATATTGCAGTGCACAAAATGAGAGGTAAAAGCCTCCTGCACGGGGCCAAAGAAACGGCCTGAGGGATGTTGTCCAATACTGAAAAGGTGGAGACGTCCCTATGTCTTTTTTAAAATATTACCCGGCTATCGGGCCATTGTTGGCCGTATTTGCAGTTACCCCCAGCCTTGCCCAAAATGAACTTGAGGTTAGCGGAAATGTGGGCCTGTACAGCGACTATCGCTTTCGCGGTGTTTCTTTAAGTGATGAAGATTTTGCGATTCAAGGTGGGTTGGACCTCAGCTATGGCAATTTCTATCTGGGCACCTGGGCGTCCAGTATTGAAAGCTTCAACGGTTCAGAAGCCGAGGTCGATATTTATGGCGGGCTGAACCATGAATTTGGTGGTGTGAATTTTAGCGCAGGTTTTCTTCTCTATGCATATCCGGGGGCTGATGACAGCAATTATGTAGAAATTACTGCTGCAGCCTCTAAGGCGTTTGAATTTGGTGAACTAACATTGGGTGTGAATTATGCGCCAGATCAAGGCAACATTGGAGATCAGGACAATGTTTACCTCTATAGCGGGGCTTCCGTGCCAGTTAAGGACACGCCTATTTCTATCGATGCGGGGTTTGGCTACGAAGATGGTGCTTTTGGTGACAAGAAATTAGATTGGTATTTAGGCGCATCCGCCACGTTCTATAAAATAGACTTTGGTGTACGTTACATTGACACGGATGCTTCGGATCAGTTTGGTTCGTCCGCAGATTCCACTGTGGTTTTTAGCGTGGGCACAAGCTTCTAAAAGAAAAGGCCGGTGCGGAAACGCACCGGCCTAAACCTGTTATTTAAAGCTAAATTAGCTTGAGTAATACATGTCGAATTCAACCGGGTGAGGGGTTGTATCCAGCCGGCTGACCTCTTCGGATTTCAAATTAACATAAGCGTTAATTTGGTCATCGGTGAAGACATCACCCCGTTTCAGGAATTCACGATCAGCATCCAAAGCTTCAAGCGCTTCACCCAAAGAGCTGGCAACTGTTGGAATACCTGTCAACTCTTCAGGCGGCAGTGCGTAAAGATCTTTGTCCATCGCATCACCTGGATCGATTTTATTTTCAATCCCGTCAAGGCCGGCCATCAGCAATGCAGAATAAGCAAGATATGGGTTGCCAGCAGGGTCGGGGAAACGGCATTCGATACGTTTGGCTTTAGGGCTCGTCACATAAGGAATACGAATTGAAGCGGAACGATTGCGGCTAGAATAAGCCAAAAGAACCGGAGCTTCAAAGCCGGGAACCAGGCGCTTATAGCTGTTGGTCGTTGAGTTTGTGAAAGCATTCAAGGCCCGGGCATGTTTAATAATGCCACCGATGTAATGCAGGCACATTTCTGAAAGGTCTGCATATTTGTCACCAGCAAATAAAGGTTTGCCGTCTTTCCACAAAGATTGATGGACGTGCATGCCGGAACCATTATCTGCTGCGACAGGCTTAGGCATGAAGGTTGCTGTCTTGCCATAGCTGTGAGCAACCATATGGACCACATATTTATAAAGCTGCATGTTGTCAGCAGTTTTGGTCAGTGTTGAAAAGACCATGCCAAGCTCATGCTGCGACGCGCCAACTTCATGGTGATGCTTGTCGCAATCAAGGCCCATTTCAATCATGGTCGCAACCATTTCAGCCCGCATATCATTGCCAGAATCAACTGGGGCAACAGGGAAATAGCCGCCTTTAGCACGCGGGCGGTGAGCGTAATTGCCCTCTTCAAATTTGCGACCGCTGTTATAAGGACCTTCAACATCATCAATCGCGTAGAAGGCGCTGTCGTAGCCGACCTTGAAGCGAACATCGTCAAAGACAAAGAATTCAGCTTCTGGGCCTAAATAAACTGTATCGGCAATGCCCGTGTATTTTGCATAAGCTTCTGCTTTTTTAGCAGTGGATCGTGGGCAACGGCCATAAGCTTCCCCTGTGCCCGGGTCACGAACGTCACAGAAGACAATCATGGTGGGTTGGGCGGTGAAGGGGTCCATAACCGCTGTTTCTGGATCCAAAGCCAGAATCATATCGGATTCATTGATCGCCTTCCAACCGGCGATGGAAGATCCGTCGAACATCAAACCGTCTTCAAAAACATCTTCATCGATATGATTTGAAGACATTGTCAGATGCTGGGATTTGCCGCGCGGATCAGTAAAGCGCAGGTCCACCCATGGAATGTTTTCGTCCCTCAGTTTTTTGACGATTTCGCTTGGGGTCGCCATTTGGAAGTCTCTCCTTAGACTTTTGGTTGGTAATATTAAACGGCTTCCGCATCGGTTTCACCGGTGCGGATCCGAATTGCTTGTTCGACAGGGGTGACAAAAATTTTGCCGTCACCAATACGACCAGTGTGCGCAGCACGTTGAATGGCTTCAACAGCACGCTCAAGAATCGCATCATCAACAACAACTTCGACTTTGACTTTAGGCAAAAAGTCCACAACATATTCCGCACCGCGGTAAAGTTCTGTATGGCCTTTTTGACGGCCAAAACCTTTGGCTTCCGTCACAGTAATGCCACTAATGCCGACCTCGTGAAGAGCCTCCTTCACTTCGTCGAGCTTAAAGGGCTTGATGATTGCCTCAATTTTCTTCATTTGCGCCTTCCCTGGAATTGCACATGCCCGTTGGTTGCAGAAAGCGTGCCAGACTGATGTGAATGTGAAAGAGTGAGGGAATTGCTTGTGTATCGTGATTTCTGCTGAATTTCGCCGTGAGCCTAGTACATTAATCTGCCTTGCGTTTAGGCATAGTGCTTAAAATTTGTGCAGAAAAGATTATTTATATTCTATAGTCTGAGACGACTTGACGCGCGGGTGCCTCTGGCTTAATAGAGCCTCCGCGTCACGCGATATGGCGGGTGTAGCTCAATTGGTTAGAGCGCCGGTTTGTGGTACCGGAGGTTGCGGGTTCAATTCCCGTCACTCGCCCCACTTTCCCCAAAGTTTCAACATTTGATTTGTGCATAAAAAAACAGGCCCGCTTTGCGGACCTGCTAGCTTTATCGCTTAATAATTAGCGCTGTTCGCCGTCGGTTGGGTGAACCTTGTCCCAAATAGGCTCTCCATTTTCATCACGAGGGACTGTCCCGGGGCTTTGCGCACCTTCATTTCCTGTCCACAAGGGGGAGGCGCAGGCGGACAAGCCTGTAGCAAGCACAGTCGCAATCATAATATTTTTTAAAAGCAACTTAGCCTCCAACGGGGTAAAGTTGGAACCTTGGGCTGGCTTCACTTGGTATCTCCTCGTTATAATTCTATCCCCCAAGGAAACTCGGGGGAATATTCGCCGGGGATATTAGAGAGAGACTATCCATATCGCAAGGACTGCTAAACCATGACAGAAGAATTTTTTCGCGTCTTAACAATTGAGCAAATGCGTCAGGCAGATGCCGCGGTGATTGCATCAGGAACGCCAGGTAAAATTCTCATGGAAAATGCCGGCCGCGCAGTTGCTAAATTAATTTGTAAGCGCGAGAAGACCGGGACGGCTCATATCCTTGTCGGTCCTGGTAATAATGGTGGTGATGGTTTTGTTATTGCTCGCCTTCTCGAAAAAGAAGGGTGGGCAGTCA
>JASFRS010000008.1:0-26958 GCA_050114795.1 Sphingomonadales bacterium
AATTAAATCAATGACTTAGATATTTTGCCTATTTTTTAGGCAATCACCTGTGACACAAGTGTTACAAAGGGTTTGAAGCGCAGTAGAAGTTTTTGTCCACAAAGTTTTCCACAAGAGAATGGGAAAACAATTTTAGCCCAAGATTCGTGGGAAGATTCGTAGATTTAGTGATTTACGAGTGGAATAATATTTCTCTCTTTGCAGTGGAAATTGCTATCCACCCACCGGTAATATGCAGCATGACTTTAAATAAAGAACAGCAGGATCACCCCTCTTCCACCACGCATGACCGCGCGCAGGGCGGCCTTGGCAGTGATGCAGATGTAGATTTAGAGTTGGGGATTACCACCATTAAAAAGGTGGTGAAGACTTTGTCTGAAAAGCCTGGCGTTTATCGCATGCTGGATGCCAAAGGCGATGTTCTTTATGTGGGCAAAGCGCGTAGCCTGAAAGCGCGAGTCACAAGCTATACACAACCCAATCGCCTGACCAATCGCATCATGCGAATGGTTGGGCAGACGCGATCCATGGTAGTCGTGACAACCCATACGGAAGCCGAGGCGTTACTCCTTGAGGCCAATCTCATTAAACGCTATCGCACGCCTTATAATGTACTTCTGCGCGACGATAAGTCCTTACCCTATATTCTCTTGCGGAAAGACCATCCCTGGCCGCAAATCACCAAGCACCGTGGCGCACAAAAAGTTAAAGGCGACTATTTCGGCCCCTTTGCATCGGGGGGAGCGGTCAACCAGACTTTGAATGCTATGCAGAGGGTGTTTCAACTCCGGTCATGCTCAGACAGCGTGTTCAACAATCGCAGCCGCCCCTGCATGCTATATCAGATCAAGCGCTGCTCAGCGCCTTGCGTGGACCGTATCAATGTTGAAGACTATGACCAGATGGTTCAAGACACCAAAGCGTTCCTGCAAGGTCGAACCAGTGGCATCCAAAAGGCACTCGCCGATATGATGGAAAACGCTTCGAACCGAATGGATTATGAAACCGCGGCTATCTACCGGGACCGTATCCGCGCCCTTGCACAAATCCAATCCCGTCAAGATATCAATCTCAGCGGTCTGGACGACGCCGATATCATTGCGATCGCGAATAAAGGAGGCTCAACCTGTGTTCAGGTCTTTTTTCTGCGTGGTGGGCAAAACTGGGGCAATCGTGCCTTTTTCCCACGCCATGAGCGTGGCGCGGAATTGAGCGAGATTATGAGCGCCTTTGTCGCCCAGTTTTATGAAAACAAATATCCACCCAAAGAAATCCTTCTTTCCGAGAAGATCAATGACATGGCCTTGATGGCTGATGCACTAGCGGCGCGGTCAGATCATCGTGTCTCGCTCCATATCCCACAGCGCGGTGACAAAAAGCGGCTGATAGAACTCGCCCTAAGAAATGCACAGGAAGCTTTGGACCGTCGCCTGGCTGAAAGCGCTTCTCAAGCCCGATTATTGCAAGCTATGGCTGATGTCTTTGAACTGGATATGCCCCCTGCACGCATAGAAGTTTATGACAATTCCCACATCCAAGGGCGTCATGCAGTCGGCGGCATGATCGTCGCTGGACCGGAAGGTTTTATTAAAAACGCCTATCGCAAATTCAACATAAAGGACGAAGATATTACCCCTGGTGATGATTACGGTATGATGCGAGAGGTAATGCAACGCCGATTTTCCCGCCTGATGAAAGAGGATGAAGACCATAGCAAGGGAAATTGGCCAGACTTGGTCTTAATTGACGGAGGCGCGGGGCAGCTCAGCGCTGTTGTTGAAGTTATGAACGAATTGGGACTGGAAGACGAAGTAACACTTATCGCTGTGGCAAAAGGCCCGGATCGCAATGCGGGCCATGAAGTCTTTTACCGGCCAGGCAGACAGCCCATGACCCTGCCAACAGACAGTCCGGTCCTTTATTATATTCAAAGACTACGCGATGAGGCGCACCGCTTCGCCATTGGAACGCATCGCGCAAAACGCGCGAAAGCACTGGTAAAATCGCCGCTTGATTCTGTTCCTGGTATCGGCGCAAAACGCAAACGTGCTTTGCTATACCATTTCGGCACGGCTCACGCCGTTACCCGTGCAGGCGTTGAAGACTTAGCTCGAGTTGACGGAATTTCAGAACATATGGCCCAAGTCATTTATGACCACTTCCACGGTGGGGCTTAAGCTGATATCACTAAGGCTGAGTTTGCCTAACAATCAGGACAGCGAATATGCTTTTTAATCTACCCAATCTGCTGACACTTTCGCGGATATTGGCGGTACCGCTCATCATGGGTGCCTTTTATATGGACCGTCCAATGGGTATGTATATTGCGTTCGCCTTATTCGTTGTTGCAGGCATTACTGATTTTTTTGATGGCTATCTGGCACGAGCCACCGGTGCCGTCTCAAAGCTGGGCCAATTTCTTGACCCGATTGCTGATAAATTGATGGTTGGCGCTATTTTAATGATGCTCGTTTGGGCAGGTATTTTAAATGGCTATCATGTCATTGCAGCCGTCATTATTCTAAGCCGTGAAATTTTAGTGTCCGGTCTGCGCGAATTTTTGGCGGGTGCAGAGGTGTCCGTCCCGGTAACGCAACTTGCCAAATGGAAAACGACTGTTCAGATGGTCGCCCTAGGCGCCCTTGTTCTGGCTGGCGCAAACCCTCCTTATCTTCCTGCGATGGAAGTTGGCTTGATCGGCCTCTGGCTTGCTGCCCTTTTAACGATGATTACGGGTTATGACTATTTACGTTATGGCCTGAAGCACATGACTTGAGGGCACTATGCAAATTCTATATTTCGCCTGGGTACGTGAGAAAATCGGAAAAGGTGAAGAAGTGCGTGACCTCCCCGAGCATGTGTTAAATGTCGCACAATTCCTGGATTGGTTGGCAGATCAAGGGCCTCAATATGCTGAGGCTTTAGCGGCTCGGGACAAGCTGCGCATCGCCGTTGACCAAGATCATGCAGGACTTGATGCATCGATCACAAATGCCCGTGAAATTGCAATTTTCCCTCCGGTGACCGGCGGATGATCAGTTGCATTGTCCAAGAACAACTCTTTGATGCCGCAGCAGAAACTGAAAAACTTTGCGCGGGCCGTACAGATATCGGTGCCATCGTCAGCTTTACCGGCCTTGTCAGGGATATAGCCGGCGGCGCGTCCGTCGAAGCCATGACCTTGGAGCATTACCCCGGCATGACAGAAAGACAACTGGAATTAATTGCCAGGGAAGCCATAAAGCGCTGGCCTGTTATTTCAGGGCGAGTCATCCACCGCTTTGGCCGGCTATTGCCCGGGGACCCCATTGTTCTTGTCATTATCACGAGTGCCCATCGTGAAGCAGCCTTTGAAGCCGCTTGGTTCATTATGGACTGGCTAAAGACCAAGGCACCGTTCTGGAAGCTGGAAGAAGGCGATGGAGAAGCGAAATGGGTAGATGCCAAGGAAGATGACGAAAAAGCTATGCTAAGATGGAAAAAAGATTAAACCGGATTTTGGGAGAGATATCCATGACTTCACGTTTGATCGCAACAAGCTTCAGTGCCTTGCTGATGTTAAGCGCTTGCGACGCCCAGCAAACTGCTAATCAGGGACCTGATATGACGCGTCCCTCAAGCCAAGAAGGTGCAGAACTTTATTTCGCCAATCTGCAGGATGGCCAACACGTGAAAAGCCCGCTGCGCATTATTTTCGGCCTTAAAGGGTTGGGAGTGGCGCCAGCGGGCGTGGATAAGCCTAATACTGGTCATCATCACCTCTTAATAGATACCACGCTAAGCGCCGAAGAAATGCAATATGCCATCACCAAAGATGATCAACACCGGCATTTCGGTGGTGGTCAGACCGAGGCCGTAATTGAGCTCACTCCAGGGCCACATACATTACAGCTTGTTCTGGGCGATTTAAATCATGAGGTGCTGGACCCACCCTTGATGTCCAAGCAAATCACAGTCATCGTCGAATAAAATTAAAGCCCCAACTGGGGCTTTAATTTTAGGGTTTTAAGTCACGGCGATGAACAAGGTCGTCATAATCCGTCATAAGTTGCTTCACAATGGCCCCAACCTCAAAATTATAAGGCCCAACCTGTGCCAGCGGCGTGACTTCAGCAGCCGTACCGGTGATGAAGCATTGCTCAAAATCTTCCATCTCTTCCGGCATGATTGCGCGTTCAATGATTTTAAACCCTCGCTTTTGAGCCAGTTCAATAGCCGTGCGCCGCGTAATTCCGTCCAGGAAACAATCCGGCGTCGGCGTATGAATTTCCTGACCCTTTACAAAAAAGACATTAGCCCCAGTGAGTTCAGCAACCCGTCCGCGCCAATCCAGCATCATCGCATCGTCATAGCCTTTGTCATCAGCCGCATGTTTAGACAAGGTGCAAATCATATAAAGGCCAGCGGCTTTCGCCTTACAGGGAATTGTCCTCGGGTCGGGGCGACGCCAGTCTGACATCGTCACCTTCAGTCCCTTCATCCGCGCTTCGGGTGAGAAGTAAGATGGCCAGGGCCAAGCAGCGATTGCCAGATGAATTTTGGTATTTTGTGCGGCAACGCCCATTTGTTCCGATCCGCGCCAGGCAATAGGACGTAGATAGCAATCGACTAGATTATTCGCCTTCATCACATCGTAATTAGCGGCGTCGATTTCATCCAGGCTGTAAGGAATTTCAAAGCCCAATTGATTTGCGGAGAATTTTAATCGTTCACTATGTTCACGCAGTTTGAAAATCTCCCCAGCATAAGCACGCTGTCCCTCAAAGACTGAAGAGGCATAATGCAATGCATGAGTCAGAACATGGACCTGCGCTTCACGCCAGGGCTTCAACACACCGTCAAACCAGATAAAACCATCACGGTCATCGAAGGTCGGCGTCGACATATGAAATTTCCTTAATTAAACTATCTGATTAACAGCAATATTATTGCTACGCTGATGCAGCTTTGCAATGCCATATCATATTCTGCGACAACATGGCAGACATGCTCTTGCGGTTCGTAAGCACTTGGGCCATTTGTGTCAATGTGAGCGATCAAAATACAACAGTCCCAAGCCTATTTTTGCGCGAGGAAGAGCTGCGACGCGGCCTCGATCTTATCTTTTTTGCGTCCCGAGACATGCGCGCTATATTGGATAAACATCTCCAGGTTTATGACCTTGGACATGCTCATTTTCGCGCTCTTTATTTTATTCTGCACCGCCCCGGTATGAGCGTTGGAGACTTACTAACCACGTTAAAAGTCACGAATCAAAGTGCAAATCGGGTTTTAAGCCAATTACTCGATAAAAATCTGATTGAAAGTCGCATAGATGAAAACGACAGGCGCAAGCGGCGCCTGTTTACAACTAATGCTGGAGCAACACTGACGGCAACCCTAGAAAAGCAACAATTAGAGATCATGGCCAAAGCCTATCGTAAAGCAGGTCCACAGGCCGTTGGGGGGTTTTGGGCTGTTTTGAATGCTCTATCTCAAGATTGAGATTCATCGCCCATTGTTTCATCATGGGGAAAGAGACGTCGCCCAACTGGCTCTATTTGCGCTAGCTCTTTATCAAGCGTTGCCATCGTCTCCGCCATGTCCTCACTCCCGTCCCGCATCCAATGACGCGCAACTCGAAGCCAAAGCAGACTTAACACCTGCGCTTTTAAGCGTCCCTCGACACCATCTGCCCTGATATGGGCCAAACGTAACATCACCCGCATGGATTTTGGCAGTGCGCAAACCAATGCCCGAAGCATTTTCGGGTCCGAAGGCGCCGATTTTGCAATGGACTGAACTGCACTACGATGCGCCTGCAATTGGTCAAAACGCATCATAAGAACATCAAATAAACGGTCACGGGCACTGTCATCTAAGGAGATATCTTGCGCGCCTTCCGCCGTCATTGCATCGAAATAGGCACCAATGTCTATCAGGGCCTTATAAGCTTGATTTCCACGTTCTGCCTTAAATCCATGCCAACCAAGGCGGGCAATATCCGCAAGAGCAGATTTTGCACCGCCCGCGCTCATTTTGATAGTTCTCGCGATCTTTTTGCCGCCGCAGCAATCGTATGACGGATCAGTTGAGACAGGCCCTGCCCATCCCCCATCAAGACCTCCAAACCCGCTTGTGTCGTTCCTCCTGGGCTTGTGACTGCGCGACGCAAATCCTGTGCATCCTGATCAGACAATTTCGCAAGCCGCCCGGCACCAGCAACCGTATAAAGTGCCAAATCTCTAGCCAACTCGCTGCCTAAGCCTTGCCCCTCTCCAGCCGCAGCCAGGCATTCGATAAGGTGAAAGACATAAGCCGGGCCTGAGCCTGACAACGCGGTTACAGCATCCATCTGCCCTTCATCCCCAACCCAACGCACTTCACCACCCGCAGAAAGCAAAGTGTTTACTTGCTCTTCCTGCCGTTCGGTCAAGGTACTGTCAGCGCACGCCACCGTAATACCTTCGCCAATAGCGCAAGGCGTGTTGGGCATAGCGCGAACAACCACCCCCACTTTCGGCAACAGGGCTTTCAAAGCCTGCACCTGGGTACCGGCAGCAATCGACAATAAAAGTGTCTGCTCATCAACAAGTCCCAAAACACCGCCTAGTGCTTCCGCCATGACTTGAGGCTTTACAGCCGCCATCAACAATCCCGCTCTTATATTTTCTGGGGCGCTTTCATAAATCTGGGATGAGGGCAAGCCTGCCTCAACCGCACTCGCCTCACCTGCTGGGTCAATTACAATGATCGAATCAGTCGGGATTCCAACAGCAATCCAGCCTTTTAACAAAGCTTTGCCCATATTCCCACAGCCAAGCAGCACAACTGGTCGCTCGGCGCTAAATAGTCCGCCCATTCGACGAAATCCTCACTTTGCGCGCTTTGAAAGCAAAAGCGCGCGGTCTTCAAAGCCTGTTTCCTGCCTCAGGCTTCTCCGACTGTTTCCAATAAAGCGGCTTCCAACGCTTCTTCGGGGCTTTTGCCAGCCCAAAGAATAAATTGGAAGACGGGATAATATTTTTCACATTCCCCCACAGCCGCCTGGATCAATGCTTCCGCATGGCCAAGCGACATTCCTGCGTTGCTATCAACAAAGCTTGCATGGCGAAAAATCAAGGCGCCATCCTCAGCCCACAATTCAAAATGCCCCATCCAGATACGCTCGTTAATAAGAGAAAGCGCTTCATAAAGTGCCGCTCTCTTATTATCCGAAACACGCATATCCAACATGGTTGCGACCTGCACTACATTTTCATCATCACGCCAGAAACAGCGAAACTGATAATCGCACCAGCTCCCCTTTATGGAAGCAGTGATTTCATCATCGCCGCTGCGTTCATAAGGCCAGTCATTGAATGCGATTAATTCCTCGACCAGATCAAGCGGATGATTCAATGAAATGCCAGGATCATTGGCTAAAAGGCTTGTCATTGCGCTCCAACCCCGAACAAGAGGCGCGTAGCCAGATTTGGGAACAGCCAGCGCGCTGGAGGTGCGATGCCCCTGCCCAAACTGCAGTCCGACCCACAAGATATGGCAGCCCAAGAGGACATCGTCACTAAATAGCCTGTCATTCCTCTTCGGGAAAGGCAACCCCCAGATCATGAAAAGGTCATCAAATTTTAAAATTTCTTGTGGAAATCTCGAACGGCCCTAAAAATCAGGACTTAGATTTTGTACTAGCCGCCTTCTTTGTTGTCTTGCGCGCACGTGGTGCAGGCTTGGGCTTAGCTTCCAACGCAGCAATCCTTGCATGCAAGGCTTCATTTTCCTCACGCGCCTTTACAGCCATTTCTTTGACGGTTTCAAATTCCTCACGCGTGACCAGATCCATTGAGCCCAAAATCCGCTCAAGTCGAGCGCGCAAGACAGACTCAGCTTCATCACGCAGGCCTGAAACAACGCCCATGGCGCTTGATGCCACTTTTGACAGATCATCAATGAATTTATTTTCGCTTTGCATGGTCTTTCTCCAGTTCATTTGGAGATAAGCATGGTTTGCCTTTATGGCAAGAGGCGAAAAGCCGCATATCTTATTTAGATAAGGCAGTTTGCCCTCAGCCTCTTGGGGAAACGAGGGGAATAAGAGGCTGAGAGCACCCTAGAAGTGTAATCACTCCAAGGAAAGGGATTGGAACATCCCTGAATGCATTTAATAAGTATTTTAAATGCATGTTCTAAATTGCATTTAAAACTGAACACGCACGGTGTCAATATTGATAACGCAAACATAAGCTGAAAAAAGCGCTGATATCACGCATTTAAGGTCTGGAAATTTTGCATCCTAGAGATGTACAAGACAGCGCTCCATAGCTGCTAAAGGCCGCCTCCAAATCCAAAAGAACCTGATCCAGTAAGGCCTCTTGAGAAAATGCATTCAAAGGATAAAGCCCTGCCCACATCAAGTGGCCACGAGGCATATCAACGAGCCTTAAGGACAAGGACAACTCCGACGTTAGCTCCGCATACAATATACGACCATGAAGTTCAAATCGCCGCATATCACCCACCACTTCTAACGCTGGCCCACTCCAGGTAGAACGTATCTTTTTATCTAAAGCCTCCGCCAAGAATTGCAGATCCTTCCCTTCCATATCGCTATAGATTTCAGGCATTACAAAGGCAATTTCATGAGCGGGAACCGGAGGGCTAAGGGCTTCGGGCTTAAGAAAGGCAAAATAAGCTTCAAGAAGGGCCAACACTAATAATATGGCCCAGCTGATAATACGGCCAGTTATCGCATTGCCCTCAACTTCCAAAGCATCACCCACAATTTGTACTTTGGGTCTTAGTCGATAAGAGTCGCCTCCTAACGCCTTAAAACAAGGATGCATCTTAAGTATTGGCGCAAGAACGACCTCCAGGTCAGCTATAATTTCACCGGCCCCTAATAAGCCATCACCATCAGCTTTGCGCCAAATCTCTTCAATCTCATCAGCGCCAAGACGATTTCCATAGCGTTTCGCAAAGGCAGAAAGAACAGCTATATGTTCCGGACATAACTTGAAGCGCAATGCGTGCTTCTCAACAAAGCCCGACCGCTCATCAATCAAGACATTGTCCAACCGAAAAGCCATATTTCCCCCAGCTCATATTTTGCCTCAAAATTCGGAAAAACCCAACAATTTGACCAAAAATCACCTATGTGGTGCAAATTAAGAAGACATATTCAGCTCACAAGCCTCTTGACATAAACCATTTTTAAAGATTTACTCGCAATAGTTGCAGGTGAAATTCAGTATTTGCGGATTTGAGATTCGCGGCCTCGGGGGGAGGTTTAGTTCTGTTTTCAAGCGCTCAATGGGGGGAGCGCATCCTGGCGGTGGCGGCCTTTATGACTGCCACCGCTTTTTTATGTAACTCTTAGAGATTTCGCCCCACCCAAGAGACGCGCCCAATAATACGAAAATTGTCATCAATAGACTTCAAATCAATTGTAACTGGATCATAGGCAGGATTGGATGCCTTCAATACCAATTTATCCAATCCTGCTCGCTGCAATCGTTTAACTAGAAGGTCTCCGTCAAGAGAAACAACATAAACCCCTTCGCCACGAGGTTCTGTTACTGCGCGATTCACAAGGAGAATATCACCGGATCGAATCTCCGGTTCCATACTATCCCCCTCTGCATAGATGCAGGCCAGGGCTTGAGGCGAAGCTCCCACTTGACGCCGGAGCCATGAAGCAGGGAACGCCATCATATCAGAAGAAGGTTCATCAAAAACGGCGGCGCCATGACCAGCGGACGCAGCCACATCATAAATCTGTACATATTCAAGACTAGATGCCCCCTCCGTCACTAGGGGCAATTCGCTCGGCTGCTCGCCAAAGCCGGGCATGGATGTGCCCCAAGGCCTTACATTCGACCCTCCTGAAGAGTGAGCAGACCAGTCACTGCGCAATTCCCCCTCACCCGTGGCAAGCCAAATCAAATCAACACCGCAGGCACGCGCAATCAAAGGCAAGGCTGTCGCCCGGGGCTCTGAAACACCAGTACCATATTTCTGCAATGTGCTTTTCGGAATGCCTGACCGGCCGGCTACGCCCTCATAGCCTCCCCCAAAAGATACGGCCTGATTGATCCGTTCCGCCAGGTCTACAAAATCACTTTTTTTTCCTGTTTTGGACACGGG
Organism: Sphingomonadales bacterium; assembly: GCA_050114795.1. Taxonomy (GTDB): domain Bacteria; phylum Pseudomonadota; class Alphaproteobacteria; order Sphingomonadales; family CAKZYD01; genus JASFRS01. The sequence continues at coordinate 10,120 of JASFRS010000008.1, forward strand.
GCCCTCCTTATGTCTTGCGCCGCTATCAGTGCCATATGGGCGAGATAAATTTCCATTTTAGGATTGACAACTTTCCTATTTTGGTTTTTCTTTATACAGAACCTCAAATTTAAAGGCAATGTTTTCCTAATATGGAATTTTTCATTTCAAATAAGTCGCAACATAACCCAAATCAGGAAAGGACGCCACGCTTTTCAAGCCAACTCTCATCTAACGCAGCAACAAACATTATTGATCTAACTTGAGCACCAAATACGCACAACCATTAGCCCCCTGTGGAGATTATTTTATGTCATTGAGCACGGACAGTTTCAATTCCCCCTCACCTTCCAGATTTCAACCCATTCACAGCACATCAACGCCGGACCGAGGCCATCTATTGAAGGCTATTAAGCAGGAAAGTCGCAATGCCCGTTTAAGCGATTCCGCTCAGAAAAAGCTCATGCAAAGGCGTATTGGCAAAAGCGAATTCGGTTCCATGGACACAAGGGAACTAAAGCGCGCATTGCGCACGTTAAGAGAGCGCAGCGGCAACAAGGCCTCTCGCTCGCCCCAAAAACGCCTAGCACCAATGCACGCAAAAATCCGCGCACTTTATTGGACGCTGTACTATTTCGGGGCTGTGGATTGTCATAATGATTGGGCAATGGCCGACTATCTCAACACTCATTTCCAAATCAGCGACATAAGAAAGGCCGATCCAAACACAATTCAGCGCATTTCCAAAACCTTGATGGACAAGCTCACCCAATGTGGGGTGCAATGGCCACAGATGGCTGATGGCAGAGAACCGGGGTTTGGTGAACGCCGCGCCGTATGTCTTGCCCTTTGGACGAAATGCGTCAGCGCCGAATATGGTACAGACCCTGCTGAGTCTGCCATGATCCGCAAAGGCCAGGAATTAAATCTACCTCAAAACTCCTATCAATATTCCATCACCGATTGGGACAAATTGCTGAGATATTTAGGGATGAAATGGCGCACACATCTAGACTTGCAGAAGCTAAATGAGTGCAACTGACCTCGCCCCTTCACATCACCGTTTCAAACACCCTCGTGGAATTTTTCACGGGGGTGTTTTCTTTCAGGATGAGCTAAAGTCAATGACTGGCATATATAAATTACTGATTCTTCTCCCAAAAGACCGCCGCATTCACGGCCAGCTTTTTTGCCTTGGGCCACAGGGCGAGATATTGTTCGATTGCCCAGCGCTTGGAAAAGCCGATTCCTCACGCGCACGGCACAAGGACAATCCCACACGTTCCCCGGTTCTCCCTTATGGTGATACGCCTTGCGGGAACTATCGCCCCTCTGAAGTCATTCCACTTCACCCTGCCCACCCTCGCATAGGTGAGCTTTGGATTCCCCTCGAAGGTGAGGATGGCGATGCCGCTTTAGCCCACTCCAAGGGGCGTCGGGGCTTAGGCATTCATGCAGGACGGGGCGATGATAGACTTGTTCCAACCTTTGGCTGCGTTCGGCTTCTCGACCAAGACATGCAGCACATCCACCAGCTCGCTGGACAGCATCAATTCAAAATCTCAATTGAGGAGCTTTAACCATGGCATTTCCATTATTGGCAGCATTTGGCATCGCAAAACTTCTCGCCCCTCGTATCGGGCATCTTTTGGGCGGGAAAGAAGGCGAAGCCATTGCCCAAAATCTCACTGAGACAGCGCTGGAAATTAGTGGCGAAAATGATGCTGACACTTTGCATCAGAAACTCTTAAATGATCCTGGTTTTTTACGGGAAATGAACCGGCAATTTCAGGAATTAGAAATCCATATTTTGATGGAAGAAAGCGCGCGCTTAAGCTTCATCAATCAAAGCATGCAGGTCGAAGCGCAATCCAATGACGCTTATGTTCGGCGCTGGCGCCCCACCTATGGCTATTTAACCGCCATCGCCTGGTTTGCCATGATGGCAGGATCATCTGCGGCAATTTTTTGGGCTGTAGTCAAAGACCCTGAACAGGCACCTGTCATCATCACTGCAATGGGCACAGCTTTGGCCCAAAGTTCAATGCTATGGGGCATCGCACTTGCGGTTTTGGGTGTGTCCGTTCATTGCCGTTCAAAGGACAAATTAGGCACCAATTCTCGCCCCAATCCCACCAGTGATCTGTTTGAAAAGCTTGGGTCTATTTTACCTAAAAGCTGACCGGGTCTTGACATTAGGCATAGGGCAAGGGACATGCTTGGTATAAATGATAACCAATCAGGACCGGCCCTATGCTTGAATTTCTCAATGCAGCAGCTTTGCCCTTTCCAAATATTGACCCGGAAATCTTCTCCATCGGGCCATTTGCCCTGCGCTGGTATGCTTTAGCCTATATCGTTGGACTCTTGCTCGCCTGGCGTTATGTCTTGAAACTGGTTGACCAGCCCCATTCCCCTATGGCGCGCCGCCATGCGGATGATTTTTTCTTCTGGGCTGTGCTCGGCGTCATTTTGGGCGGGCGCATCGGTTATATTCTCTTCTATAATTTCGATGCCTATATGTCAGACCCGCTGGCTATGCTCCGCCTCTGGGAAGGCGGTATGTCCTTCCACGGCGGGCTGCTTGGCGTGACTTTGGCGATGTATCTTTTTTGTCGCCATCACAAATTGAGCCTGTTCCGCTTTGCCGATTATATCGCCTGTGGTGTGCCCATTGGTTTATTCCTGGGTCGGCTCGCCAATTTCATCAATGGTGAGCTTTACGGGCGCGTTACAGATGTACCCTGGGCCTTTATATTCCCGACAGGCGGACCGGACCCCCGACATCCCAGCCAGCTTTATGAAGCCCTTATGGAAGGTTTGATTTTATTCGTGGTGCTTTGGGTCTTGTTCCACAAAACCCCTGCACGCCGGTGGCCTGGCTTTTTAGTAGGAACCTATACAGCCGGTTATGGGGTCTCGCGCTTCATCGTTGAGACTGTGCGAGAACCAGATGCGCATATCGGATTCTTATCAACCGGCCTGACCATGGGACAGACCCTGTCCATCCCCATGATTCTCTTCGGGCTTTGGCTGATGTATTATGGTTATAGCCACCGCATGGATAAGCCGAAAAAGGCCAAGTGATGGCACTAAAAGACGAGTTACGCGCTGTCATACAAAACACCGGGCCTATATCCATAGCGCGCTATATGGCGGAGGCTTTAGGCCATCCTAAATACGGCTATTACATCAACAAAGACCCATTAGGCACCAAAGGGGATTTCACAACCGCACCTGAAATAAGCCAGATGTTCGGTGAGATGCTTGGCCTATGGCTGATTGACTGCTGGCAGAAATTAGGCGCGCCCGCCTCGGTTCAGTTGATTGAGCTAGGCCCTGGGCGCGGCACGCTGATGAGTGACATGCTGCGCGCTTTAAAATTAGCACCACCTTTGCTCGACGGCTTAAGCGTACATTTTGTCGAAACCAGCCCTGCTTTGAGAAAAGCACAACAGGAAAAAGTCCCGCAGGCTCACTGGCACGATAGAATAGAAGATGTTGGTGAAGGCTTTAGCTTCATCATCGCAAATGAATTCTTTGATGCTTTGCCCATTCGTCAGCTCATTAAGATGGGCAAATCCTGGCACGAGCGCTTTGTTCATTGGGATGAGAGCGCACAAAAACTGACACCCTTTTCATCACCAAGCAGTGCCGATTTATCTGCCTTGGTGCCCGCATCATTACGAGACGCATCAGAAGGCTCGGTTTTTGAATTCTCCCCGGCCAGCCAAGCCATAGCACAGACAATCGCTGAACGGATTAAAGCCCATGGCGGCGCTGCCTGTTTCATTGATTATGGCCATATAAGCCAAGGTATCGGCGACACACTTCAAGCCGTTAAAAACCATCAATATACAGACATATTTGCCGACCCAGGACAGGCTGATTTGACAGCACATGTGGATTTTTCAGCACTTGCCCACATAGCGCGGGAAGCAGGATGCAACAGCTATGGCCCAACCACACAAGGTGCATTTTTGAAAGCGCTTGGCATTGAAACACGCGCGGCACAACTCGCCAAGTCCGCGACTGACCAACAAGCTGAGAATATAAAAACTGGACTTCACCGCCTTATATCTGCCGAAGAAATGGGTGAATTGTTTAAAGTACTGGCAATTGGGCCGACGAATAGCCCGCCATTTGCAGGGTTTTAGGGGGGGTCGCCGATGACACAAACAGTCTATCTTTGCGAAGACGGCTTAACCTTTTGCAAGAATATCCGACATGGTTTTTTCACCCGACTTGGTGGCGTGTCCCCTGCACCTTTTGATAGTTTAAACACGGCCTATTCCTCATCGGATGACGCAGACAATGTGACAGAGAATCGCCAAAGAGTAGCTAAAGCTCTGGGCGTGGAACATCTCGTCACCTGCTCCCAAGTTCACAGCGCCAAAGTTCATGAAGTCAGTGGCCTTTGGGAGGGTCCGGCGCCTGAGGGAGATGCCATGGTAACAACGCGCCCCGGCGTGGCATTAGGAATTTTGACCGCAGATTGCGTACCCGTTTTATTTGCAGACCCGGACTATCCAATGATCGCCGCAGCGCATTGTGGCTGGCGCGGCACAGTGAATAATATCATTGAAGCAACGATCAATGCTATGTGTGCTCAGGGCAGCGCCCGCGACCGCATTCATGCGGCGGTTGGCCCGGCAATTGCTCAAGACTCATATGAAGTCGGCGATGAGCTGCGCGATGAGTTTTTGAAAAAAGACGCACAAGCCGCTCCTTATTTTGCACCAGGCAAGACCTCAGGCAAATGGCAATTCGCATTAGACAGACTTGTGGCAGACCGGCTTCGCGCCCAGGGCTTAGCCCATGTCGGGCATATAGAAAAAGATACCTATAGCAATGCTGACAGCTTTTTTTCCTATCGCCGAAGCACCCACGAAAAGGCCCCAGACTTCGGGCGTCAGATGTCTGCAATTGCAATAAGAGCGCAGAATTAGTTTACAGCGTCTGGATCGATTGTTATGGAAAGCAAAATCTAACCCGTCATTCATAAGGGGCTTGACCATGAAACTGGTCGCGGGAAATAGTAATCCACCGCTTGCTCAGGCGATTTCCGCCTATCTCGATACACCTTTAACAAAAGCATCCATCAAAAGATTTTCAGACGAAGAAGTCTTTGTCGAAATTCATGAAAATGTCCGTGGCGAAGATGTGTTTCTTATTCAAAGCACATCCTATCCCGCCAATGATACATTGATGGAACTTTTAATCACCATTGACGCGCTCCATCGGGCATCGGCCAAACGGATCACTGCGGTGATTCCCTATTTCGGCTATGCACGCCAGGATCGCAAACCCGGTCCGCGCACACCGATTTCAGCCAAATTGGTTGCGAATCTGATTACAACAGCAGGTGCAGATCGGGTGTTGACCATGGACTTGCATGCAGGGCAAATCCAAGGCTTCTTCGATATCCCAACAGATAATCTTTATGCCGCCCCCGTAACTGTGCGCGACATTAAAGAGCGCTATGATGCCAATAATCTGATGATTATCTCCCCGGATGTGGGCGGTGTGGTACGGGCTCGTGCCATTGCCAAACGCCTGGATGTGCCTTTGGCCATCATCGACAAACGTCGTGAGCGCGCTGGTGAATCTGAAGTCATGAACATTATTGGCGATGTCTCAGGACGTAGCTGTATTTTGGTCGATGATATCGTTGATTCCGCGGGAACACTTTGTAACGCAGCCGATGCCCTGATTAACGCGGGCGCAAGCGAAGTTTCCGCCTATGTCACCCACGGTGTTTTATCAGGTGCAGCGGTATCGCGCGTGACCAATTCCAAGATGAAAGAATTGGTGACAACGGATTCGATCCGGGCAACAGAAACCTCCGCTGCTTGCGATAAAATCCGTCAGTTGACGATTGCCCCCTTATTCGGTGAGGCGATTAAACGCATCAGCCTGTCTTCATCAGTTTCATCGCTGTTCGACTAAGGACAAATATGGATAAAGAGCGCTTTCGCCAGCACGCCCATGAATTGGTCGATTGGATGGCAGATTATCTGGAATCCGTTGAAAATTATCCAGTGCGCTCTCAAATTCAGCCGGGAGAGGTCGAAGACCGCCTCCCGGCATCTCCCCCGCAAGAAGGGGAAGCATTTTCTGCCATTTTTGAGGATTTCAAATCCGTTGTGATGCCAGGCATCACCCATTGGCAACACCCCAAATTTTTCGCATATTTCCCCGGCAATTCCAGCCCGCCTTCTGTTCTTGCGGAAATGTTGACGGCAAGCCTGGGCACAAATGCCATGCTCTGGCAAACATCCCCTGCAGCGACAGAAATGGAAATCCGCATGGTCGATTGGCTCCGCCAAGCCTGTAATTTGGATGAAGGCTTTTCGGGTTCCATTCAGACAACAGCTTCTGAGGCAAGTTTGTCCGCATTACTCATGGCACGGGAGAAAGTGTCAAGTTACCAGATTAATGAGAAAGGCTTTCAAGATCAGCCCACTCTACGGGTCTATGTGTCCGCTGAGGCGCATTCTTCCATAGAAAAAGATGCCCGCATTGCTGGTTATGGTGCTGAGAATGTAGTCAAGGTCCCAGCAGATGCTGATTTCTCCATGGATGTAAAAGCATTAAAAGCGCTGATCGCAAAGGATGAAGCCAAAGGGTTTACACCCACCTGTGTGGTCGCCACATTGGGAACTACCGGGACGGGAGGCATCGATCCTTTGGAAGAGATTGGCACGCTCTGCAAAGCAAAGGATATTTTCCTTCATGTGGATGCCGCGTGGGCAGGTTCAGCACTCATTCTCCCAGAATGGCAATGGATGGCAAAAGGCTCTGAGCTTGCGGACAGTTTGGTGTTCAATCCGCATAAATGGCTTTTCACTAATTTTGATTGCAGCGTGCATTTTGTTCGCGATAAAGACGCACTCATTCGCACATTTTCTATCCTTCCCGAATATCTTAAAGGTGCAACAACAGAGGTTACGGATTTCCGTGACTGGGGTGTGCCTTTAGGTCGACGATTTAGAGCCTTGAAACTTTGGTTTGTTCTGCGCAGCTATGGCATTACCGGCCTGCAAGAAGTGTTACGCCGCCATATCGAACTTGGGAAGAAAGCGCATGATGCGCTGAGCTGCGAACCGGATTTTGAAATCACATCGCCTTTGAAATTATCGCTTTTCACATTTCGCCATGCGCCTCCCAATGTGGATGATTTAGACGCCCATAATGAACACCTAATCCGCGCTCTCAATGACAGCGGAGAGGCTTATTTCACCCAGACCAGAGTAAATGGAAAATACGTCATTCGCTGGCAAGTTGGACAGGTCGATTGCCAAGCTCATCATATTGATGAAGCTCTTGCTTTGGTCAAATCGACGGCCGCACGCATCAGCGCTTGAGTTTTAAGCCATTTCCCGCTAATAGGCCCCGTTCGCTTGAGTTTAAGCTGCATCCCTGGAGGAGCTTTAAGTCAGCGAACATAAAGAAAATTGCTTTAAGGAATTAAGACATGTCGAAATTACCGACGATCGCGGTTGAAGCTCGCGAACGGGCTGGCAAGGGAGCCTCCCGCGCAATCCGCCGTGCAGGGCGCATTCCTGCTGTGGTGTATGGCGCAAAAAAAGATCCTGAACTGGTCTCCATTGACAAGATCGATCTGATCAAAGCCATCCGCGCTTCTGCTTTTCTTTCAACCGTTTATGAAATCAAAGTCAACGGCAAGGCCCAACAGGTTCTGCCCCGCGACATTCATTTCCACCCAGTCACAGATGAACCCACACATGTGGATTTCATGCGCATGACCAAAGGTGCCACCGTTACCGTTCAAATCCCGGTTCACTTCGTCGACGAAGAAGAATCACCGGGTCTGAAACGCGGCGGTGTGATGAATATTGTTCGTCACGACATCGAAATGGATTGCCCCGCCAGCGCCATTCCGGAGTATATTGAAGTCTCCGTTGCTGGCCTGGACATTAACGACTCAGTCCATATTTCGGAAGTCACATTGCCAGAAGGCGCTAAACCGACCATCGATCGCGATTTCACCATCGCCACCATCGGTGCCCCATCCAGCTTGCGTAGTGCAGAAGCTGAGGGCGAAGAAGGTGAAGAAGGCGAAGAATCCGTCGAGGTTGAAGCCACTGAGCAAAAAGGCGATGAAGCCGAAAGCGAAAACGGCGACAGCTAAAATACATATTGATCCATGGCGTGATCTGCTAAAGAAAGCGCCATGGATTAACGTCTTTTGGAGGGTCCCCGCGCAATGCAACTCATCGTTGGCCTCGGCAATCCGGGGGACCGTTATCAAAACAATCGACATAATATCGGCTTTATGGCTGTGGATCGCATTGCCGATGATTACGGCTTTGGCCCAGCCCGCGCCCGCTTCCAAGGCGAAGTCCGTGAAGGCGTGATTGCCGGAGAAAAATGCCTACTGCTTAAGCCACAGACATTTATGAATAAATCCGGTCAATCCGTTGGCGAAGCTATAAGATTTTACAAACTGGAACCGGACCAAATTCTGATCATCTATGATGAACTGGATTTAGCACCCGGGAAAATTCGCATGAAGCTGGGCGGTGGCCATGGTGGCCATAACGGCATTCGAGACATTCACGCTCATATTGGCCCACATTATCGCCGTTTACGAATTGGTGTTGGACACCCCGGCTCCAAAGAACAAGTTACAGGTCATGTCCTTTCCAATTTTGCGAAGGCAGATCAAAGCTGGCTCGACCCCCTGCTTGATGCCATTTCCAGTGAGATCCCCTGGGTGGTCAAAGGGGATGAAGCCCGCTTTTCAACGGCAGTAGCGCTCAAATTGGGCAAAGACAAAAAAGACAAAGAACAGGATTAGAAAATGGGTTTCAAATGCGGCATTGTCGGCTTACCAAATGTCGGTAAATCCACATTATTCAATGCATTAACGGAAACCGCTGCGGCGGCGGCTGCCAATTACCCCTTTTGCACGATTGAGCCTAATGTGGGCCAAGTTCCGGTGCCTGATAAGCGGCTTAATAAAATTGCTGAATTAGGCAAATCGCAAAATATCATTGAAACGCAACTTGCCTTTGTGGATATCGCAGGGCTGGTGCGCGGAGCTTCCAAGGGTGAAGGTTTGGGCAATCAATTCCTTGGCAACATCCGCGAAGTTGACGCCATCATCCATGTTCTACGCTGCTTTGAAGACGGTGACATCACACATGTGGACGGTAAAGTTGACCCCATTAGTGACGCTGACACCGTTGAAACCGAATTGATGCTGGCGGACATTGAAAGCCTGGAAAAGCGCAAAGCCAATCTTGAGAAAAAAGCCCGGGGCCAGGACAAAGAGGCCAAAGCTCAACTTGTGCTCGTTGAAGAGATCCTAAAGATTTTGGAAGACGGGAAACCAGCCCGCATCTATGAGGCAAAGGACGCCGAAGAAGAGCGCCAAGTCCGCATGCTCCAGCTTTTGACCGCAAAACCCATTCTCTACGTCTGCAATGTGGATGAAGGTTCTGCGGATAAAGGCAATGAATTCAGCGCCCAGGTTGCGGAAAAAGCCGCTAAAGAGGGTGCCGCCCACGTGGTGATTTCCGCCGCCGTCGAAGCTGAAATTTCTCAATTGGAAGACAAGGCAGAACGCGCTGAATTCCTTGAAAGCCTTGGGCTTGAAGAGACAGGTCTCGCCCGGGTCATTCGCGCGGGCTATGAACTTTTGGGCCTGATTACATTCTTCACCGTGGGTCCTAAAGAAGCCCGCGCCTGGACTGTCGCCCAAGGTGCAAAAGCGCCACAAGCAGCAGGTGTTATTCATACAGATTTCGAAAAAGGCTTCATTCGCGCCGAGACAACTGCCTATGATGATTTTGTCCAGATGGGCGGTGAACAAGGCGCAAAAGACGCTGGCCGCATGCGCCTTGAGGGTAAGGAATATGTAGTAAAGGACGGCGACATTATGTTGTTCCGTTTTGCCAATTAATTTGGAGCTTTTTCATGCGGTATTATGAAGATTTATCTGTCGGTGATGAGGCTGAATTCGGCCAATATGAAATGACCCGAGAAGAAATCATCGAATTTGCCACCAAATACGACCCTCAACCCTTTCATTTAAGCGAAGAAGGCGGCAAAACCTCCATCTTCGGCGGTCTTTGCGCATCAGGTTGGCACACATGTGCCGCAACCATGCGCATGATGGTCGAAGAAATGACAAAGCAGCAAACCGCCGGATTGGGATCTCCGGGCATTGATGAACTTCAGTGGCTCAAACCCGTATTCCCCGGCGATGTTCTCCGCGTGAAGACAACAATTCTCGGCAAGAGTGAAAGCAAAAAACGGCCACAGATTGGGTTTATTAAGAACCGCTATGAGGTCTTTAATCAAAAAGATGAAATGGTCATGCGCTTCACTGGCAATTTCATCATCCAGCGCCGGGAACAAGGTTAAACCATGATGCTAACCACCTTATTGCTGTCCACAGCGCTTGCCGCATCCACCCCAAGTGACCAGGAAGTCTATCTTGAAGGCTGTGTGAACGGCGGTGACACTGAGGCGGTCTGCCTTTGCACGCTGAACCATTTACAGCGCTCCTATACGCCGAGTGAATTTCAACTAACCATGGCAATGATGGTCGCCGGGATGACGGGTGATAAGAAGCGCACAGCGGATCTTGTCAAATTATTCGGCGGCGATTTGGAAGCTTTTAGCAGCTTCGCAAGAGATGGTCGCAGTGTATTGGACAAAGCCTTTATAGGCTGCAGACAGGAAGAGATGGAATAATCTATGGCGCGGCCTTCACCAGCAGTTTTTGAGCTTTTGGAGCGCCTTATAGCTTTTGACACGACCTCTCATCTTTCAAATCTTCAAATCATTGAGTTTATTCAGACTTATCTGAAACAGTTCGACATTGCTTCAACGCTTGTGCCATCAGAGGACGGCAAAAAGGCCAATATTTATGCAAGTATTGGCCCAAGAGTTGAAGGCGGTGTGGTCCTGTCCGGACATACGGATGTCGTGCCCGTTGAAGGACAGGACTGGAACAGTAGCCCATTCGAGATGGCTGAGCGAGATGGCCGTCTTTATGGCCGCGGCACCTGCGATATGAAAGGTTTCGTCGCCACCGCTCTAGCCATGGTTCCGAAATTTAAAGAGGCCAACCTCTCACGCCCGATCCATCTCGCTTTTTCTTATGATGAAGAAGTGGGCTGTAAAGGCGCACCAGCAATGATCCGCCGTATTGCATCGGAATTACCAAAACCGCTTGCAGTCATTGTTGGGGAGCCAACTGAAATGCGGCCAGTGAATGGTCATAAGGGCATTTGCAATGTCCATACCCACGTTAAAGGTCACGCTGCCCACTCAAGCCAAATTCAATTGGGTGCATCGGCAGTCATGGCTGCGGGAGAATTAATCTCTTATTTGAACGGCATGTCTGAAGAAATGGCAGCCACAGCAAAAACAGAGAGCGGCTTTGTTCCCGCACATTCAACATTGACCGTGAATGTTATATCAGGCGGCACCGCACCTAATATTATGGCTCAGGATTGCCATTTTGATTGGGATCTCCGGATGCTGCCCGGCGAAGACCCCTTGCCCCTTATTGAAAAATTCAAAGCCTTTGCCCACGGGGAAGTCCTACCAAAGATGCGTGAGAAAGCCCCTGATACAGACATCATTATCACCAATGATATTCTCGTGCCGCCCTTCGCCCCTGAAAGCGACAGCGTAGCAGAGGCTTTGGTTCGCCGCTTAACAGGTGCTAACCAAACTCACCAGGTATCGTTTGGGACGGAAGCCGGGCAATTTCAAAACCAAGGTTTCTCCGTCATCGTCTGTGGTCCGGGTTCAATCGCGCAAGCGCATCAACCCAATGAATTTGTGTCACTTGACCAACTTCACCAATGTGAATCCTTGCTGCATAAATTAATTGCTGAATTAAAATAACTGCATCCAAACTCCATCCATAGAGCATCTCCCCTATAAGACCATCATATGGGAAGGAGCTGAAACCATGGATGAAGATATTATCGTACCAGTCGTTTTATTTCTGTCGATCGGCGTGTCCATTATCGCATTGCTTATGTACAGGCATCACAATTTCCTCGCCGCTCAAGAAACCCTGCGTAAATTTGTAGACACTAATCAGGCCCTGACACCTGAACTAATCCAGTCCGTGGGTATTAAACCGGTATCACCCTTTGCCGATTTGCGTCGTGGCATTTTATTTGTCGCCTTTGCCCTTGGATTAGTCGTATTCGGCCAAGCCGTACCGGATGATGAAGCTCCACAAGTATTCCTGGGCCTCTCAGCATTTCCGTTTTTCTTAGGAATAGGGTTCTTTATCGCGCATTATCTGGGCAAAGGGGAGCGCTGATCTTATGAGCGGGCGTTTATGACTGCGCTTGATAAAGCTTTGATCGTCCGGGCTCAATTGGGTTCGGATGATCAGGCTTTTGGCCGCCTGGTGGCCATTTACCAAGGCTCAGTCCGGGGCTTTCTAAGGCGGCTGACTGCTGGGGATGAGGCCCTGGCCGATGACTTGGCACAAGATACCTTTTTGACCGCTTATAAACAGATGCCAAAATTTCGTGGGGATGGAAGTTTTCAAGGGTGGCTCATGCGCATCGCATATACGAGTTTCCTGCAACACCGCCGTCGCCCGATGAATAGAGAAATTGCTAGCGATGACAAGCAGTTATTACAGCGTGAGGAAGCGGACACCCCTCCCCTACACGCCCGTTTGGATGTGGAGCAGGCCATGACACAATTAAGCGAAAACGAACGCGCCTGCATAACGCTTTGCTACACCTATGGCATGTCCCATGGGGAGGCGTCTGAGACTTTGGACATTCCCCTGGGCACAGTCAAATCTCATATTTTGCGTGGAAAAGAGAAGTTGAAGCAGAGCCTTTCCTCCTGGCAAGGAGAAGTGATATCATGATTATTGAAATGAACAAACGTGACGATGATTGGCTGGATTTTGCCCTTAGGCAGAAACCTCAAATTGCTGATGATGGATTTTCAGCGGCCTTTATGGCGCGCCTGGAAAAGAACCGGCGCCGGCGCTGGATCATTTTGCTGGCCTGTGTCATCCCAGGTCTCATAATTGCTGTCCTCAACACACCTTGGACGTTCCTGTTTAACTGGATTAATAAAAACGCCATGTTGAGTGCAAAGCTGGCGCCCGGGGTTGAAGCGCAAGCTATGACAATTGACTGGCTTAGCCTGCCTGTTCTCAGCATCCTATTGATATTGGCCATTGGCGCTATCACCCTTTTTGCATCCCAGGCTGAGTAATAGAAATTTCTATATCTACTGCGCCGAATTGTCCCTTGGCGGCACAGGTCTTGTCACGCATACTCCTACACTAAATAAAAAGCGTGAAATGAGGAGTTCTGCGTCATGACCCTGGATGTCAAAATCGTCGGTGGCTTGGTTTACGATGGTAATGGCACTGCACCCGTTACCGCCGATATCGGCATCAAAGACGGTAAAATCGTTGAAGTCGGTCAAGTTGCTGCAGAAGCCGCAAGCGTTATTGACGCAAAGGGTGCCATCGTCACCCCCGGTTTCCTTGATCTCCATACCCATTATGACGGGCAAGTCAGCTGGGATGACGCACTCGCTCCTTCCGTCAATCACGGTGTGACAACCGCTGTTCTAGGAAGCTGCGGCGTTGGCTTTGCCCCCGTACGGGAAGCTGACCATGATCGCCTTATTCGCCTGATGGAAGGTGTGGAAGACATTCCCGGCACTGCGCTGGCTGAGGGGTTGACCTGGGAATGGGAAAGCTTTCCGGAATATATGAATGCGATTGACAGCTTTCCTCATGCCATCGACTTCGCCGTACATGTAACCCATGATCCCTTACGCGTTTACGTCATGGGCAACCGTGCGCTTCATAATCAGGATGCGACACCGGAAGACATAGCGGAGATGCGCCGTCTCACCCGTGAAGCCCTGGAAGCAGGTGCCATTGGCTTCTCCACCGGGCGGTCTGACGTTCATCGCACCGCAGATGGGGACTGGACCCCGGCGTCAGAAGCCAATCGGGATGAATTAATGGGCATCGCTGAAGCTTTTAAGGGTTTGAACCATGGCGTTTTACAAGCGGTTAATGACTTTAACTTAGAGCGCGAAGGTGATGATTTCGATGAAGAATTCGACCTTTTGGAGGATTTTGCGAAAGCATCCGAAGGCCATCGCTTTTCCCTGTCTTTAATGCAGCGGGATTTCGCACCGAAGCAGTGGCTGAAAATCATAGACCGCGCTGAAAAGGCCAAGGACAAAGGCGTTGATATGCGGCTTCAGGTCGCGCCGCGGGGCATTGGCGTTATTTTAGGCCTGCAATGCACCTTCCACCCCTTCATGGGCTTCCCAAGCTATAAGAAAATCTCTCAATTGCCTTTGGCAGAACGTGTCGAGAAAATGCGCGACCCCGCCTTTAAAGCACAGCTTTTGACCGAAGAATCTGAGAAAGTGGCTGGGGATGGCACTGCCGTGCCGCCGCTTGCAGATATGCTGCTCAAGATGATTGATTTCATCTCCTGCAAAATGTTCAAACTAGGCGAAAATCCGCATTATGAGCAGGATTTGGAAGACTCCATATACAAGATGGCGGAACGCGCCGGCGTGTCTCCACTTGAGATGATTTATGACACTTTGCTTGAAAAAGACGGCAAGGAATTCATCTATTTCCCTATCTATAATTACACTGACCTGTCCTTTGACAATGTGCTGACAATGATGCGCCACCCACAAGCGCTTATCGGTTTGTCCGACGGTGGCGCCCATGTGGGAACAGTCTGTGATGCAAGCTTCCCGACTTATCTGCTGAGTTATTGGACAAGGGATCGGGAGCGCGGCGATAAAATCTCCCGCGAGCGCGCTATTCAAATGCTGACATCAGATATTGCAGATTATGTCGGTATGAATGACAGAGGTCGGATAGAAGTGGGCAAAAAAGCCGACATCAATGTGATTGATATTAACCAGCTTCGCCTCCACCCGCCGCATATGGTTAAAGACCTCCCCGGTGGCGGCCAGCGTTTGCTTCAAGAAGCAACAGGCTATCGCGCAACTTTGGTCTCAGGCGTGCCTGTTGTTTTGGACGGCCAACTTCAAAAGGACCGTCCTGGACGCCTTGTTCGTATGGGACATTAAGAAAATAGGCCGGATGGAAGCCTTCTCTATCCGGCCATCATCCGCTGGCTTAACGCCGTCGCAAATTCAACTGTTTCTCGCACAATATCCGTATCAACATGGTCCAACACGTCTTCTGGGCGGTGAATATGCGGCATAAGCCCATGTTCATCATAGGCTCCCAATGTGAGGACAGGGATGGATTTGCGGGCAAACCAGACACTGTCAAAATCCGCAACGCGGTGCGCTTTAGCTTCTACATGCGAAAATCGTTCGTCTTCCGCAGATAAAGCACGAGCGGCATCTACCACCGGATTTTCATAATCCAGCGTCGTCAACGTCCCTGTTTTCTCCACAAAACATAAATGACCCGCACCAACCGTATCGATGTTCAATACATAGACCTGTTGGTTCTTCAGTTCCTCTATATGCGCATCCACCCATTTTTGGGCACCAATCATCCCGGATTCCTCTGCACCGGTCAGCAGAACCTCAACAGACCAACAGGCTGGCACATCCGCCCAAAGTTTCTCTGCCGTCGCCAAAACTGCCGCCACACCTGTGCCATTGTCATTGGCCGCATTGGTATAGCCGTAAAGAACAAAATCGACAGTCGCCACAAGCATCTGAATACCAAGCATTACCAGCAAAGCCAGACTGACCCAGAAATTGTAAAAACCGAGAAGTTGCGCAGCCGCCCAAACGACGCAAAGCGCCATAATTACCAGACCGGTAATAACGCTTTGGCGGAAATTCTTCACTTGTGATGGACGATAGGCAAAGGAAACAGGTGCTGAATCATGATGCGCCATCAGGATAAAGCGTTTTGGCCCCTCACCTTTTGCCGCCCAGAGATTGGTGGCATTAATGCTTGGCGGCAGTGACGTCAGAAAGGATTTCCGCCAGTCAAAATAACGCCAGGCACCCCAGAAAAAGACGACTGCCAGCGCGAAACTCGCCCAATGCGGAACGAGAATGGCAAGCGCTAAAACGCCACTTAGCCACCAAAGCAAAGGGATATAAGTGCGCGGGGCCCTAAAGACTTCCCTATGCGCTTCAACGCCTGATTTAGCCAATTCCTCTTCCAGGAGGCGTAAAGTGCGCTGCTCCCCTTCAGACCCTGCGGCCCTATGGGGAACAGCACATAAGGATTTTAGAAATCCGTCAATATCAAAGCTACTCAAAGACTTACCACCATTAATCTGCGATTTCGGCCGCAGCCCTTTTACCGGCCGCAATCCCGCCATCTATATAGCCATTCCATTCGCCGGCTGTGTCTGTACCGGCCCAATGGATACGCCCAATTGGTGCTGCAAGCATATCTCCAAAATCCGCCCAAACGCCAGGACCAAATAATGTGCCATAGCAGCCACCGGACCAACGCTCTGCCGACCAGTCTTGATCAACATAGTCTGTTGCCTCAAGCGCCTTGGGTCCAAAGGCACGCGCTGCACACTCAAGAAAGGCCGCTTTGCGCTCTTCAACGCTTTTATCGCTATATTCCCGACCATCAGCGCCTTCAAAAAAGCCGACAAGAACCCCCCATTCACCATGGGGCGGCGTATTATCAAACAACACCCGAACCGGCCCGACATCTGCAGCCATTTGGCCATTTAAGCCTTCTTCTCTCCAGAAAGGTTTATCAAAACGCGCCATGGCTTTGATGACAGAGCCCATTGGTGTGCGCTGAACGAGCTGACGGCGTTTCACTGGCAGAAGTGGGGTGAACTCAATTTGCCCGGTCAAAGTTGGTGGAATAGCAATGATAAC
>JASFRS010000009.1:0-26902 GCA_050114795.1 Sphingomonadales bacterium
GCGAAAGCATTGACGAGATGAAGCACGCGGATGAGCTCGTCAAACGCATTCTCTTTCTTGAGGGCCTGCCAAATCTGCAAAGCCTTGGTCGCATTCGCATTGGGGAATCTGTTGAGGAAATTCTCAAAGGCGATTTAGAACTGGAGAATGAAGCCATTCCCGACCTGCGTGATGCCATCGCCTATTGCGAGGAAGTGCGCGATTATGTAACCCGCGACATGCTTCAGGACATTCTCGATTCAGAAGAAGAACATGTGGACCATCTGGAAACCCAGCTTGAACTGATTGAACGCGTTGGCATCCAAAATTACCAGCAAAGCCAGATGGGTGATGCGGACTAAAAATGGTCTGCGCCAACGGCGTCTTTGACTGATTTAAATCCATCACGGTGAAGCAGGGCTGCAAGGTCCTGCTTTATTTTTTTCACCAGTCCAGGACCATGATAAACAAGGGCTGTGTAAAGCTGAACTGCACTGGCACCCGCCCGGATTTTCGCATAGGCATCCGCACCGGATGCGGCACCGCCAACTCCAATAATGGGGAGCTGGCCGCTGGTGCGTTTATAGATATCTGCCAAAACCTGCGTGCTTGGTACCATTAAGGGTGCGCCGGACAAGCCACCTGTTTCTTTCGCATTCGCGCTTTTCAAGCTCTCCGGTCGCTCAATGGTCGTGTTGGAAACAATCAATCCGTCCACACCGGAGTTAAGAGCAACTTCAGCAATATCCTGCCTATCCTCATCCGTCAGGTCCGGGGCGATTTTCAAGAAGATAGGCGCCTTATTCTCCCCACGCGCCGCGATGGAGCGTTTTAATAAGTCTTCCAGTGACGCCCTGCTTTGCAGTGCGCGCAGCCCCGGCGTATTGGGTGAGGAGATATTAATCGTCAAATAAGTCGCCAAAGGCGCTAAGCGACGAATACCCGTTTCATAATCTGCAATCCGGTCATCCGCATCTTTATTGGCACCGACATTCGCGCCGACAATACCGGGATTACCGGCACGAGCCGCAAAGCGTAAGGCCGCCATCTCAAGCCCGCCATTATTAAAGCCAAGTCGGTTAATAACGGCCCTATCTTCCTTCAAACGAAAAATGCGTGGCTTTGGATTGCCCGCCTGAGGCTTGGGCGTAATAGTTCCCGCTTCGACAAAGCCAAAGCCCAGGCCCAGCATGGCATCCATGACTTCCGCGTTTTTATCAAAACCAGCCGCAAGCCCGATGGGGTTGGGCAAATCAAGTGGCCCAAGCTTCGTTCGTAGAATAGGGTCATCACCCCCCACACGCCCTTTGACCCAGCCTTTTTTCAAAGCCTTGATGGTCAGGCCATGGGCGTCTTCCGCATCCATGGCCATGAGAAAAGGGCGAATGAGTGAATAAAGCATTTGAACCTCTTAGCCTTTGGAACGTGTTTTAACCCATTATCGCGCCTTGTCCATGCTCGACATTGCGATGGGCTGTATTTTGCAGGCGTCCAAACCTATTTCCCTTGTTGATGGCATGGCTATGCTGCATGCTGGCTGGAGTTTAATTGAGGGATATGACTTATGAAACGGCATCTGTTGCTGTCATGTGCGATATTGGGCTTAAGCCTGGGACAAGCCCAGGCGCAGGACCAAAGCGCCGAATTGAACGCATATTTTGAAGAGGTTTTCCAGGCTGAACTGGCGAGCTCTCCGGAAACGCAATCCTATCTGGGGATTAAAGACGGCTATGATCGTTGGGATGACCCAAGTGATGCACAGGCATTACGAAACTTTGCGCAAAGCCAAAAAGCCGTATCTGACATGCAACTTCGCTTTGGCCGTGCGGAGTTGGATGAACAGACAAAACTGTCTTATCGCCTGTTTGAATATAACGGTCAGCGCGATGGACGCGCTTTTCCTTTCCGCCATAATGGATATCTCTTTAATCAGATGTTTGGCGCCCAAAGCGGTCTGCCAGCCTTTCTGATTAATATCCATCGCATTTCAGATGTCAGCGATGCAGAGGCTTATATCGCCCGCCTGGACGGACTGAAGCCTAAAATGGAAGGCTTGATTGCCGAGGCGGAACGCCGGGCTTCGATGGGCGTATTACCACCCACATTTGTTTTCGACCGGGTACTTCTTGATGCGCGCAACGTGTTGAAAGGGGTACCATTTGAAGGCAATGAACCATCTACACTATTAGCAGACTTTTCTAAAAAAGTTGATGCGCTTGAGTTGGATGACAAAGAAAAATCAGCCTTGAAAGACCGCGCCAGTGCTGCCTTGTTAAAGTCGGTTAAGCCCGCTTATGAGGCCCTTATTCGGGTGATGGAAAGCCAGAAACAACGCTCCACCACAGACGATGGCGTTTGGAAATTCACCGATGGCGCCGCTTATTATGCGGAGCGTTTGAATTATCACACCACAACGCATATGAGCGCTGATGAAATTCATGCGCTTGGCTTGGCCGAAGTCGCGCGTATTCATGATGAGATGCGCGCTATTAAAGACAAGGTCGGCTTCAAAGGTGACTTAAAAGCTTTTATGGCACACCTTCGCGACAGCGATGAGTTTTATTATGAGAACACCGATGCGGGGAAAGAGCGTTATCTTGCTGAGGCGACTGAGCTCATCGAAACGATGAAGACCAAATTACCCGACTATTTCGCCACCTTGCCAAAAGCGGATCTAGTGGTGAAACGGGTGGAAGCCTTCCGCGAAAAATCTGCGGGCAAGGCTTTCTATCAACGCCCGGCACCCGATGGGTCACGGCCCGGCACCTATTATGCCAATCTTTATAATATCAAAGATATGCCGAATTATCAGATGGCAGCCCTTGCCTATCACGAAGGCATTCCCGGCCACCATATGCAGCTTGCTATTCAGCAGGAGCTGGAAAATATACCGAAATTCCGTCTCTTCGGCGGTATCACAGCTTATAGCGAAGGTTGGGGCCTCTATAGCGAATATCTGCCCAAAGAAATGGGCTTTTATAAAGACCCCTATTCGGATTTCGGTCGCTTAGCCATGGAATTATGGCGTGCCGCACGCCTTGTTGTGGATACGGGTATTCACCATAAAAAATGGACCCGCGAGCAGGCCATTCAATATCTGATGGATAATACGCCTAATTCCGAAGGGGATGCGATTAAAGCCATTGAACGCTATATCGTTTTCCCCGGTCAGGCGACTGCTTATAAAATTGGCATGTTGAAAATCCTGGAATATCGGGAATGGGCGGCTAAAGAGCTTGGCTCCAAATTCGATATTCGCGGCTTCCATGATGTCGTGCTGAAAAACGGCCCCGTACCGCTCTCCATCTTGGAGGAGCAGGTCAAATCCTGGGTTGAGTCTCAGAAATAAGTTCTAGCTCATGACGGGTGCAGCCCATGTGCACCCGTCATGAGATATCTAATCCAGAAAATGGACAAGGCTCACCTCTGGTTCCACCTCCCTATGCAAGGTATCGGGTACCAGCTCACCTTGAGCCTTGGCTGAACGCAGGGCGTCCCCGTCCATCCTCGGTAAAGGACCGATGACATGGGCACGGGACCTACCCCCAACCAGATATTGTGAGATTACAATTTCCCAATAATGGAATGAGTGTGCTAGATACGCTTCTAGCCATAACATTCTCCTCTACAGAGTGTTAATGGTCAGGCTCAGTTGGGTGCGCTAACACCCTTCTGGGCCGCTCTTTTATTAAGAGCATCAAAACCTTAGCGTGTACTCCACGCATATACAAGTTTTGTTTGAAGAACCCCTCACCCCGACCCTCTCCCACAAGGGGAGAGGGAGTGTGTTTAGGGCGTTATCTGGATTCCCTCTCCCCTTGTGGGAGAGGGTTAGGGTGAGGGGGGAACAGAAGACTTAACAATTAGCCTCAGCCCCCAGCTTTTCATAGTTGAAAAGCGCGTCAAGGCCGCATGGCCGTCGCGACAGCCCGTAATGGCGAAGCCATGGAGGAACAGCGTTATCGCGTAGCCAAGCGAACGGATGTGAGCGCCCGGCGCCTGAGGTTAAAAAATAAAGCGGAACCCCACGCTCTCACATAACGCCCTTAGAACACCTCCTTCTCCCCTCGCGGGTGAAGGGGAAACAGGAAAGATACCGATTAGCCTCAACGTCCTGCTTTTCAGCTAGCCGCATGATCCATAAAATCACGCACCTTCGGCGCGATGCTCTCACGCCAGCGGCGGCCGTTGAAGATGCCGTAATGACCAACGCCATTTTGAATGAAGTGATGCTTTTTGGACTTAGGCAGATTTGGCGTTAAGTCGAGTGCTGCCTGTGTCTGACCGACACCGGAAATATCATCCAGCTCTCCTTCCACACAGAAAATTGGAGTGCGGGTAATTTTAGACGGGTCAACCAAGCGACCTCGATGAGTAAGTTTATTGCGCGGCTATAAATGGCGGCGGAATACCTTGTCCACAGTTTCAAGATAGAATTCCTCCGTCAAATCCATGACGGAGCGATATTCTTCATAAAAAGCCTGGGTTGCCTCGGCGCTTTCGCCATCGCCCTCTACAAGGTGTTGGAACATGTCGAAATGCTTGGACATGTGATTGCTCAGGTTCATCGCCATGAAACCTGCGAGTTGCAGAAATCCGGGATAAACGCGTCGAAACATACCAGGGTTAGGTGCTGGCACTGACGTTACGACATTATGCTTGAACCAGCTTAGCGGACGTTTGGTAGCGAAATTATTGACCTCAGTCGGATTGACACGGGTATCAATGGGGCCACCCATCATGGTCAAACTGCCGGGGCAAGCAGGGTGCCCCTCTTCTTCCATCAAAGACAGCGCTGTAAAAACCGGAACAGAGGGCTGGCAAACGGCCATTACATGAGCGCCTGGGCCTAAAAACTCCAGAAAATCGATGACATAATCGACATAGTCGTCCAATTCAAAACACCCCTCATAAAGAGGGGTCATTTTCGCGTCACGCCAATCAGTAATATAAACCTCATAATGAGGCAGCATGGCCTCGACAGTGCCGCGCAAAAGTGTGGCGAAATGCCCAGACATGGGAGCCACAATCAATAGTTTTTCCTGGCGCACATCGCATTGGCGTTTGAAATGTTTGAGCTGCCCAAATGGTTTGCGCATCACCACTTCTTCTGCGACCAGGGTTGTTTGCCCCTCAACCTGCGTGAAGTTTAAATCAAAGGTCGGCTTGCCATAGCTTCTTGTGCTGTGCTCCAACACCTCACACGCTGCGGCAACCATACGGCCACCCATGGTGTGGGAAAACGGGTTCATCGGATTTTGAAAGAGATTTTGCGTTTGATCCGCAGCAAGGCGTAAGGGCATTAAGGCTTGGCGCCCATATTCGTAAAAATGGTACAACATCCACACTCTTCCCAACCATATGGCAGTGCGTTTTTGTTGAATTATGTTGCACTGCCAAAAACAGGCTAATCTGGAATAATAGTATTAGGCAAGGGTCTTTAATTTTTAATTTATGTTGGAAATCATGGAATTTCCGCAATCAGCCAATCATCTCAAGGCTCTATTGCAGGCGCATGTCTTTATATTTTGTAGATAAAAACAAGGCCCCATATCGCAGCGCAACATGAAGCCTCACTCAGTTTTTGTGGATTTACGAGTCAGGCCGTGATGACTTCAACCGCCCTTTTCGTCATGACTTTGACCAAATGCGCGCGATATTCAGCGGTCGCATGAAGGTCTGAATTCATATCGTCAGCGGCCATTTCCAGCTCCTCTAATGCACTCGTTGCCATGTTGGAACCGAGAGCTGCTTCAGCTTCACTCCAACGGAACACACAAGGACCTGCACCGGTAATAGCGACACGCACACCATCATCACTTTCCGCCACAAAGGCGCCAACAACCGCATAACGCGATGCAGGATTTGGAAATTTCACATAAGCCGCACGCTTCGGGCGCTTAAAGCGCACGGAAGTGATGATTTCATCTTCGTCCAATGCAGTTTCAAACAGCCCTGTAAAGAAGTTATCCGCAGGAATTGAGCGTTTGTTCGTCACCACCTCAGCATCCAAAGCCAGTACGGCCCCAGGATAATCAGCAGACGGGTCATTATTCGCGATTGAACCACCCAGGGTCCCACGATTACGAACCTGTGGGTCTCCGATATGACCAGCGAGGTCAGCTAATGCGGGCAAAGCAGTTTTCAATTCGTCAGACGCTGCAACATCCGCATGACGGGTCATAGCGCCAACTTCAACTACACCCCCATCAACACGAATGAAATTCAGCTGCTTCAAGCCGGATAGGTCCAACACCTGACTGGGCGAAGCCAGACGTTGCTTCATGGTCGGCAATAAGGTCATGCCGCCAGCCAGTAGCTTGGCCTCATCATCCTGAGACAGAACGGAGGCAGCTTCATCGATTGAATTCGGGCGAAGATAAGTAAAATCATACATTTGCCGTCTCCCTATTTCTGCGCAGCCATGGCGCGGGCACCGGCATGAATGGATTTGACGATATTATGATAGCCGGTACAGCGACAGAAATTCCCTTCCAACTCCCGACGAATAGTCGCCTCATCAGGCACACCATGACGACGAACAATGTCCAGGGCCGTCATAATCATACCCGGGGTGCAGAAACCGCATTGCAGACCGTGATTTTCGCGAAAAGCCTCTTGCATCGGATGCAGCTTTTCGCCCACGGCCAGACCTTCAATTGTCAGCACATCAGCACCGTCTGCTTGCACAGCCAGCATCGTGCAGGATTTCACGGCCTCACCATTCACATGTATATTGCAGGCACCGCATTGGCTCGTGTCGCAGCCGATATGCGTGCCGGTAAAGCCCAATTCATCCCGCAAAACAGAAACGAGAAGCTGATTAGCCTTAACCTCCAGCTCAACTGCTTTTCCATTTAATGTGAATTGGATTTTATGAGCCATTCCTCATCCCTCTACGTCAATAAGCATTCATTTAAGAATGTCGCGCGCAAAAGCTAAGAGTGCAAGATGCAATCTTGGACAAGTACGTTTTTTAAGGGCGAAAAATGAAAAAGTGGGGCAAGACTGCCGGCCCAACCCCACTCAGTTTAAAGAAGATTGTGTGCCTTAAAGCCAGAAAGGCAGATACTCACCACAATCTTTTACACAACAAAACTCAAATACCCATTCAGGGGCACATCACGCAAACGCTACTGTTACAAAGAGGGACGGCAACCCAGCGGCCACCGCCCCGTACGCAACCGCCAGATACACAACTGTGGCGATTTGGCGCTTTGGACAGCAAAAACGAAACTCTGTAACGCTACCCCGGTGCGCCAACCGGCGTTACCGGAAAGACCAGAGTACGCGGCCAACCGGCACTGGACTGCAGCAATGACCATGCCAATCCGCAAATTCGTAATAATCCCTAGGGCTTATTAACCATCTAAAGCCCGGCAATAGCTTTGCTTTGCATATATCGTCCTAAATTGGGACAGGCAAGTCCTAAAATGATACAGTTGAGACAAATGTTTCAAAACTGATCACAGATGTGAATTCGAAAATAAATTCACCCGTGCGCCTTG
Organism: Sphingomonadales bacterium; assembly: GCA_050114795.1. Lineage (GTDB taxonomy): Bacteria > Pseudomonadota > Alphaproteobacteria > Sphingomonadales > CAKZYD01 > JASFRS01. The sequence goes on from JASFRS010000009.1 coordinate 7,488, forward strand.
CGGCTTGCAATGCGCTCAAAGCCGCTTAAGCTGTCACAAAATAAATGTTTGGAAATGACAAAGGCACGCTACAGCGTTGGATTTCTATGAAAAATAAAATGAAATTGGGGATTTTGAGCATCTTGGCTACAGGATTCAGCCCAATAGCTGCACAGGCGCAAAGTCAAGGGATCGGCGGGCCCGTGGGTGCCGCCATTGATGCCTTTAACAATGCTGTCTTCACTGAAATTGAGCTTTTTGGGGAAAGCATTGAACTGATCGTCATCTGGATGGCATTGCCTATGCTATTCCTGACGCTCTACCTGGGCTTTATCAATGTCCGCAGTTTCAAGCCTGCCTTTCAAATCCTAAAAGGGAAATACAAAGACCCCAATGCGCCAGGTGAAGTCAGCCAATTTCAAGCGTTGTCCACTGCTGTTTCGGGAACCGTTGGCTTGGGCAATATTGCCGGCGTGGCCGTTGCCATTTCCTTAGGCGGTCCAGGTGCTGCCTTCTGGATGGTACTGATTGGCTTTTTCGCCATGACGCTGAAATTTTCCGAAGTAACGCTGGCAGTAAAATACCGGAAGATTTCCGCCAACGGCACCGTATCCGGCGGACCCATGTATTATCTAGGCCGTGGCTTGGAAGCGCGCGGCTGGGGCGGTATCGGCAAGATATTAGCCTGGGCCTATGCGGGAGTTGCCATTTTCTCACTCCTCCAAATTGCTCAGGTTAACCAGTCCTATTCCCAATTTGCCGCTGTAACCGGTTTTGAAACACCTTGGATTTATGGGGTGGCGACCGCCATATTGACAGCTGTTGTCATCATGGGTGGGATTAAAAGCATTGCGGGGGTCACTGCCAAACTCGTGCCGCTGATGGCCTTCATTTATATCGGCGCCGCCCTTTTCATTATTTTCAGCTATTGGGACAACATCCCCGCCGCCGTGGGCCTGATTGTCAAAGAAGCCTTCCGGCCAGAGGCTGGCGTTGGTGCCGTCATCGCCGCCATGGTCTGGGGCATGCGCCGGGCAGTTTATTCATCGGAAGCCGGTCTGGGTTCCGCCACCATCGCCCATGCAGCGGCAAAAACAAATGAGCCCGTCAGTGAAGGCTTGGTTGCGCTCCTTGAGCCCTTTATTGATACCGTAGTCATTTGCTCTATGACCGCATTGGTAATCATCGTAACTGGCGCTTATCAGATTGAGGGTTTGACGGATATCCAGATGACCAGCGCGGCCTTCAACAGCGTGATTAATGGGTTTGACTGGGTTTTGGCGGTTGCTGTCGTTCTCTTTGCTTATTCCACCATCATTTCCTGGGCCTATTACACCCAGAAGATATGGGCCTTTGTTATGGGTGAATCCAAAACCAGCATCACGATTTTCCGGATCGTATTTTGTGTAGCACTCATCCCCGGCGGTGTTTTCACGGTCCAACAAGTTTATAACGTGATGGACAGCATCTTCCTTCTTATGGCTATTCCCAATATTATTGGTATTTATCTGATGGCGAGCGAAATCCGCCGCGATACCAAGGACTATTTCAAACGCTTGAAAGCTGGAGAGATTCCCACGGCAGACGAATTGGAAGCGAACACTGAAGGTGATGCTGTAAAGGTTGGCGCATGAGCGAGAAAGTCTGCGCAATCATAGGGGTCGGGCCAGGCAATGGCTTGGCCTTTGCGAAAAGATTTGCAAAGGGCGGTTATAAAGTGGCCCTGCTTTCCAGGGATTTGACCAAGCTGCGCAGTTATGAGCAGGAACTTTCCAACACCCGCGCAATCGGCTGTGATGCAGGCGACCCCAATGGCGTCTCACGCGCCTTTACAACCATTGCACGGGAAATGGGGCCTGTAGATGTTCTCCTTTACAACGCCGGTGCAGGCAGTTGGACCAATGTTGAGGAGACAACTGTCACAGCAATGGAGCAGGCCTGGAAGGTTAATGTTCTGGGCCTGCTGACTTCAGCACAAGCTGTTATTCCGGACATGAAAAAGAAACAGGAAGGCGCGATCATTGTCACTGGAGCAACGGCATCCTTGCGTGGCGGCGCTCAAACGACCGCTTTCGCCTCAGCTAAGGCCGCGCAACGCTCTCTCGCCCAATCCATGGCCCGGCATCTAGGCCCACAGGGCATCCATGTCGCACATATGGTTATCGACGGTGTCATTGATCTTGAACGCACACGCAAGGCAATGCCAGATAAGGATGACGATTTCTTTCTGCAACCGGATGACATTGCAGAAAGCGTCTGGCATACAGCCCACCAACATAAATCCGCCTGGACTTTTGAATATGACCTCAGGCCGTATGGCGAGAAATGGTAATTTATGACCGTAGAAAATGACGACGATTTAATTGGGCTAAAGGCCATTGGCGCTATTGTCCGCAATGCCCTGCAAACAATGACGTCCATGGCCGAACCCGGAATGACGGCAAAGGAATTAGATCAAATTGGTCAATCACTGCTTGAACTGAACGGTGCGCAATCTGCGCCACAGAAAGCTTATGACTTCCCTGGTGCAACCTGCATTTCTGTTAATGAGGTTGTCGCCCATGGCGTTCCAAATGATTATATATTTCAAGCAGGTGATCTGATTAACGTTGATGTATCTGCGGAGAAAAACGGTTATTGGGCCGACACGGGTGCAACTTTTGTATTGGGAAAAGCATCGCCTTCGATTGCGCATCTTTTGCACGCCACACAAAAATGCCAGCGAACGGCGATGTTCAAAGCGCGCAAAGGCCGCCGCATCAATGACATTGCAAGACATATCGAGAATACTGCCAAAGCGGCGGGATATAACCAGATCGAGGGGTTAAACGGCCATGGTCTTGGTCGCTTCATTCACGAAGAACCAACGATTTGGAATACGGTTCAACCCCAAAATCACGAACGACTGCAGAAGGGCCAAGTAATAGCCATAGAGCCGTTTTTCACTTTCGGTGATGGCGAGATTTATGAGCAGGATGACGGCTGGTCACTAGCCACATTTGATGGCGCGCCAACTGCCCAATTCGAGCACAGCCTGATTGTCACAGATGGCGCCCCCATTATCCTGACAATCTAGCCGGCTTATTTCTCACTATCTTTATCGACGCTCATTTTTTGCGTCATGCGGCTGAGCATATTTGGAGCGAAACGCTTGAGCTTTAATGCAAACATTTCACGTCCTTCCCCGACTGGAATTTCCTCTTTACCTCTGGCCAAGCCATTCAGCATGACCTGAGCGGCCTTATCGGGGTCCATGCCCCCTTCAATATTGCTGTCACTTCTACCGCGTTTAGTTCCGTCCCCGGTTAATGCGTTCGTCGCAATATTCGTCCTTATAAACCCAGGCGTAATCAATGTGACTTTCAGGCCAAGCGCAGCGTTTTCAGCGCGCAAAGCATCGAAAAACCCCTGTAGAGCATGTTTAGCGGCGCAATAGCCTGTACGAGCCGGCACACCGATTTTGCCTGCAACGGATGACACGGTTGCAATATGCCCTGATCCACGTGCCAGCATTTTCGGTAATATCTCTTTTGTCAGTGCAATTGGCGCAAAGACGTCTATCTCAAAGAGCTGGCGATAGGTCGACATTTCTGTATCAATCGCTCTCGCCCGCTGTGATACGCCCGCATTATTGACAAGCATGTCGACATGGCCCTTCCAGGTCCAGGCTTCACTCACCTTGGTTGGCAGGGCGTCATAGTCCGTTGCCTCAAAAGGCAGGATCAGGCATTCGGTAGGTGCACAGCTTTTCGCCACATCGTCCAATGCCTCAACGCGACGACCGGAGAGAATCAGCTTTGCCCCTTCCCCTGCAAAGGCTTTGGCCAAGGCCTCACCAATGCCGGAAGATGCACCCGTAATCCAAATAACCTGATCCTTAAACCTCATGAGAGCGTCCTTTTAATAGCGATAAGAAAAGGGCTTGGAACCGTCCAAATCCTGATAGCGATCGCGAAGTTCAATCTGCCGTGATGTCAGTGGTGTCTGAACACCATTAATAATCACCGCCGTGGGGGAAGAGCTGAGTTCCAACGGATCTCCATCCCATACGACAACATCAGCAATTTTCCCGGTTTCAAGAGACCCAAGGCTCTGCCCTACACCATAGATCTGCGCGGGGATCAACGTGATTGCCTTTAAAGCTGCATTCCAATCCATGCCATGCGCCACGGCATTCCCCGCATATTGCAGAATAAGCCGAGCATTTGCTGTAAAACCGCCCACAGCGGTCAATGGCGCAATGGCAACGCGCACCCCCGCTTTGGAAAGTCGAGCAGCATTTTCCTGCGTTGCGCCTAGGGTTTCAAAACTACCGGGCAGATTGGAATAAGTATCCGTAATAACAGGGATATCGGCTTCAGCCAGTTCATCGGCGACCAACCAACCCTCAGCAGCCCCCATAATGATAGGCTTCAATTTGGGATATTTGGCTTTCAATTTAATGACATTCAAAATGTCTGATGCCCTATCCACGCTAATGACCAAAGCTGTTTTGCCCTGAACAATGGGCAAAATAGCTTCTTTGTCCAAACGCGGGAGCAGATTGTCATGGTCAGAGGATTTACCAGCTCCCTGCGCCTCATCAAAGGCGCCAAATAGGGTGACCCAGGCCGCCCCCCTCGCGCCACCAGCTTTTTGAGCGCCAGCTTCCCCAAGCGCTAAGCTTGCAAAAGATCTACTTTGAAAAACGACATCTGAGCCACCACCCAAGTGGATAAGTGCCCCATAGCCTTCGAAAATAGAAGATGAAGCACCCGGATGGACTGCTGCACGGGTCACCCCTTCAATACGCGATATAGGAATAGCCGTCGCAAAGGGGTTAATACCATATTGGACGTCAAAAGCTGCTGAAAACGGCGCTTTCTCTGCCGAGGTGTCATCGCTATTCGTGCCAAAAGGGCCCTCATTTGCGCCCAATTGTGTAACAGGGTTGAAAATCCCCGGTGTAACCCACTTGTCAGACGCATCGATCACCTGCGCGCCTTCAGGTACCGACACATCGCTGCCCACGGCAGTGATTTTGCCATCTTCAATCAACACTGTGCCATTTTCGATAACACCGGCTTTAGAGACTGTATGAACCTTGCCATTGACGACCGCTAGAGTTTCCGCTCCTACGGGTGACGTTATAAAAGTTGCGACAAGAGCCGTTGCTAGAAGTTTCTTCATTTCACATCTCCACGGCCGACTTGTCCAAGCTCAAAATCACTCAACGGTTTATGTTTGGGATCATTACGATCATAAAGTAAGGCACCGTCTACATAGACTAGCTCTGCCCTTGTATAGACTGAGAAAGGATCGCCGTCCCAAAGGACCACATCCGCCATTTTCCCCGGCTCCAAGGAGCCCGTTTGATCTTCCACGCCCAGAGCTTTTGCAGGATTGTAGGACAACCAGGTCCAAGCCTCAGCCTTTGATATATTTACACCGGCCTTTTGCCCGTCGGACAATGCTTTAGCTGCTTCCTGGTTCAAATGCTGGATACCGATTTCAGAGTCAGAATGGACAATCGCACAAGCACCCGCCTTATGCACAAAGGGAATGTTTTCCCGGATACCGTCATAGCTTTCCATTTTAAAGCCCCACCAGTCTGCCCACATGGCGGAACACACGCCTTCCTCTCTTAAAAGGTCGGCAATTTTGTAACTTTCAACGGCATGGTGAAAAGTACCAACTTTATAATTAAATTCTTTGGCCATATCGAGAACCTGAGCCATTTCATCGCCGCGATAGCAATGCATATGAACAATGATATCGCCTGACAAAACGCCAGCCAACGTTTCTAACTCCAAATCCCGCTTTGGTGGTTTAGCGTCGGACTTTCCATCAGCTACTTTTTGCTCATATTCGTCCCAGCTTTCTTTATAGCCCTGCGCTTTAATCCAGGCCTCACGATAGCCAGCAAAATTACCCATACGTGTCGAAGGGCCACGGGACTTATAAACCCGTTTCGGGTTTTCACCGCAGGCCATTTTCATCCCATAGGGGGCACCAGGGAATTTCATGCCCTGCACTGTACGAGATGATACATTCTTCACAGTAACAGAGCGACCACCGACAAGATTTGCAGACCCGGGTAGGATTTGCATAGCAGTCACACCGCCCGCCAATGCACGACCAAAACCCGGATCCTGCGGCCAAACACTATGTTCTGCCCAGACATCCGCGGTAACAGGGTCTGTTGCTTCATTCCCATCGTTATGAGGCGAAACACCAGGGCTTGGATAAACGCCTAAATGACTGTGCACATCGATAATGCCAGGCGTTACCCATTTACCAGATGCATCAATGATTTTTGCGCCTTGTGGAGCCGCAATATCTTGACCAACAGCAACAATCTTTCCGTCTTGAATAAGAACAGAGCCATTTTTAATTTGCCCGCCTTTCCCGTCAAAAACAGTCGCACCACGGAGCAATGCAGTCTCGGATGGTCCTGGCGTATAAGTTGATGGGAACGGTGTGGATGCTGCCATTTCTGGCTCCGCAGCGCTACCGCTAACAGCCGGAGTTGAGGTAACACCCTCCGCCGCACAGCCTGCGAGCAGGGCAAGCGCCAGGCTCGTCTTTATCAAGGTATAGGGTTTCATATTATAAGATCCCACTGAATATAAATTTCATCTTCCTGATGAGAGGAAGGAGACTAACAGCGAGACGTTTTAATTGCCAAGCTCCTTTTAAGCCAGGCGCAAATAGAAAAGGCGCCCCGAAGAGCGCCTCTCTAAATCTTATGAGAAAAAACTTAGATCTGTTCTTTTTGCGTTGCCACGCCTGCTGCTGCGGGTTCACCGATTTCCTGCTCACCGGCCAAGCCATGGTCCACATCACGGATCGTATCCAGATGCATGCCACGCTTCACAAGAGGTGAAATAAGGAAAATCACTACAGCAACGCCAACGGCCAACCAGCCCACATTGGAGTAGACTTCAATGACCCGACCAGCGTCTTCGACTTCACCGCCACCGGCAGTCGCCTGAGCAATCAAGGCCGCTGCGAAATTACCAGTACCGGATGCCAAGAACCAAGTCCCCATCATCAAACCAACCATGCTAGGCACAGACAGTCGCGTCATGGCTGACAGGCCGACGGGAGAGAGGCAAAGCTCACCCGTTGTGTGCAGCAGATAGACAAGGAAAATAAACATCACCGGCGTCAGCGCATCGCCTGATGCCTTCGCACCGGCCACCAAGACCAAAAAGCCAAGACCCACCTGCAATACACCAAGGCCGAATTTAACCGGTGTTGAAGGCTCCATACCGCGCTTGGCGAGCCATGCCCACAGTGCTGCAAAAACGGGCCCTAATGTCACAATGTAGAACGCATTAATGGACTGGAATACGGATGCAGGAACTTCGAACCCAAAAATTGTCCGGTCAACAGCCTCATCCGTGTAGAGATTCAAAGATGACCCAGCCTGTTCAAACAGCGCCCAGAACAGAATTGAGACGAAGATTAAGAACAGCATGACGAATACACGATGCCGTTCTTCGGCCGTTAATGTAGTAAAGCTACGCCACATGATGGCGAACAGCGTCAATGCACCAGCAATCATCAACAAAGTGCCAACCAAATCCTGGTACTGCACCATTTTCCAGATCGCAAGGACAGCCGCAAAGCCTCCTAGATAGATGATGCGCTCACGGTTCAGAAATCCAAAAACCGTTCGCTTTAATTCGACAAGATTGGGGGGTTCACCTGCGCCACGCAGAGTTGGTTTGCCAAGGATAAAGACGACAAGTCCAAGAAGCATGCCAATACCAGCCGCACCAAAGCCATAGGCCCAACCCATTGTTTCACCAAGATAACCGGCGACCAATGCACCCAGGAAGGCACCCATATTGATGCCCATATAGAAGATGGTAAAAGCCGCATCCCGACGCCCATCGGTCTTCGGGTAAAGTTCACCGACGATAGTTGAAATATTGGCTTTCAAGAAGCCTACGCCTGTAATGATCAAGGCAAGGGACAGATAGAAAATATTCAAAACCGATGGATCAGGCGCCCCACCTGCAATGACCGGTTCTCCTTCCACGGCCATACCAAGATGGCCCATTACCAACAATATGGCGCCGAACAAAACCGCCCTACGCTGCCCCAGATAACGGTCGGCCAACATGCCGCCAATGACCGGTGTAATGTAAACAAGCGTGGTATAAGCCCCATAAAGTCCAAAGGCTGCATCACGTTCGAACAGGAAATGTTTTGTCAGATACAAGACAAGCAGTGCACGCATCCCATAATAAGAGAAACGCTCCCACATTTCTGTGAGAAACAGCACATATAAACCAGTAGGGTGACCTAAAAATGTTGAGCCTTCATCTACTCGTTTCTGGCCCGCCGGGATATCGGTCATAATTTAACAACTCCCCAAAATTCTTATTTTTCGGGCCTCAATGCCCATTAAATTCACCGCATGAGACTAACGTTGAATCCCAAAAATTCGAGTCCTTTTATTTTTCACCTTAAAATATCGCCATCGTGCCAACGAATATTGCAGTTGCAAGTAAAATAAATTTTTCAACTATGGCGTTATCGGACTCTTTTGCTATCATAAAATGAAGCTGAGAATAAAAGCATGAAACGGTCATCGGGGGGTATCGTGGACGGCATACTGGTAAAACATTGCCCATCTTTTTTCGTCTCAATTGCTCTGGCAATTTTTATATTGGTGCCTAGTGCTAGAAACCCTGCAAATGCGGGAAATTTTGAGTTTGAGTGGCACAAAGTTTTCGGCTCTGAACAGGAGTGGCTAGGCGCCGCGGGCACTGAATTAAGCTTTGAGCGCTATCATAAATTAATCGACAGCAACTCAAAATCTAGCCCAGGAGTCGCGCAGAAATGGCAGATATTGACGAACCTGATTCGCAATCAACACCCCCTTGCACAGCTCAAATTAGTGCAGCAATTTTTCAACACTCTGCCTTATCATAGCGATCAGGAGCTTTATCTGCGGGAAGATTATTGGGCTTCAGCGGGAGAGTTTCTCCGCAATGGTGGGGACTGCGAGGATTATGCCATAGCCAAATACCGTGCTTTGGTTGATGCAGGCTATGACGCCCGCGCATTACGGATCATTTTAGTGACAAACCGTTTGACCGGCCAACCACATGCCGTCCTTGCCGCCCGCTTTGGAAATTCGACCTATATCCTTGATAACCAGCGCCAAGAGGTTTTTCTAGATAATGACCTGTCGAATTATGAACCGGTTTATTCAATGAATGAAGTCGGTGTGTGGCGCCACCATATCTTAGACGACGGTCAGAATCTCGAAGACATAGCAGTCGCCACCCAGTCAAAGTAATTTAGCTATAAATTTTATCCACAAGCTTAGCCATGGGGTCTAAAACCCGCATTCTATGAGGTTCGCTAGTCATGTTGCCTTATAGGAGAACGGCCCGTTTTTTTGCATCGATAGGAAGTTGATACAATAACGCAATAAGGACACAATAAAGGGCAAACAAAGTTCGGGTTGTATGACTTCCGTCTCTATGGCCCAAACCGTGATAAACCTGCTATTTAAAATTGCTCTATGAATTGAAAGTCTCTCTATGACCAGCTTCCCACCGCAGCGTATTTTAATGGGTCCCGGACCATCCGACGTGCATCCTCGTGTTTTAAATGCGCTTTCACGCCCAACCATTGGTCATTTGGACCCTGTCTTTCAGGAGATGATGGAGAATATTAAGGCATTGTTACGTTATGCATTCTGCACAGACAATGACCTTACCATCCCCTTATCAGCACCCGGCTCAGCAGGGATGGAAGCCGCCTTTGTCAATTTGTTGGAACCTGGGGACAAAGTCTTAATCTTGCGCAATGGTGTCTTTGGGGAGCGCATGCGTGAAAACGCTATACGCTGTAGTGCCGATCCCATAGTCATTGATGCAGAATGGGGAACAAGCTTTGACTTAAACCAAGTCGAAGACGCATTTAAAGCGCATGACAACATAAAGGCCCTAGCTTTCGTCCACGCGGAAACATCAACCGGGGTTAGAACGGACCCGCAGCCTCTCGCAGAACTTGCCCATAAGCATGGCGCATTGGTGATAATAGACGCGGTGACATCTTTGGGTGGCATTCCGCTCAAATGCGATGAGTGGGAATTGGATTTTGTTTATTCAGGCACGCAAAAATGCCTGTCTGCCCCTCCCGGATTATCTCCCATCACTGTTTCACCGCGTGCAATTGAAAAGATTAGAAATCGGCAGAACCCAGTTCAAAGCTGGTTTCTCGATTTAAATCTCATCATGGGATATTGGGGTGGCATTGGTGGACGTAGCTATCACCACACGGCACCTGTTAATGCCTTATATGGCCTTCAAGAGGCTTTAGAAATGCTGAAGGAAGAAGGCTTAGAGGCTGCGCATAAAAGGCATCAACTTTGTCATAGGGCCCTCGCCGCAGGGTTAGAGAAATTAGGCCTCAATCTCCTGGTTCATCCAGACCTGAGCCTGCCACAGTTAAACACCGTCATTGTGCCAAATGGTCTTGACGAAGCTCGACTGAGACAAATGCTATTGAAAGATTTCAATATTGAAATCGGAGCGGGTCTTGGTGCGCTTGCAGGCAAAGTATGGCGCATTGGGCTTATGGGCCAATCTGCAACGCCTAGACATGTCAGCACGGTTTTAAGTGCCCTTGAAACCTGTCTGGAGCAGCTTCAACATCGTTTCTCCAAAGGAGAAGCTTTGTCCGCTGCCTGGGCGGTATTACATGACCAAAAGAGCTAAATTTTATGTCAGACACGCAAATTTCCGAGGGCTTTATCGCTCATTGGCGACGCTTTGCTCCCTATATTTGGCCAAAAGGGGATCGGGAGCTTAAAACGCGCATCTCCCTAGCCCTGCTCCTCATGCTCGGTGCCAAGGCGACGGTGTTAATTGTCCCCTTCTTTTATGAAAAAGCCGTCGACATATTGGCTGAGGAAACGCACGAGGGTGTAGCTGCTGCAATCGGATTGATTGCCGCTTATGCGACAATACGGTTCCTATCCACGGCCTTTCAATATGCCCGCGATGCGATCTACGTAAAAGTCGGACAAAGGGCTATCCGCAATCTGGCTCTGGATGTGTTTCGTCACCTCCATGCCTTGTCATTGCGCTTTCATTTGGAACGACGCACCGGTGGCCTGTCCAAAGCGATAGAACGCGGCACCAAATCTATTGATGAGATGCTGTATTTCATCATGTTTAATATTGCGCCGACCTTATTTGAACTCATTGCCGTGGCTGTGATTTTTCAAATCAAATTCGGCTGGGTTCTAGTTGCCATCATGGCCGCCTGCGTCATCGCCTACATTGCCTATACGGCCATCATCACCGAATGGCGCACAAGATTGCGCCGTGAAATGGTCGATGAGGACACCAAGGCCAACAGCCGCGCCATCGACTCATTGCTGAACTATGAAACCGTCAAATATTTCGGCAATGAGGAACATGAAGCACGCCATTACGACATGGCCCTGCGGCGCTTTGAGAAGGCCGCAAATTTATCGGATTCATCTTTGGCCCTGTTAAACATCGGGCAAGGGTTTCTCACCTCCATCTGCCTGGGCGGAGCTATGGCTTATATCGCCATCGGTATCATGGAAGGACGCTACACAGTCGGCGAACTGGTCCTTGTGAATGCACTGCTTATGCAGCTTTTCCGGCCACTGGATATTTTAGGTTGGGTCTATCGCAATATCAAACAGGGCCTTGTCGATATGGAATATCTCTTTGGCCTGCTGGATACGGAACAGGAAATTAAAGACCATCCCAATGCGCGGGACCTAAAAATCAACGGAGGAGCCGTTGAATTTGACGATGTTAGTTTTTCTTACGAAGAAAGACGGCAGATTCTTCATGATATTTCTTTCAAAATCCCATCAGGCAGAACCTTAGCCGTCGTTGGTCATTCAGGTGCCGGTAAATCCACCCTATCTCGTATTTTATACCGCTTCTACACCATCAGTGGTGGACGTGTTTTAATTGATGGGCAAAACATTGATGAACTGACGCAAGATAGTCTTCGCAAAGCCATTGGCATCGTACCGCAGGATACGGTGCTGTTTAACGACACAATCGCCTATAACATCGGCTACGGACGAACCGATGCGAGCTTTAAAGATATTCAAGATGCTGCGCGCCGCGCGCAAATTCACAATTTCATCATGAGCTTGCCCGACCAATATGAAACTATGGTAGGCGAGCGCGGCCTAAAACTCTCCGGCGGCGAAAAACAACGCGTGGCCATTGCCAGAACTTTACTAAAGGATCCGCCTATTTTGATTCTCGACGAAGCAACATCGGCCCTCGACACAAAAACGGAAAAGGAAATCCAATCCGCGCTTAAAGAAGTCTCCAAAGATCGTACAACCTTAATCATCGCACATCGCTTATCGACAGTCGTCGATGCGGATGAGATTATCGTTATGGATAATGGGCGTATTATTGAAAGGGGCAAACACCCCCAACTTCTTAGCCATGCAGGCATCTACGCAACGATGTGGAATGAACAGCAGAAAGCCACAAACCTAGAGAATTCAGCGGTTTAATGTGTAGTTGCACTTTTTTACTTGTGTTTTATGCTCAACAACATTAAACGAATAGCTGATATAAGTTTTATGCATATGCATAAGGGCTAGGTGGCGTAAGAATAACTGTGTATTCCGTGGGTAAAAAAGTGAAGGCATTAGCTGCAATTAGCTTTATTTGTTGCAGTGTATTTGCATTGACCTATTTCGCTCCTGGTTTAGAGGGATCCCCTCAAGCAGATCAGCTAACAACACAAACAACGCCATCTACTTTGCAACTTGATGCATCGCATATCCTGACCATCGCCGGTTTGGGTATGGTTTTAATTATTGTGAGTCTCGCTATCCGCCAGCATCAGTCCCCCCAAGGATTGAACGAAAAATCATAAGAATTGTTCTCGGCGGCTCAATCAGGCCTGTAGCTTAAGCTGCAGGCCTTTTTCTTTTGTTTACAATTGCATGTGCATCATTGTATTTTGGTGTGTAGAGGTGTGCATGACTAATAGAATTAGGACATTTGGAAAGCAAAGCCTTTGGATTTTGCTGTTCCTCTTATTTGCTGTGCCCGCATCTGCGGTACCGAGCAATAACGTCCAATTGAGAATCACCATAACCAACAATCAAACGGCCTCCAACAGCCTAGCTTTTGGACCTGTTTTCTTTGGCTTCCACGATGGAAGCTTTGACCCTTTTAACGTCGGCGACTCTGGGACTGAAACAAATGGTGGGCCAACACCATTTGGGCAAGCCGTCCTTGATGCTGGCAGCAACAATTTCAGCGGCCTACAAAATTTATTCACACAATCCTCGCCGAATGGTGGTTCCATAACCTATGGAAATGCAAGAGACACCAATGGTGTATTCAATCCGAATGAATCAGATAATTTCAGCGTTGTAGTTGACATTAATCAAAATAACGAATTGTTTATTTTTACACGTGTTTTGCCTTCAACTGACGCCTTCGCTGCGACTGACACGTCCTTATCCTTAGCCAATATTCAACAAAACGGGAGCATTACCTTTCAAATCGTCTCGGCTGCAATATTTGATGCTGCCGCTCAGGATCAGTTTCGCACTGAAGCAGATTATGTCGCAGACCCCGGTGCTTTTGGCAGTGCATCAATGGATAATGACCAAATAACGCCTGTCGAATTACTTCATTCTAATTATTTTAGCATATTCGACGACGTCATATTGGTGAATGGCGAGACTTTTTTGGCCCCTGATTTAGGCATAAGGGACTTCATCCTAGGCACAATCACCATTGAATTCATCACAACCGTTCCAGAACCTACCGCATTTGGAATCAGTTTTATTGGGATAGTTGGATTATTTGCCGTGAGAAAACGGAAAAAGAAGTTTCGCTCAAATGAAATGGCATTTACCGTGCGCCAACTTGACTCTGTGTAAATACAATATCATACTCCTTTTAGGAGAGGTGTGAATGTTTGGTGTAAGGTTGCGACATTTAAGGCAGGCCCTTTGGGTTCTGCTTTCTTTGCTTTTAGCAACGCCGGTCGTGGCGGGACCATCTGACCAGATTCTGATTAACATATCCGTACAGAACAATCAGACTGATCCAAGCGGGTTAAGCTTTGGCCCCGTCTATTTTGCATTTCACAATGGCGGTTTTGACCCTTTTAACGTTGGGGACCCCGGGCAAGGCACTCCATTTTCAGATCAATTCTCTCGCAGCAATTATTTCAAATTTGACCCATTGGAAACTCTCCTGGTTAACTCAAACTCCAATGGTGTTTCAACCACCTTGAGCGGTGGGTCAGCAAGCTCCGTTAACGGCGAGTTTCAGCCAAACGACCGCAATAATTTCAATATCGTCGTCGACCGGAATCAGCAAAATGAATTGTTCATTTTCACGCAGATTCTACCTTCAACTGACGCGTTTTCAGCAACAGACGACTCTCTAAACCTCAATAATCTTGGAGCACCGGGCGATTCAATAACCTTCTATATTGTCGCCAACACAATCTTTGACGCTGCTGTACTTCAAAACACAACCAACGGGGCAGAATTTACACCACCCTCTCCAATTGGCCCCGGTGGTGACACGGATTTCACAAATATCTCATTGGTTCCCGCGGATTATTTTCAGGTTTATGATGGCGTTTTACTTCTTAATGGACAGACCTTTACGGCCCCTGATCTGGGCATTCGGGATTTCATTCTGGGAACAATCACAATCGAATTTATTGCCGTTGTGCCTGAGCCTGGCGCATTGGGGATTACTGCCATCGGCATCTTCGGCATCTTCATGTTTAGACGCCGACGGCAACAACAATCCACTTAAGCTTCCGCCTGATAAGTCAATATCGGCTTTCTGGCCGCCAGGGTTTCATCCAGGCGGCGGCGCGGAGCATAATAAGGCGCACCATCAAAATAGTCTTTATCTCCAGCCTTCGCCTTTTCAGCTAAAGACCTTAAGGCACCGATGAATTGATCCAAGTCGGCTTTGCTTTCCGTCTCCGTCGGCTCAATCAGCATAGCGCCATGAACGACCAAAGGAAAATACATGGTCATGGGGTGATAGCCCTCATCAATCATCGCTTTTGCGAAATCTAATGTGGTAACGCCCGTTCCTTCCAGAAAACGGTCATCGAACAAAGCTTCATGCATGCACGGCCCTTCAAAGGCAGGCGTCATAACATCTTTCAGGCTTTCGAGAATATAATTGGCATTGAGCACTGCATCTTCAGCCACCTGACGCAGGCCATCCGAGCCATGGGATTTCATATACGTCAAAGCACGAACAAACATGCCCATCTGCCCATGGAAAGCGCACATGCGACCAAAACTTTGTTCAACACCCGCTTCGCCATCATGCTCAATCAGGCGGAATTCGCCATGCTCATGACGAATGACCGGGCGCGGTACAAAGGGGGCCAGCGCTTCTGAAAAGACAACCGGACCGGAACCCGGGCCACCACCGCCATGGGGTGTCGAGAAGGTCTTATGCAAATTGATATGCATAGCATCAATGCCCAGATCACCCGGGCGAACTTTCCCCACAATGGCATTAAAATTGGCACCATCACAGTAGAAGAACGCGCCTACAGCGTGAACAGCTTCTGCAATTTCAATGATATCCGGTTCAAACAGGCCGCAGGTATTTGGATTGGTCAGCATGATGGCGGCAACATCTTCATCAAGCCGCTCTTTCAGCGCTTCAACATCGACCCGGCCTTTATCATTGGCCGGCACCTTACGCACTTCATAGCCGCAAAAAGCTGCTGTTGCTGGATTTGTTCCATGGGCGGACTCAGGCACCAGAACAACTTTACGGGCATCACCACGCGCTTCAAGCGCCGCACGAATGGCCATTAAACCACAAAGCTCCCCATGTGCTCCGGCCTTAGGTGACATGGCAACCGCAGGCATGGCCGTCAGTTCCATCAGCCATTTCGCCAGCGTATCAATCAGGCCCAAAGCGCCCTGCACTGTTTTATGAGGCTGGAGCGGATGCAAGTCTGCAAAGCCAGGCAACCGCGCCATTTTTTCATTGAGGCGCGGATTATGTTTCATCGTGCAGGAACCCAAAGGAAACAGGCCCATATCGATGGCATAATTCAACCGTGACAAGCGCGTGTAATGGCGAACCATCTCTCCTTCAGCAAGGCCAGGCAGGTCGATAGCCTCACTGCGTTCCAAACCACCCAGACGACTGCCATGAGCTGGTGCGACTTCAAAATCAACACCACTTCTGTTCCGATCACCAATCTCGAAAATCAAAGGCTCACTGCGTTCCAGCGCTTTATGGCCGGTGAAGGTTTCAACACTCATGGTAAAATCTCCTCCAACGCAGTACAGAGCGCGTCAATATCTTCTAAAGCGACCGTTTCTGTCACCGCCACCAACATATAGTTTTCAAAAGCTTTTTCATCTGGATACAAACGATTTAAGCCAATCCCACCCAAAATATTCCGGTCCGCCAACTGCCGCAGTACGGGCATGGAGGCCTCAGGCAGTTGCAGCGTGAATTCATTGAAGAAAGGCCCATTCATCAATTTTACGCCTTTGACTTTGGCAAGCTTTTCTGCGGCATAGACTGCCAGACCATGATTTAAAGCAGCCAATTCACGCAGGCCCTTTTCGCCCAGTAAAGTCATATGTGCGCTAAAGGCTAAAGAACACAGGCCAGAATTGGTACAGATATTAGACGTAGCCTTTTCCCGGCGGATATGTTGCTCCCTCGTTGAAAGTGTCAGCACATAACCACGGTTGCCATCCGCATCTACGGTTTCGCCGCAAAGCCGTCCCGGCATCTGCCGAACAAATTTCTGCCGCGTTGCAAATAATCCCAGATAAGGACCGCCAAATTGCAAACCAACGCCCAGCGCTTGACCTTCGCCCGCCACAATGTCAGCCCCCATATCACCCGGCGCACGAATAGCGCCCAAGGCCACAGGTTCCGTCACGATGACAATCAGCAATGCCCCTTTAGCATGCGCCTTTTCCGCAAGACCGGATAAGTCGCGGATATGGCCAAAAACATTCGGATATTGAACCACGACACAGGACGTATCCTGGTCCAGCGCAGCACTCAATGCTTCAATATCGTCACCAGGCGCACCCATCGCTAATTCAGGCTTATTCGCCACAAGCGCATCATCGGAATAGGCTGTCATGGATTTTGCCACATCCACATAATGGGGATGCAGACCACCAGACAGCAGCGCCTTTTTCCGTCTTGTCACGCGCGCCGCCATCAATATCGCTTCAAGACAGGCGGTCGAGCCGTCATAAAGCGACGCATTGGCCACATCCATTCCATAAAGGCGCGCGACCTGTGTTTGGAATTCAAAAAGATATTGCAGCGTGCCCTGCGCAATCTCCGGCTGATAAGGCGTGTAAGCGGTTAGAAATTCCCCCCTTTGAATGATGTGATCCACGCTTGCTGGCACATGATGGCGATAAGCCCCTGCGCCTAAGAAAAACGGCACTTTTCCAGCGCACAAATTGGCTTCAGCATAGGCGCCAATCAACCGTTCCACTTGCCTCTCACTGGCATGAGTCGGCAAATCCACAGGTTTGTCCAACAAAGCCGATTTTGGGACATCGCGGAATAAATCGTCGATATGGTCCACGCCGATTTTATCCAGCATGGCGCGGCGGTCCGCATCATTTAAAGGAAGATAACGCATAAGGTCTACTCAAGCTCAGCGATGAAAGATTTATATCCGTCTTCATCCATTAATTCATCAATCTGCCCTTTATCCGCCAGGCGAAGCTTGAAGAACCACCCCTCTCCCTCAGGGTCAGAGTTCACCATATCAGGTGCATCAACCAGAGCGTCATTTACCGCAATGACTTCACCGCTTACAGGTGCGTAAACTTCGCTTGCGGCCTTTACGGATTCAACAACAGCGGCCTCATCACCCTGAGTCAGATTTGCCCCGACTTCAGGCAGTTCAACAAACACCACATCACCCAAAGCATTTTGCGCATAATCAGTAACACCAATTGTTGCTTCATCGCCCTCAATGCTAATCCACTCATGGTCTTTAGAATATTTTACGGTCATTTCTGCACCCCTGTTTTGCGCACATAAGATTTCGTAACAAAAGGCATTTTAGCGACCACCGCCTCCAGCCTCTTACCGCGCACTAAAATTCCAACTTCACTGCCTTCGGCACTATAATCCGTGGCGACATAGCCCATAGCAATCGGCCCACCTACGCTCGGCGCAAAACCGCCTGAGGTGATTTTGCCAATAACATCACCAGTCTCATTGACAATCTCCGCCCCTTCGCGCGCGGGTTGCCTTCCTAATAATTTAAGGCCCACGCGCTTGCGTGTCGTACCATCCATTAATTGTGAAAGGATAATATCAGCTCCTGGGAAACCACCTTCTTCTCTTCGGCGTTTTGACAAAGCGAAATTCAGCGCCGCTTCAACCGGCGTGGTGCTTTCATCAATGTCATGTCCATAGAGACAAAGCCCAGCCTCAAGCCGCAAGCTATCCCGTGCGCCAAGGCCAATTGGTGCTACACCGTCAAAATCAAGAAGCGCCCGCGCGACTGTTTCAGCATGTGACGCTGGCAGCGATATCTCAAACCCGTCTTCACCCGTATATCCGGAACGAGAGATCCAGCAGGCAACGCCCAGCAATTCAAAGCTACCCGCACTCATAAAAGATAGATTTGCCACAGCAGGGCTTAAAGTGGACAAAGCCGCTTCAGCCTCCGGCCCTTGGAGGGCAAGCAACGCCTTGTCTTCCAAAATTTCGATTTCAATGCCCTGTGGCTCTAATGCACTGCGCAAATGCGCGATATCCTGGTCTTTAACCGCCGCGTTGACGACAAGATATAAGTCATTCTCACGTCGGGTAATCATCAGGTCATCCAAAATGCCGCCCTGTTCATTGGTGAACAGGCTGTAACGCAGCTTGCCCAACGCCAGATTTTGAACGTCTCCAGTGACCAAGGCTTCGAGCGCCTTGTCCGCCCCTTCCCCTTTAAGAAGAAGCTGACCCATATGAGAGACATCAAACAAACCCGCATGGGCGCGACAATGGAGATGCTCCCCCATAATCCCCATGGGATATTGGACTGGCATGGCATAGCCCGCAAAAGGCACCATTTTGCCACCCAACTCCCGGTGCAGCACATCCAAGGCTGTTGTCTTTAATTCAGTATTGGCGTTTTGCTCGTTCACCCCATGCTCCCTAAGACAAAGTGTCGTACAAGGCTGAAATAGATTTCAACCTGCACGCCCCCTCTGTCACGGAACCTGAGAGATTTACCGGATTTGCATCCGTTTACGCCCGTCGGTGGAGAAGCTTTTGCCGCTCACTTTCCAGAGTGTTCCTATATTGCCCGCGCGGTCCGCTGACCTGAGAGTTTCCGGGGCGGTTGCTCCTTCGGTGGCAATGGCTTTATTCAATCACCATCGCGCTCTCCCGCGCAGTCAC